>CANFOL010000005.1 GCA_947448695.1 Burkholderiaceae bacterium
CATCAATATTGCTTCGCTTAACGAAGCAGCATCGATTTTGATTGATCCACTGGTAAATAAGTTGTAATTAATAATAAATTCCATGTTTAGCCTCATAGTTTGATTTCACTACAAATATATCGATTATTTTTTTGTTAATAGAATGCAGGGATATAAAAATCCTATCTTTTTAGTGGAGATAGGATCTTATAAAAAAGCTAACTTCTCAAACGCACAACATTATCTCGACCGGACTTGACCCCTTGTTTGAGATTTTGATTAGCATCCATAACTACATCAGTAAAGATGGTTCTAGCCGACCCTCTTCCGGCAACCACTACTTGATCTAGAGCAGCATCCGGCGGTGGGGTTAATCCCGCAGTCCGATATACTTTTCTCAAGATGGGGCGCCACAAATCTGCTGGTGGTGTATTCATATCAACTAACACGCTTCGGTTTTGAATACCAAGATCAATCTTGTTCAAATTATTCGTGGTCATAATAAAAACCACATGATGATGATTCAGAATGGCCTTGAAGCTGGCTTGAGCTAGGTCAGTAAGATTATCAACTTCATCTAATATGACGTAATGCAATCCACTTTGATTAAAAGCAATCAGATTGGTCATGTTCTGAATACCTTGAATCAAGTGAGCCCCATTCTGTCCTTGAGCACATGCTTGATAGAGTTCATGGGGATCTTGGGTATCCACAATATCTGCCGGATTAATATTTAGGGCATTAGCATCTACTTTTGATGTTTCAATTAATCCTGGCAAAAGCCGAGCGATAGTGGTCTTACCTGTTCCATAAAGACCATATAACAAAATACAGCAAACTCCATTTGCTGGAAACTGAAGAGTCTGGTCTAGTATGGACTCCAACTTAAATCGACTATTTGGTTGAAGTGCAAAATCATTCAAGCATTTTGGAGCTTGAACGGTAACTGGTTGAAATTTCGAAGCCATGATGTTTCTCCTTTGAGGTAGAGTTGAGAGATTGTGGCTAGAGTTTTAGTTAACAATCTCTCTCGGGTTGGAAAGTCTTAAGCTGCCTTGAGCTTTGCAAGAGCCGCCAAGCGATCATCTTCTAGTGCTTGAGCATCCTCTTCCATCTTCTTGGCTTTTTCCTTTTCGGCGCCGACAATAGAGCATGCCGCAAGAGCCGCTTTAACAGCTGACGTATTTTGGATGAGTCGACGAATAGCAAAACTGCCATCATCCTCACGAGTAGCTAACAGAACAATACCTTCTTCAGTCTGCTGTGTACTGAAGGTGGCATTTAGGCTATCACTCTGAACTCGAGCAAGAATCGGATCTTCTAGAACTGTTCTCCCAAGTTCAATCTTGACCTTGATTGATTTGCCCACGGTACCTTGACGACGAACTTCCTCAACACCACCTTTTTCTTTGAGATATTTTGGCAGTTCTATCACGCTGATTTTTTCTGATAATGCCACTCGCATAGCTGTACTGTAGGCATTTACTCTTTTACGATCTGTTCCAAATACGCATTTAACGATCTTGGTAATCAATGGCGTACTATCCGTAAACTTATACTTGTTTTGGTCAATGTAATTGCCCAATCCTTTGCGTAAGTTTTTCGCTAGGCTATCGTTACCAGTCATTGTGTTATTCAGTGCATAACAATGTTGTAACAAAGCATATAAAGTCTCATTAGCCGTTGCTAATTCATTACGCTCCCAATGCTTGCGGCTTTCGACCAATTGTTCGATTGCCATACTGACTGCCTTCTCAGAACTACTTTGCTTGAGTAATTGAGTCATACTGACGATGACTACTGGTGCATCTTCTTTCACTTGAACCTTGCTCATGATCTTCTCCTTGGTTGGTTAAATATGGCCATGTCGCTTCGACCATAATGTGATTAAACTAAGGATTCAATGTAAAAAATATAGACAAATTTCATTAATCAAAAAAGTAAGTATTTTTTGGTGGAGACAGTTTGGCATGGGACAAGAGTCAGCGAATAATCCTGATTCAGCATGGCTGAAGGAATCTCGTATTCTTTTTAACTTTCTTCGAGTAAGTCCTAGCTACACTGCCGCTGCTCAATATATTCCCTCGATATCTGAAAAAACGAAAACACCCTCTGAAAGTAAACAGGTTCTTAAAACATATAAGAAATACGGGGATGTCCAGCAAACACGATTTGATGATTGGGTAAAAGCTAAAGGATCTAAACTCATTCCAAAAAAAGATACCAATATCTATATTGTCTCGGGTGGATCTATCAAGGACAGTAAAGAGTCTGACCTATTCCTAAAAGTAGGTCAAGATGGTGAGGTGTTTTCCCCTCAAGAAGTCATTGCCGCAATGAACAAGATTTGGCCATCCCTTATTGTTCGAAGTTTATCTACTTCTTGTCTAGGTCATCATCAAACCAAGATGCTTTGGAAGTCTCTCAACCTTGTATATGTGAGGGCGCTGAATCCAGACCTTGAGCTTTGGCGAGCAGGCGCACTGGCAATGACTGTGGATCGATTTGTTGGAAGATTGGATCCTTGGGCATCCAAACATCAACATAGAGATGCCGAGATGCGGAACCACATGACCCAAATTGTGGTTCGCAATCAAAAGCAAAGCCTTTATCTTGCGGAACAGGCCGCACTTGGCAACTTCCCCAACAACAATCCCCCGAATAACATCCAAGGTCGATTTGATTTTGAGGATGAGTTATTCACCAAAAGACTATTTGCAACAGGCAGAGATGAATCAGACTTTGTCTATGATCAGGTGGCTCGCAATCATAGGGCTGATCAAAAAGTGTCGGTTAAACCGACACTTCACGCATAGGGGTCGGATTAATTCAGGTCTGAATATTTGTCAAATCAATTCAACAGCACGCCGTTTCATGTCATCGTTGACATCAATATAGGCCTGTGTAGTTGATATCGACCTGTGATTGGCTAGGCTCATGAGTACTCTAACCCCGACGCCACGACTGGCCAAATTCGTAATGAACGTCCTTCTTCCTGAATGGCTGCTGGCATGGTCAATGCCTGCATTACGGTATAAATGGAAAAAGTGCTGAGCTAGTGTGTTTGGAGTAAACCCATATCGCTTCTGTGTGAAGAACAAGGGCTTTTCAAGATCTTGATGACGAATCGTTTTTAGGTATTCAGCTAGTTCTCGACGAATACGTTCATTAAGAAACAAGGTGCGAGCATGTTTGCCTTTGGTTTGCTCAGGTGACAATCGAACTTCATCTCTGACTTCCCCATCAGAATCGATGATGTCACCTAGCTTAATTTGGGCGACCTCTCCCACGCGACATCCCACCTGAAATGTCATGAGCAACATGACTCTATTTCTGACTGCATGTGGTCTTGTTGCGATGTAATCTAAAACCCTACGAATTTCTTTATCTGTGAATGTTTTTGCCTGTGCCATTTTATTGCTCCTTAAAAAATAATAATTACAGAGCTATAGTGTGTTTTCTTTGATGTGGTTTGAGCAACCGAAAAGATAAAGTATGACTAACCATCGGGTTATTCCAAGAATCAATGACTTACATCACAAAACAAATATTTTCCGTATTTTGTTTGGTTTTTAGAAAAACCCATTTATCTATTCATTCTGTGGCATTTAGACTACAGAAATACCAAGATTTGTTTAAAAGCCCTGTAAGCAATTATTTATATCTCAGCTACTCAGATATTTGATTCAGGGAGATCTCAGCTTATACGAGGTATTTAAATACATATAGGAGCGAACACGTTCGCTCGTGCTTTCGCTCGCGCTCATCACATTTTTTCTTTCTTTTGATTGAATAATGATTGCTTTTGAAGAGCTTTCGCTAGATTCAACCTACACTGAGCCTTAAGCAACAGGCACAGTGTAAGTAAAAAGAATCTTTCGCTGAGTTCTTTACTACACCACTTAGGGCACAACCAAATTGGTAAGGGCGGTTTCGCGGTCTCCTTTTATGTGCGGCTTGAAACGCAATGTACATACAAAAGCATAAGTGGCTACCTTTGTACTATTCGCAAGTTACTGTGTAAGCAGAGCTTGCTCGTGACGCTATAGCTGGGCTATCGTCTTTGTGCTTGATACGTATACTTGTTTCAATTAGGGTGCAAATCTAATAGCGTCCGGTCAAGGATAGTGAATACAAGTCTCTGCTACTGCTCAGAAGTTCCATGACTGCGACACCAATGTCCAGCTTTAGGGCGACATCGTAACTGAGTGTCGCAGCTCGTTTCAGTAGTAATTGTTGAAAAACAGAGCTTTCCTATGATCTGCTTTCATAGTTATTTAGCTAAACCAAATAAAACCCATGACAAATCTGGTTCAAATCCTTTGATCTTGGCAAAATCAGGCAGAAATCGGTTGTCCAAACCGATTTTCCGAATATAAATTAAGTGTGCCCATTCACTTATAGGAGAAAACGATGAGCACATTAAGTACATTAAAACTAGTAGCAACCAAGAAGCCCTTGCATCAACCTGCAATTGTCATTCGCAGAAATAAACTTTCAACGAAACTGTGGGAGCAGATCCAGTTGGCCAAAAGTCAGATCAGCGGTCAAGCATTTACCGTGATGAAGTACCGCAGTATCAAAGATGCTGAAACTGGTCTTCGCAAACAGGTGGAGCTTCCCAAAAGAATCAAGCCGTGGTGGTTTGTATCAGACACAGGTAAGGTCTGCTTTTCAGTCCGTTATGGTTCGTGGACGATTGAACTAGCCAAAGGCAAACCCAGTGTGGAAGTTGCCAGTGCTGAAGATTTAGTTAAAGCACTTGAAACCATTAAACACGCTGTAGAAGCTGGTGAGTTAGACAGTCAGATTGAAACAGCTAGTGCCAGTTTGCGTTCAGGATTTAAACGGTAATAGCATAATGTGAGCGTCTTGACGCTCACATTCCTCTCACTTTTATTAATTTTAAAATGAGGAAAATATGCAATCAAAACTTATCAATCTTGCAGAACCAATAGATCTAGAGATCTTAAACAGAACAATCAACATTCATGGCATTAGCTTTGAGGAAGAGTACTTGGCAAAACTCGTAGCAGAACATTTATCTAAAAAACAATACGGAAGAGAGCCCACCATTACAGATGCTTTTAAGATTTACATACAAGAAAACCCCTCCTCAAAACGTGACCGATTTGTACAAACTGCAACTAGGCACTTTTATTCATTCCGTGACTTATTTGGCAATTTGACACTTGAGGAACTAAGGCACTGGCATATAACCCAATACCGAGATCATCAATTAAATCGAGGCATGTTACCTTCAAGCGTTAGAAAATATAACAATACGTTGAATGCAATGTTGAATGTAGCCTTTAAGCATCTTGATATCGATCGACTAAGTCCGTTTCGAGCCTTAAAGATTAAAGGTGAAGGTGAAATAAAGAAGCCAATGCCTTTAATTACTAATGATTTAGTTAAACGAGTAAAGGATCACCTACTAGAAAGAGCACACTCACCACATTGCTTAATAGCTTTAATCCAATTAAATACTGGTTTTAGATTATCTGAACCGTTATTTGCTAGATTAGATGACTGCATACTAGATCACGATATTCCACATCTTTGGGTGAGACGAAACGAGTTAACCGATCGAAAGACTAGTTCTAGTATTCGTGCCGTACCTCTATATGATGTTTCATTGGATGCCGCTAAGGAGTTATATAAGATTGCAAAAAGGCATAGTAGCGAATGGTTTGTTCCCCACTATGCAAGGGATAACGGAAATACTAGCTGTTCTGCCATTATTAAAAAAACCCTAAAGCCCTTCCAGTTTCGTAGTCATATGTTTAGACACTCCATCGTTGACAGGATGAAAGCCTGTAATGACATCCCTACTCGATTAGCTGAAAGTATCACTGGGCATAGTAGTGGGGGTTCTGAATTTAATAACTATGGAACGATAGGCTACACACTCGAACAGAAGCTAGAGGTGATTAAACGAGTAGCTATTTAAATTAAATCCTTCGGAATATTGATGCTAAATATTTGTATGAACAAATATATCGCCACAGTAAGAATCCGAGGTACTTCAGTAAAGACCGTGGTCTTTGCTGATTCAACAACCCATGCCAGACTGATACTTCAATATCAATTTGGCATGGACTCCATTAGTTCAAGTCCTAGCCTACTCACTCAAGAACATCGGGGGTACATCTCCCTTGAAGAGGCCATTGCCAAAATTCAACCTATCAAACCCTTGACCCCCGAGCAAGGTCGAATAGAAGCTCTCAAGCGTCAAAAAGAAACAGCAGCGAAAGCTCTCAAAGCCGAGCGTGATCGTCAACGTGTCAGCAAGGCTCAGAAGACTTTATTCAATTTATCTCGCTGAAAAGATCTGTTGAAATGTTGTGAATTATGGCAAAAATACGTGGTTATATGCCGAAATTAAGTGGTTTTAATTTTCGATAGTCAAACGGACGACAGGCATAGCTAAAATACTTTTATATTTCAAGCCAACTTCTCCGCACTCATCATGGGGGTCAGCTTGGAGTAATGCCGTTCAATCATGCCCACACTGGTACCCATTTGCCTAGCTAAGGTATGTATGTCAATGCCATCGGCCAAGGCGAATGTTGCATAGGTATGCCGTAAGCTATACAGCGTTCGCTTCCGACCAGTGTGGTCTTCCAGCAATCCTGACTCTTCCATCAATCTCTCAAACACACCATTCAAGCTATAGGGCTGATCACCCTTGGGGAATACAAAGATCTTTCGGTCTAATCGTTTCTCAATCAATGAGTCCAAGTTCTCACCTGATGCCTGCCACTGCACCAACCTCTCCAAACTGGGGATTAATTCATTCTTCGCAATCAAGTATCTTGGTCCTGTCTTACCTGATACCCATACCCTTAAATATCGCTTTTGATCGATCCAGTGCCAATGGAGATTCTTCCAACGGATGGGCATGCTTTCTGTTCCTGTACGAATGCCCGTATATAAAAGAAATTCAACATAGCATCTACATAACCTAGCCATCGCATGAAATCTTTCAGTCCTGTCCCTTCTAACCTTGATTTCCCACTCGGGCATAAAAGCCAATAACTGATCGATTTCCTCACGACTAAAAGCTGGTCTCGTTTCACCTCTATCACCGTCAACATTCAGCGATATGACGTCATCAAAGGTGTTGAGTAATCCCAAACTTCTCGCTCGCTTTAGCACACGGTTAAAAGCACTTGCATGATGACGCTGTGTGGAGAACTTGGCAACTCGTCCCATCTCCGAAATTCGCCAACTATCAAAATCATCGATCAATTGCTGATTAATCTCACGAACTGGATATCTGCCGAAGAATGGGATCAGGTACCGTTCAAGAACAAAGATGTAGTCATTGATGGTCTGCTTACTTCGTAGTTCACGATGAACGCCACGTAAAGATTCCAACTCCTCGACTGCCACTGATCTGAAGTTCCTGTTCTTGATGGCAAGGTCATTGGCCACACGGTATCTGACCTGCTCATAGATCTCGATTGCCTTGGTGGTAGCTTCTGCTGTTTGCTCAGTATGGGTACTGGCTGTATGCCACGAACCTGAGTCTAGTTTGAATCTACATTGCCATTGATGACTGTTTGGTCTCTTGAACAAGGTGATTCTATTGTCGAGAATCGTGAGGGGTTCGGGTGTTTGGGGAGAGTTGGTTTGAAATAGAAACTTTAAGTTATTCATCAACAAGTGTCAGGTTACTGGACGCTTGTAGTTTACGTTCTATTTGGGGTTTGGGCGATCGAAAATTGATAGAACAAATTGTGATTTTTTATACTATTAATTTTTCATGTGAACACAACAATCTTCAAGCCAACCATTTACTCTTGCTCTAAGATAAGCTGAACCGGATCGCTTCTTAAACTCAGCCCTACTATTGCATTGCTTTGCTAACTCAATGCATTTGTCATAAGTCCAAATAATTTTTTGAGAAATCTTTCGTCCATCAATCATGTGAGATGTGCACTCTGAAACCCAATTTTTACTTCGAGCCACAAAGTAGCCACTAGGCTTTGCAGTAGACCATTCCTGCAAATTTTTATATTGCTTTGCATCCTGAATACATTTCTCCAAAGTCCAATAATCTTTTGGTGCCAATTGCCTTGACATATGAGTACAGCATTTATCTAGCCACTTCTTCTTATATGCAGCCTGATAGCTACTAGCCCCTAGAGATTGCCACTCTTTTCTGGTCTTATATTTCTCGGCTTCCAGCATGCAAGCCTCTATAGTCCACTTCAATCTGCTCGTAACTTTTTGAAGTTCAATATCCGTTAAACCACGTTTTATAAATGAAATTTCATTATTAGTATTTTTCTTAATAAGCGTTAATTTGTCTAAAAGTTGCTGGTGGATATCTTCTTTTGAGCCAACTTCCCATTGTTTAATTTCAAGGTATTCAATTTGATTACTAATTGCCCAATTTTTCTTTATAAGATCACGCTGTTGAATTCCTTTTGCATCCTCAGCTCTTCTTCCCCAGCCAATTAAGTGCTGTTCACCATGAAATTCAATCACCAAATTAAAATCAGGTAGATAAAAATCAAATGGTCGTCTTGCCACTTCTGAAGATCCTTTAAATCGATGCTCTTCTATAAAATTAATATTATAAGAAACTAAAAATTCTAAAATTGATGAAGGGCCAAACCATTTTTTGCCTTTCTCCATATGCTCACAGCAGATAGCTAGCCAACCCTCTTTATTAGCCTTACTGAATGAAGCTCTACTAGTTAAACGCCATTCAACTTTAGTCTTATATTTATTGGCTTCTTTTTTACATAGATCTAAAGTCCAGTATCCATTTGGCTTCCTTTCAGAAATCATATGAGAACTACACTCTTCTAACCATTTATTTTTACTAGCCCACCTATAACTAAGTGGATTATTCTTCTGCCAGTCATTTTTAGTTAAGTATTTGAGAGCTTCATTTTTACAATTTTCTAGATTATTCCAATAACCTTGAGGCCTCTTTGCCCTTGGCTCCTTAATGACCAAATCAGATTTAGTATTTTTTCTCTTAAAGCATTTAAGACACCAAGAGCCTTTATGAACAATATTTAATGGTAAAGCCTCCCATGTATGATTATTTGAGCATTTCCAAAGTAATTTCGTCTTACTATTGACATAATCTGTTGATAAGCATTCACCGCCACGTTCTTTTGCAATTTGATGCATATACTCTATTGATGAGCGTTGTGTCCTTTGTCCATCACAATATGGGCACCAGGAATTTCGACTAGTAATGTTTACTGGCGAGGCCATCCATTCGTGACTTTCCTTACACTTCCAGAGCAAAGGCGTTCTCGCTCCAAGATACTCCTTAGACAGACAAGTACCGCCCCGTCCCGAGGCAATTAAACACATGTCATTAATAGTCTTTTTTAACATCAATTTATTTTAGATGAGATGACGATAACAAAATAAATTCAACTATTTCATAATGTGGAATGTAAATATGCTAGGCTATTTATAGGAGGATTTTTTTATGAACAAAGCAAAAGCAAACACCAAAAGCACTAATACAGATGGTAGAACCCTAGAAGAGATTGCTTCAATGTTTGATATTACTCGAGAACGTGTGCGCCAGATTGAAGCTAAATCCCTAAGAAGTCTTCGCCAAAAGCTAGCAGCAAAAGGTATTAGAAAAGATATCCTTGAAAACTCTTAAAACTTTCAATACTATTTCAGCCTAAAAAAATATTCATTTTTTACAACAATTAATTCAAGATAGAAAATAATGTTTGAAAATATAAAACGAGCGAGTTACATATCTCAAAATAATTTCCAGCACTGGAGTACTCAAGATGGAATTCAAATGCATCTGTGGCTTCAAAGTAATGGGTGGCCTGCAAATGAATTTATAGATTGGTTCATGCGTACCCATCCCAAATCAGATTATTCTTCAAAGATTTCATTCGAACTTTATCTAACAAGTCAATACGATTGGGTTAGTTCTGACAAAGTTGAATCGTTGAATTGGCTATATGAAAAGATTAATACCCCTGAATTCCAATCTCATGATAAGGACAAACTAACTGCATTTCTGAAACCTATGGTAGTTGGTGCGAACTCGCGACCAGAACCCATTCGCTGGATTAACCCTAAAGATTACGATCTTTTTGGATATGATTTAATGAATCTATTAGACAGAATTTTTAATGATGTACATAACGGTCTTTTTAATAAGTCTGCTAAAACACTAATTACTTATAAGGATTTTGAAGCTTTTGGCCATGATCTCATTGCAACTATTATTAAGATAACGCTGCAAACCATCTTTCAAAATCAATCAAATAATAAATTTATAAATAAGGCAATTGAAAAATCAACTAATAATGATATTGAAACTTTCGGGGAAGACTTGATTGATCTTATTTGGAGATCAGTACTCCAAAATATTGAATCAAAAAAATCTACCTAAGTTTTAGCTCATCTCAATATAGTATGAATAAGCGTCCCGTAACTGGACGGTGGGACTAATTTAGTGTTGATGGTCAGGAATTTGCAAAAGTGGTCAAAAGCTTACAACTTGATGCAATGATATGATTTGATATTTGCTAAAAATTGGTTCTTAACCAACAACGATTAAAACTAATGGTAAATATGAGGAAACTAGTTCTTTTGATTCTATGCCTTATTTCAATATCCGCTTATGCGAAATGGACTTTGTTTGATCATTCGAAAGAAAATACCGAAGATCACTATATAGATTATTCAAGAATTCAAAGAAATGGTCAATATGTAACCTATTTCGACATGACGGATTTTAAATATCCTCAAAAATATAAAGGGAAAATTTACCGCTCTTGGGTAGCAGAAGTAATAATTAACTGTTCGAATTTGACTATGGCTATTTTTAGCATTCACCGATTCTCAGAAAATTTACTACTTGGCTACTCTGTATCTTATGAAAGCTTCGATAACACCACGAGTAAATACATAAATCTTTCTCCCCAAACTATTGGTGAAGCGAAGGCTAAAGAGGTCTGCAAACGTTAATATTATTGAATGTAAAATTACATTTATGATTTTTTAAATATTTTTAATAATTGGTACAAAAACGTCATAAAACTCCCGAGCAGTAACTGCTAACCATTCGAATTGATTAGCCCATTCAGCATCATCCTCTAAATCACACTCAGATTTAAACTTTACAATTCTGCAGGCATGCTTTCCTTCTAGATACCTCCAATCAAGTTGATATCCAAGTGATGACTCTATTTGACCTTTATGAGTCTCCAAGATCCTAAACTTATTTTTAGATTCGATATGATTGATGTAAATCTCTACACCTAATCTTTCATCACGAGAATTAACTGATAAAGATATGATAAACCCCGATCTTCCTAATCTAATATTTAAATAATTTTTCGGTTCGGGCTTTGCTATTTTGAAATCATAATTATTCGATTCAATATACCTCTTAAACTCTGTCCAAAATCTTAATTGGAGTTGTGTTGTAGGAGTCGCATTAGTAGCAATACGAACATTTTCTCTTTCTTTTTTAACCCATCCATTTGGTTGAACTACGACATTAAAATTTGGAGCCATAGCAGAGTCTTCAATTTGGTATAGTTCAATTTCTACACCAAAAAAATTTAAATCATCAGTTGTGTTTTGGTTTAAAAATTCCAAAGAAGTAATATGTTCTGGTCGAAAGGTTTGAGCAATCCAAATTACCTTTTTTGCTCCAATACCAGATGCATAAGTAATAATCTGGCCAAGATGGGTATGATCGGTTTTTTCTAGTTGGTTTTCGATAATTACTTTTCCATCATCGTCTTGACATAAGATATCTAAATTGAAATCACCAATTGGGTATTCAGTTTTAATTAGCTCTAAATCCCCTAAATCTAGAGCATCAGCTAAAGTTTGAAGATTTTCAGGCTCAGCCAACCAAGGAGTAAAGTGCAAAGCTTCATGCTCCCATGCTTGTCTAAGTGCAACTTTATTTAATTTACTCAATTTTGGCATTTAAAATTACTCTTAATCTTTAAGTGAATATTTTGAATCTTTATCGTTCTGTTTTGAAGTTATTAAAGGCTTTCCACGATAGTAGAAATAAAAATCCGAAATCGCCCAGTAAGCCCCTATTAAAGCACCTATTGGCCAGCATAGGAAAGCTAAAACCATATAAAGCCAGTGCACCCCTAATAACCTAGCTTTTTGCCAATAATACAATAACCCACCCAAAACTAAAGCTAGCAGAACGGTTGAAAAAAATATATTCATAATTCATAACCTAGAGTAAATTAAAGTCCTTTTAAATTAGCAGAAGTTTATTGATTCTGCAAGGAGTTATGTCTGTACATTCAATAGTCCCACAGGATTTCTCAGCGGTGAGTGAAGCCTAGTTGGTCTCGGTATGAGGGTGGCCAATCTAGCCCACAATAGTCACAATCACCGCAGCGATCTTAATTTGTTGTATGACCTGACACATACTTTACAGTTTTGAGCATATGGAGGGCCAAACTTATGCCATGGAATGAAAAGCCTAAATTTGCATCTAGGTTTCTAGATGGTGAAAAGATTTCCAAAAACAAGTCACACTTCTAAGGCTAAATTCCTTGCTTTAAATTTAATCTATTAAAGCCCATATTTTTTGATTTATATCAAAGTGAAACTCTAAGCAAATTATTAAAATAATTGTAAGGTCTCATATTAAGGTAAATATGCTAATTAAATATCCGCACTGCCCAAAGGCACTTGGCCTGCCCAGCACGATTCGAACGTGCGACCTACGGCTTAGAAGGCCGTTGCTCTATCCATCTGAGCTATGGGCAGTTAATGCAATATTATATATTTATTCATTCTATTTAGGGGACTTATTACTATTTCAATAAAGAGTCCTTTTCCACTCAGATTCATGATGAAAGTTAGTGTTTAAACGTTTTTATGTAAATGCAGATTAAGGGGAATGACTTTGCGGAACTATGAAGACGCCGTTGAAAGAATTCAAACAACAGGTCAAATTGATCTTGTTGAATTGAAAAAACTGAAATATGATGATCTCGATGAGCTCGTAGAGGAAATTAAAAAATGGTGCGTGTACGCCAATGGAAACATCACTAAATTCAATAAAAATAGTGAAAAAAGGAAAAAGAATAATTAATTCTTTTCACTTTAAAATTGGTCGGGGCGGTGGGATTCGAACTCACGACCCTCTGCTCCCAAAGCAGATGCGCTACCAGGCTGCGCTACGCCCCGAACATCTAATATTCTAACCTGTTTTAGAAAACTTTCCTAATTGTTTATGCATCTTGAGCTATTTATTTTTCCCCAAGCCTCTAATGAGAGCAACTTTCTATCAACTTTATTCTGACATTCCTCAGTAATTGCAATGGTTACTTTTATCGGTGATGCTTTGACCGTGTTAGCAATCGATTCTAGCAAACCCATATCTCCAATGAAGGCAGGCCCAAAACTAATGAGACCATCCATCAAAGTAGTGTAGGTGATAGAGATTGGTTGACAAGGCACCTGAGCATCTAATGATGCTTGAAATAAATTAGGCTTAAATGGCAAAACTGATGCGCCATTTGAAGAAGTTCCCTCAGGAAAAATGCAAATTTGATCCCCATGATTAAGATTTTGAACCATTTTTTTGGCCACAATTTTAGAGTCACCTCTCCTTTGACGGTCAATAAATAAGGTGTTGAGTTGCTTAGCAAACCAACCAAATACAGGCCATTCGCCAACTTCTTTTTTTGCGACGAAGCGCATAGGTCGCCAAGCGTTAATGACGTGAATATCTAGCCATGAAATATGATTCGACACATATAAAACTCCAGAAGTTGGTTGGTTTACATTTCCAGAAATTTCAAAGTGCACTCCTAATATATGTAGTAATTTTTGACTCCAATTCCGTAAATACAGATTTCGACGCTCTTGATCTGCAAAACGAAATAGCAAAATAACAACATAAAAACCATAAAAGACGTGGCCAACTATTTTTAAATATTTGAATAAAATCATAGGCTTTTTTAAAAAAATGACATGTAACAAAATTGACTTAATTTGTTCATACTCTAGTCATTGTACTAGGGCTAAATGAACTTCCATGATGCAATACCGAACGATTTGGATTTCTGATATTCACTTGGGGACTTCTGGTTGCCAAGCGAATTACCTCCTCGACTTCTTAAAACATAATGATGCCCAAACATTTTATCTAGTTGGGGATATTATCGATGGTTGGCGCTTAAAAAAATCTTGGTACTGGCCTCAAGCTCACAATGATGTGATTCAAAAGTTATTACGTAAAGTACGTAAAGGTGCTGAAGTATTTTATATTCCCGGCAACCACGACGAGGTTGCTCGTCAGTTCATCGGCCTGTCTTTTGGTGAAATTCAGATTCAAAATGAGATGATTCATGTCACCGCAGATGGCAAACGACTGTGGATCACTCATGGCGATTTATTTGATAGCGTGATGCAGTATGCCAAATGGTTAGCCTATTTGGGTGATTCAGCTTATACCTTTATTTTGGTGATAAATCACTTGTTAAATAATATTCGCATCAAACTCGGTTTTCAGTACTGGTCTTTATCTCAATACCTTAAACACAAAGTAAAAAATGCGGTGAGTTTCATTGCAGACTTTGAAGCCATTATGGCTCGCGAAGCTCGTAAAAGAAAATGTGACGGTGTTGTTTGTGGACATATTCATAAAGCAGAAATAAGAGAGATTGATGGCCTTCTCTACTGCAATGATGGGGACTGGGTAGAAAGCCTAACTGCCCTCGTTGAAACCATTGATGGTGAATTAAAAATTATCCACTGGCCACATATTCTTGAGGGTTCAGAAGAATCGGTTTTTGAACCCATCGTCATTTCCTCTCACAATCCCCTAAGTCAGCCAAGTAATCCTTTCCCCAGTAAAGCACCTGCTGTTGCTAATGACTCCAAACCAATCACTACCTTAGAGTTGACCGAATGAAAATAATGATCATCACCGATGCCTGGGAACCTCAAGTCAATGGTGTCGTAAGAACTTTGAAACAAACCAGAAAAGAACTTACTTTAATGGGTCATGAAGTCGACATGATTACCCCACTGGAATTTAAAACCTTTCCCTGCCCAACCTACCCGGATATTTCCTTATCCATACTACCTGCTAAAAAAGTCTCTAAACGGATCAAAGAATTTAAACCTGATGCGATACACATCTCTACAGAAGGACCGTTAGGATTAGCAGCTCGTTCATTTGCCATTAGAAATAAGATTCCTTATTCCACGGCTTATCACACACGATTCCCTGAATATGTTTACGCTCGAATCAAGATTCCATTAGCATGGACTTACCGATTTTTAAGATGGTTTCATGGCCCTTCTTGTGCAGTCATGGCACCAACTCCAGCAGTCATGAGGGACTTGCAAAAATATGGCTTTACCAATGTGGTTATGTGGAGTCGTGGTGTTGATTTAGATCGTTTTCAATTTAAAGAGTCAAACTTAATCAATCATCCTAAACCTATCTTTTTATACGTTGGACGCGTCTCAGTTGAAAAAAATATCGAGGCTTTTTTATCCCTTGACCTTCCAGGCTCGAAAGTTGTCATTGGCGATGGACCATCTCTTACATTGCTAAAAGACAAGTACCCAAATGCCACTTATCTTGGGAGTAAAGATCAAGCAGATTTGCCGCCTTATTATTCATCTGCAGATGTTTTTGTATTTCCTAGTAAAACCGATACTTTTGGTCTTGTCCTACTCGAGGCGATGGCTTGTGGATTACCTGTAGCAGCCTATCCTGTAACTGGCCCAATTGATGTGATTAGTAACTCGGGTTCTGGAGTATTAGATGAAAACTTGCGAGAGGCGTGCTTGGAAGCTCTAAAAATACCAAAAGAAGCTGCGATTGCTCATGCCAAGTCATATTCATGGAGAGCCGCTAGTGAACAGTTTGTAAGACATTTAGTTCCTTTACCTGAAGGACTCGTTGAATATAGTACTGAAATCGAGATCTAACCCCATGAGCGAGAAATATTCTATTGACCAAAATCCTCATAAGGGTAATAAAGGTCTTACAAGGGCTTTTCGGGCTACGGTGAACTCTTGGAACGGTCTTGTATTCGCGGTCCGCGAAGAAAGTGCCTTTCGTCAAGAACTAACACTTGCGAGCTTTTTGGTACCGATAAGTTTTATTTTGCCAGCTTCGCCAGCGGAACACATCATTTTATTTGGGTCAGTCATCCTAGTTTTGATTGTTGAGTTATTGAATTCAAGTGTGGAAGCAGCAATCGATCGTATCTCATTTGAAAAACATGGCCTCTCCCAGCGAGCTAAAGATTTTGGTAGCGCTGCAGTGATGCTAGCACTCATTTTGTGTTTTTTTTCTTGGGTTTGCATTTTAATACCCATCATTTCAAGATGGTAATCAATCGAGCAAATTCTATGAACTGTAATCTCTGTGACATTAAATTTAAATATAATTATTAACTAATTGAAGAGCTAAAACTATGAAAGAAATTCCTAATCCTTTGCAGTCATTAAACTTACTCGGTGAAGAGATCACTACGAAAATAGCTGGCAAATTAACTAGCAAGTTTTCAGAAATCCAAAAATTCAATCAATTTTCCAAGATTTTTCCTTTAAAAAAGAAGGCAAAATCAAAGAAGCGTTTAAAAAGAATTAAGGCCTTACGCAAAACTCTAGCAGAAACTCCAGTTGTAGCCCCAGCAATTAAAACTCAAAAGCAAAGTCCCATTCAAGTCTACGTTGCTCGTGATTTGAATGAGATCAAAGAAGCGCAACGACTTCGCTATCGCGTGTTTGTCGAGGAAATGGGGGCTAGCTTGCCATTTAATGCTGAAGGTCTTGACGTTGATTATTTTGACGACTATTGTGACCACCTCATTGTGCGTGACCGCGAAACTCTTCAAGTTGTGGGCACTTATCGAGTATTACCTCCCGAACAAGCAAAGATCATCGGGAGACTATATTCTGAATCTGAGTTTGACTTAGCAAGACTTCAACATCTGTTACCAAAAACAGTAGAGATTGGTCGTTCATGCGTGCATGAAGATTATCGCTCGGGTGGGGTGATTATGGCTTTGTGGGCTGGGCTTGGCTCGTACATGAAACAACATGGTTACGAAATTATGTTGGGGTGTGCTAGCGTTCCTATGGGTGATGGTGGGCATTACGCTGCTAGCTTAAATCGTATTTTTCAAGAAAAATACCTATCCCCAATTGAGTACCGTACCTTTCCCAAACTCCCCTTACCTCTTGATAAATTAAACTCCACTCTAGATGTAGAACCGCCACCATTACTCAAGGGCTATTTAAGAGTTGGAGCAAAAATATGCGGCGAACCCGCCTGGGATCCTGACTTTAATACTGCAGACTTTTTAACGATGTTTAGACTATCGGACATCAATCGAAAATACGCTAAACACTTCTTAGCTGACCACTAATAGAAGGCTTTAATATAGGTCAAGAATGTACTCACGATTGACCTTACTCCAGTCTTCTGCTTCTTTTTTAAGACTAAACTCAGTCAATGGATGATCATTCAACCATTTCTTTGGAATACTTACTTTATAGCCATTAACTGTCTGCTGAACCAAGATATCAGGAATCTCTTCCTGGGTTCTTCTTCTCGCAAGAACTAAAGCTAAGCGCAAACAAAACAACATCCGCCAATCAATAAAATTGTTACTCGATGATACTTTAGCCAGCTTGCCAATATGCCCTAATAGGAGAGCGGATAAACGCGCCTGGTCATTTTTGGAGAATCCAGGCATATCGGCATTTGCCGATATATATGCTGAATGCTTGTGATAACCATTGTGAGAAATAGATAAACCAATTTCGTGTAACCTAGCAGCCCAACCTAATAAGGAAAGATTATTAATTCGATCTTCATTTTCAGGCATTGGAAACTGCTCTAAAAATAATGTCGCTAATTGTTCAACGCGCATCGCTTGCTCAATATCAACTGAGTAACGCTTCATAAATTGCTCAACAGTGACAAAGCGCATATCATGGTGCTGCGCTCTACCAAGAAAGTCATACAAGACCCCCATGCGCAAAGCAGCTTCTACAATCTCCATTGAATCAATTCTTAATTCATCAAATGCAGCAATCATGATTGCTAAACCACCTGGCAAAACTAGACGACGATCCGGCTTGAGACCGATTAATTTGGAAGACTGCATCGACTCCGACTCAATCAAAGAATGTTTCAGATTTTCTAAACCGTCTCGGGTAATCAGTCCACTCGAATCAAATCCAGCGTAACCGCCACTCATTCCATCAAAACCATTCAAAACAATCAGTTCCGCAATTGCTTTTGCCGTTCCTGAAGATCCAATCACTTGATCCCAGCCTTTTTTGCGATATTCTTTTGCCAAAATTTGAATCTCTTGCCGAGCTGCTAACTCGGCTTGCTTAAAACTATAACTATCCACTGCACCGTTTACAAAAAATTTCTGACTATGAGATACACAACCTATATATAAAGACTCCATGAGTTTTGCTTCATATCCATGACCGATAATAAACTCGGTAGATCCGCCACCAACATCTATCACCAGCCGATTACCTGAGTTAGCTGGAGCACCGTGCGAAGCTCCAACATAGACCAAACGAGCTTCTTCACGCCCCGCAATCACCTCAATTGGAAAGCCCAAAGCAAGTTCAGCTTGCTGAATAAATTGAGAAGCATTTCTAGCAACACGAAGGGTATTAGTAGCTACAGCCCTCACCTGCATTGGAGAAAAACTACGTAAACGCTCACCAAATCGACGAATGGAACTAAGCCCTCTAGCAAATGCTTCTGCATCAAGATTTTTTTCACTGTCTAAGCCAGCAGCTAATTTAATGGAGTCTCTAAGAGTATCTACAGGACGCAACTGAAAACCAGAGGGGGTTTCCAAAATTTGCGCCACAACCATTCTAAAACTATTTGAGCCCAAATCAACCGAAGCAATTAACTTAGGCTCTGATTCTTTGCTATTTGATGATTGCAGTTCGAAAGACATACCTTCTTATATATTTATATTCAATTAAATAATATTTCATTTTTATGATACTTTAATGAATTAATATCATCAAAATGAAATAAATAACTGAAACAATGATTTAAATGCTAACTTCACATATTCCACTACTCAACCGAGAAATTGGTCTTTTAGAATTTAATTCTAGAGTATTGGCACAAGCTGAAGATATTTCCGTCCCCCTTCTTGAAAGACTTCGATATGTCTGTATTGTATCAAGTAATATGGATGAGTTTTTTGAAATTCGTATGGCAGGTCTCAAAGCACAATTAGAAGAAAATCCCAATAAAATTCTTGAAGATGGACTCAGTATCGAGGACGCTTATCAGAGAATTACTGAATTTGCCCATATTTTAGTCCGTAAAAAGTATGCGCTTTTACGAGAAGACATCTTACCAGCACTTGCCGCAGAAAAGGTAATTTTTAAATATCCTTCAACATGGACTCCAAAACTTCATCAATGGGCTAGAGATTTTTTCCATCGTGAATTAGTGCCTTTATTAACTCCGATTGCGTTAGATCCTGCACATCCTTTTCCACGGGTGATTAATAAAAGTTTAAATTTTTTAGTTTCTCTTGATGGTAAAGACTCTTTTGGTCGAAGTGCTCACTTGGCTGTAGTCCAAGCACCTCGATCTCTTCCTCGCGTCGTTAGAGTTCCAAAACAATTTGAACTTAAGGGAGAAACTTGCTTCATTTTACTTTCTTCCTTTATGCAAGCATTTGTGGGAGAGCTTTTTCCAGGTATTACAGTATCTGGCTGTTACCAATTTAGAATCACTCGAAATTCCGATCTTTTCGTTTCAGAAGATGACATTACAGACCTAAGAAGCGCCTTGCAGGGAGAGCTGCCAACTCGCCACCTTGGAGATGCCGTCCGCTTAGAAATCAACGCCAGCACTCCAGATAAGCTCGTTGAGAGAATCTTAAATGAATCCAACCTTCAAGAGTCAGATTGTTATCGTGTTAACGGCCCTGTCAATTTAGTGAGATTAGTTCAAATCCCTGAATTAATCGATCGACCTGATTTGAAGTTTATGGTGGCCACACCACAATACCCCTCAGTTTTCATACAAGATCAATCTATTTTCGAAACGATTAGTAAGACAGATATTCTTCTGCATCACCCCTATGAAAGCTTTGAACCGGTTTTAGAGTTTCTTCGGCAAGCAGCTAGAGACCCTGAAGTTCTTGCAATTAAACAAACTGTCTATCGCACGGGCGATGAGTCACTCGTCATGGATGCATTGATGGAGGCGGCAAGAAATGGCAAAGAAGTCACCGTTGTAGTTGAACTGTTAGCGAGGTTTGATGAACAAACAAATATGCAATGGGCAGCTAAATTAGAAGCCGTCGGAGCGCACGTAATCTACGGTGTTGTTGGGCATAAATGCCATGCCAAAATGCTACTAATTGTTCGACGTGAATCTGTTAAGGGTCCTAGGGGTAAAAATAAATCCATTCTTAAACGTTATGCTCATTTAGGCACAGGTAACTACCATCCTCGTACCGCCAAACTCTATACCGACTTTGGCATCTTAACGGCTCATGAACAAATTACTTCAGATGTCCATTTCGTGTTTCAGCAATTGACCGGCACTGGTAAACAAATTGCTTTATCACATCTATGGCAGTCACCCTTTACGATGCAAGAACAGATTATTAAGCACATCAGGGCAGAGACTAGGGCTGCAAAAGCAGGCAAAAAAGCTTATATCATTGCCAAAATGAATGCTCTTTTAGAGCCTAGTGTCATTCAAGAACTTTATCGAGCATCTCAAGCTGGTGTCAAAATTGACCTCATTATTCGGGGTGTTTGCGCTCTCATGCCTGGAGTGCCAGGACTATCTGACAATATTAAAGTACGATCCATTATTGGGCGCTTTTTAGAGCATCACCGAATATATTACTTTTATGCCAACGGTCTAGAGGAAGTCTATTTATCCAGCGCTGATTGGATGGATCGTAATTTATATCGTCGTGTTGAAGTTGCATTTCCTATTCTTAACCCACGAATGAAGGGGCGAGTCATCTCTGAAGGTCTTAAGGCACTTCTTAAAGACAATCAAGCTGCTTGGATCATGCAGCAAGAGGGGCATTATCAAAAAATCAAATCAAAGAGTAAACATCCTTTTAACGCGCAACTAGAACTTCTCAAAATGATTCAAGGATAGATCAAGCTAGCTCTTTAACTTCTGCTGTATTCACACGATCTTTATTAAACATAATAGAAAAAACACTACCAACCCCTAAGGTACTTTCGATATTCAATACAGCTGAATGACGCATAGCAACGTGTTTAACAATCGCCAACCCTAAACCCGTTCCTCCTGTATCACGTGATCGACTTCGATCAACTCGATAAAATCGCTCAGTAACACGAGCAATATGCTCCGGAGCGATACCAATACCAGTATCGCTCACAGAGTAAATTGCCCCACCATCTTGGACATCCTCCCAACATACATGAATCGTACCGCCCTCAGGGGTATAACGAATAGCATTGGTAAGCAAGTTACCAAATGCAGAAAATAACTCACTTTCTGCACCTAAAATGTTTTTCTTGGACATTACAGATAGCCGAATAATGTGATTACCATTGGATAAACTTTTACCATCATCAACAATCCGTTGCATCAAATCAGCGATTTTTACTACTGATGTTTTCGGTGAAATGGGACTACTATCTAGTCTTGTCAGAATCAACAACTCCTCAACCAAAGTCAACATTCGTGAGGATTGTGTACTCATCAAATTGATATATTTTTTTCTTTCAACCTCGGTAAGCTGTAAATCTCGCACAGTCTCTAAAAATCCATTTAAAACTGTCAATGGGGTACGTAACTCGTGCGAGACATTAGCAACAAAATCTTGGCGAATAGATTCATTTCTTTTCAGAATAGTGACATCTTGGCTCAGTAATAATTTTCGGTTTTCGCCGTAGGGAAAGACTTGCAGTAACAGCATCAAATTGCCATTCACGCCCATGAAGTCTAAATTTAAGGGTTGAGTAAAGTTAGCCTTACTCATATACCTTACAAAATCTGGATGCCTTAACAAAAAAGTAATCGGCTGGCGTGCATCTCGCATTGGATCAATACGCAAATGTTCCTTACAAATATTGCTGCACCATTCAATGTGATCTTCCTGATCTAACATCACAAGACCATTTGGTGATGCTTGCACAGCCTGAATAAAGCGTTTGTACTCTAATTCAGAATGCAGAATTTCTTGTCGCCAATCTTTAGCTTTTATCTCTAAATTTGAAAAAATTTCTTGCCAAATTCCTAAACCACGGCGATGACCTATCAGATCGTCATCTTTTAATACTTTTAAAAGACGATACTGGTTCCAGGATTGATATAAGATACAAAGAACCAGTAGAAAAATACTGAAATAAAGAGCGTATGTAGCCGAAAAAAAATGGGCCCAAACTGCACTAAGCAGAAATATAGACCCTAAAAAATAAATTGCACGAAGCCCCATGAATATCATGGCAGCTATTATTTCACGAAACGAGTGAAGGGGTGCGAGTTAAGCGATAACCACTGCCTCGGACAGTTTCAATCATTGCATCACAACCAACTGGAGCCAAGGCAGCGCGTAAACGCTTAATATGCACATCGACGGTTCTTTCTTCAACAAATACGTGATCTCCCCATACCTTGTCTAAAAGTTGACCGCGCGCATGAACGCGCTCTGGATTTGCCATTAAAAACCGTAAAAGTCTAAATTCTGTTGGACCAAGTTCGATTTTTTGTATTTCATCATGACTCTGAAAAGTCACACGATGTGTTGTTGGATCTAACTTCAATGCATTGATTTCAATTACTTCATCTGTTAATTGCGGTGATTTACGGCGCAAAACAGCACGAATTCTTGCAATTAACTCTTTTGGAGAAAAAGGCTTTGTTAAATAATCATCAGCGCCAGCATCTAAACCAGCAATCTTATCCATCTCTTCAGTACGCGCTGTCAAAAATATAATTGGTATATCTTTCGTACGATCATTATTACGTAAATCTTTTGCAAATTGAATACCAGATTTACCAGGAAGCATCCAATCTAAAACAATTAAATCAGGCAAAACTTCTCTCATTAGCATCATCGCTTGATCAGCTTGAAACGCTCTGATAGGTAAAAAACCTTCATGGCTCAAGTTGACAGAAATGAGCTCCGCAATGGATGGTTCATCTTCTACGATTAGTATGCTACTTGCCATATTATTTATTCGCTTCTTGTATTAATTGTTCACGAGGCAAATGTCTAACATCCATGCCTTTATCCACATAAATCACAAACTCAGAAATGTTTTTAGCATGATCGCCAATTCTTTCTACTGCTTTTGCAATAAACAAAATTTCTAGTGCAGTGGAAATAATACGCGGATCTTCACTCATGTAAGAGTTTAATTTACGTACAAATCCACGGAACTCGTTATCAATCTCAATATCATCTGAAACAATCTTTGCCGCTGCTTTAGAATCCATTCTAGCAAATGCATCTAATGAACGACGCAATAAACCCAAAGCCATTTGACCAGCAATCCGAATTTCAGCAACATTAATTTGGTATGGTGCGTTTACTTCAACAATCTTCTTAATACGCGCCGCAATATGATCAGCCTCATCGCCTACACGTTCAAGATTTGAAATTGCTTTTGCAATTGCTAAAACTAATCGTAAATCCTTTGCCGTCGGTTGGCGACGTGCCAAAATTTCAGCACAATCTTTATCAATATTAATCTCAAAATCATTCACTTCTTTTTCTCTAGCTAAAACTTCGGACGCTAACTCAGCGTCCATTGTTGAGAATGCTTTCATCGCATTAGCGACTTGAGATTCAACTAAGCCACCCATCTCTAGTAGGCGGGCATTAAGCCCATTTAAATCGGCATCATATTGTGAAGATAGATGTTTTTCAGTCATGTCGTTCTCCTATATCCGTAATTAATTAACCAAAACGACCAGTAATATAATCTTCTGTTTCTTTACGATCTGGCTTTAAGAAAATTTGCTTTGTTTCGTTAAATTCAATTAATTCACCAAGATACATAAACGCCGTAAAGTCAGAAACACGCGCAGCTTGTTGCATGTTATGCGTAACAATAGCTACCGTGTAGTCATTTTTCAATTCATGAACCAACTCTTCTACTTTACCTGTAGAAATTGGATCAAGAGCAGACGTTGGCTCATCAAGTAAAAGTACGGATGGCTTAACAGCGACTCCCCTAGCAATACACAAACGTTGCTGTTGTCCACCAGACAAAGATAAACCACTTTGGTTCAATTTATCTTTGACTTCGCTCCATAATGCAGCCTTATTTAAAGCCCACTCAACACGCTCATCCATATCAGCTTTGTTTAAGTTCTCATACAACTTTACACCAAAAGCAATGTTGTCATAAATCGACATTGGGAACGGGGTGGGCTTTTGGAAAATCATACCAACTTTGGATCGCAATAAGTTGAGATCGCGCTCTTTATCTAGAATATTTTCACCATACAAATTAATTTCACCCTCGGCACGTTGCCCTGGATATAAATCATACATACGATTAAAGGTTCGCAATAAAGTGGATTTACCACATCCTGAGGGTCCAATGAATGCAGTAACTTTATTTTCTGCGATATTTAAATTAATACTTTTCAGGCCTTTAAATTTGCCGTAAAAGAAATCTAAATTCCGAACTTCAATAGCGTTTTTCAAATTAGATGTTTCTGGCGTCATGATTTCTCTCTAAAAAATACGCGGGCAAGGATATTTAGGCCCAACACAGTTAAAGTAATAAGTAATGCTCCACCCCAAGCTAAATTTACCCAGTTTTCGTATGGACTTAAAGCGAATTGATAAATTACCACTGGTAAATTAGCCATCGGCTTATTCATGTCAGTGCTAAAGAATTGGTTGTTAAGAGCGGTAAATAGTAATGGTGCGGTTTCTCCACTCACGCGTGCTACTGCCAATAAAATGCCAGTCATCACACCACTTTTTGCAGCTCTTAGAATCACTGAAAATGATACTTTCCACTTTGGCGCGCCTAAAGCGTAAGCTGCTTCGCGCAGCGTTCCCGGAACTAAACGTAGCATGTTTTCAGTAGTTTTCAAGATCACAGGTACTGCTAGCAAGGAAAGTGCCATGGTTCCTGCCCAACCAGAAAAATGCTTCACCTGAGATACCAGGATTGCGTAGACAAAAAGACCAATCACAATCGATGGAGCTGACAACATAATGTCAGTCACAAATCGTGTAATGCCTGCAATCTTGCTGCGATCGCCATATTCAGCCATGAAGATACCAGCCAAAACACCAATGGGTGTACTAATTAATGTACATGAGGCAACCATCATCAGCGACCCAACCATAGCATTAGCAAGTCCACCACCATCAGACCCCGCAGCTGGAGTGCTTTGTGTGAAGAAATTTCCACTTAAGGCAGCAAAACCTTTTGAAAATAGAATGAATAAAATCCATAAAAGCACAGCCATTCCAATAGTCATAGCAAGCATCGAAAGGGTTAACCCAATCTTATTTGTGCGCTTCCTTCTGTTGTAGATTCCGATATCCATAAATTAACTCTTCACTCCCTTTTGTTTTTCCATTCTTACCAGCATCAGCTTCGCAGCTGAAAGCACAATGAAGGTGATGATGAAGAGTGCTAAGCCTAAGGCAAATAATGAAGCGTAATGTAAACCTGGCTCTGCTTCACCAAACTCGTTTGCAAGTGTGGATGCTATGGATGAACCAGGAGAAAATAAAGAGGCTCTAATTCGATGTGCGTTACCGATTACGAATGTCACTGCCATCGTCTCACCGAGGGCGCGACCCAGCCCTAGCATTACTCCACCAACAACACCAGCTTGGGTGTATGGCAAAACAATTCGTGTTACAACCTCCCAAGTCGTACAACCGATTCCATATGCAGACTCTTTCAATACTGGCGGCACGATCTCAAATACATCACGCATTACAGATGTAATAAACGGCACAACCATGAAGGCCAAAATTAAAGCTGCACACAGCAGTCCAATTCCGTTGGGTGCACCCTGAAATAAAGCTCCAATCACTGGCACACGACCAATCGTATCCGTCAAAAATGGCTGCACATAAGTTGCGAATAATGGCGCAAAAACAAATAAACCAAACATGCCGTAGATAATTGAAGGAACCGCTGCGAGTAATTCAACTGCAGTTCCTAAAGGACGGCGTAACCAATTGGGGCACATTTCAGTTAAAAATACTGCAATACCAAAACTCAACGGAACTGCAATCAATAAAGCTAATGTGGCCGTTACTAAAGTTCCGTAAATAGAGGTTAAGCCGCCAAACTTTTGATTAACCACATCCCATTCAGAACTAAAGAAAAAACCAGGGCCAAACTCTTTTAAAGCAGGCCAAGATGCAATGATTAATGAAATTAAAATTCCGGCTAAAACAATCAAAACAAGAGATGCGAAAAATAAAGTTACTTTATGGAAAATAAAGTCTTGCATTTTTTGATTACGTACAATTTTTGCCATTTCAGGCGTGAGTTGTATTCCAGAGGACATACTAGTCATTTTATTTTCCATAAAAAACTGTTATCAAAGAGTTACACCCTAGCGATCCAGGGTGTAACTACTATCAATTACTTAGAGATTTGGCTCCAAACATTCTTGGAAATCATATCGGTTACTGACTTAGGCAATGGAACATACTCTAACTCAGTAGCAATCTTGTCACCGTCTTTGAATGCCCACTCAAAGAACTTTAGTGCTTCGTTAGATTTTTCTTTGTTTACTGGATTCTTGTACATAAGGATGAAAGACGCGGCAGCGATTGGCCATGAAGTAGCGCCAGGCTGATTTGTCATGGAGATACCCATTCCAGGAACTGAAGACCAGTTCGCCCCAGAAGCAGCGGCTTTAAATGAATCCATACTTGGTGAAACATATTTACCATCAGCATTTTTTAATTGCAATGTTGTCATTTTGTTCAGCTTTGCGTAAGCAAACTCAACGTAACCAATTGAACCTTTAACACGAGTTACGTTCGCTGAAACACCTTCATTACCTTTACCACCGACATTTGAATCAGCTGGCCACTTTACAGTAGCACCTTGGCCAACGCTATCAGCCCATGCTTTACTGACTTTAGATAAATAATCAGTAAACACTGCAGTTGTTCCTGAACCATCTGAACGAGTTACAACTGTGATTGCTTGATTCGGTAATTTTTTCCCTGGATTAACTGACGCAATTTGTGGTGCGTTCCAATTCGTAATATCACCTCTAAATACAGCAGCCAATATGTCACCGTCCATTTTTAATTCGCCAGGAGCAAAACCAGGTAAATTAACAACAGCAACCACACCACCAATAACTGCAGGGAATTGAACCATGCCGTCTTTATCTAAATCAGCCCCTTTTAAAGGATTGTCAGTTGCACCAAAATCAACTGTTTTTTCACGGATTTGCTTGATACCACCTGAAGAACCAATTGAAGCGTAGTTCACTTTGTTCTTTGTAATTTTTTGATATTCTTCAGCCCATTTTGAATAAACTGGAGCTGGGAACGAAGCACCTGCACCTGTAATATCAATGGCCATTGCATTGATTGAAGAAGTTACCAATGCTCCAACTAAAGCTAATTTAACAAATTTATTTCGCATTTTCATCCTCATTGATTAAAAGTCATATGACTTGTTATTACTTTAATACTCTAATGTGAGGGAAATATGACAGATTCATGAATTGTCATATTATTAAAATAAATTGATCAAAAACCAACTAAATGCATTAATTGACCGGAATTTGCTTAGCAATTTTCTCTGCAAAAGATGTTGCAATATCCGAGGTTTTTGCTTCAACCATCACCCGTAAAACAGGCTCAGTACCTGATGCTCTTACCAAAACCCGGCCATTTGCACCTAAATCATTGATCACTTCCTGCTGAATTTGTTGTAAATGTTGATCACTTTGCCAGTCATAGGGTTTTTTATAACGTACATTGATTAATATCTGAGGGTACATCTGCACATTCGACAATCTTTCGCGTATTCCCTTACCGCTGCGACGAATCGTGGCTAAAACCTGCAAAGCAGCAACAATACCATCTCCAGTGGTATGCTTATCCAAGAAAATAAGATGCCCAGAACTCTCGCCACCCATCATCCAATCATGCTGTTTTAGTTTTTCTAAAACATAACGATCACCAACTGAAGCTCTTTCAAAAGGCACCCCTAGTTCCTGAAAAGCTTTTTCAACCGCAATGTTAGTCATCAGAGTTCCTACTGCCCCACGAACTTCTTTACCAGACTCAATGCGATCTTTGGCTACTAAATACAGTAATTCGTCGCCATTGAATAAATTACCCTGTGCATCAACCATCTGCAGGCGATCCGCATCTCCATCAAGAGCAATACCATAATCAGCTCCAGAGGCTTTGACTTCAGAAACACAAGCTTGCGGTGCTGTTGCACCAACACCATCATTGATATTCATGCCATTAGGTTGATTACCAATCGCTATAACCTCTGCTCCTAACTCATGAAAAACATTGGGGGCAATATGGTACGCAGCCCCATGCGCACAATCCACCACCAGCTTCAAGCCATGTAAGTCAAATTGATTCGGGAACGTACTTTTACAAAATTCAATATAACGGCCAGCAGCATCATCTAGTCGACGAACCTTACCCATCTCCATGGATGAAGCGCATTTAAATGGCTCTTCAAGCATCGCCTCAATTTGATTTTCAATTGCATCAGGCAACTTATCACCGTCGGCTGAGAAAAATTTAATCCCATTATCTTGATAAGGGTTGTGCGATGCAGAAATAACTACGCCTGCGGATAAGCGCAAAGCTCTAGTCAAATAAGCAACCCCGGGTGTTGGTATAGGGCCGCATAAAACAACATCAACGCCTGCAGCTGTAAATCCAGCCTCTAGAGCAGACTCCAACATATATCCTGAAATACGAGTATCTTTGCCAATGAGTACAGTGGTTCGGCCATGCCCTCCACCGAGATGGGTAAAGACTTTTCCTGCAGCATAACCTAAACGCATCACAAAGTCGGGAGTGATTGGAGCTAATCCTACTTCACCACGAATGCCATCAGTACCGAAATATTTTCTGTTCATTGTTAGATTTTAGTATGAATTAAGATAAGTTCTCTAGACGCATCGCAGTCCACACTTGAATTGCTTCAACAGTAGGTTTCACATCATGCACGCGGAGTACTTTAGCCCCTCTTTCTACAGCCAATAAGGCCGCGGCCACACTCGCTGTAGTGAGGTCATTGACTTGATCACCCAATATTTTTCTTAAGGTTTTTTTTCTGGATAGGCCTACTAGCAAAGTAGTGCCGCTCAAGGGTAATTCAGCTAACCGATTCAAGAGGGTTAAATTATGTTGCGTAGTTTTCCCAAACCCAAACCCAGGATCAAGCGCAATTCTTTCTGACGTGATTCCTAAGCTTGATAATTGATGTACTTTTTCATTTAAGAACTGTCCCACTTCTAGAATGACGTTTTCATAATGGGCCTGCTCCTGCATATTTTGCGGTGTGTTTTGCATATGCATAATACAAAGTCCAACATCTTTTGAAGCTGCGGCCACAGCAAGGTTCATTTCATCCCGAAATCCACTAATATCATTTAATACATCGACTCCAATATCTAAAGCATATTGCATAGTTTGTGCTTTATAAGAATCAAGTGACAAAGCGACGCCTGCAGATTGAAGTTTTTCTAATATGGGTAAAATTCGATCCTGCTCTTCTTCAGCACTAACAGGAATTGCTCCAGGCTTGGTTGACTCGCCACCTAAATCAATTATTTTTGCGCCATCTTCAATCATTTGATAGGCATGGTCAAGGGCCCTAGATGGATCAAAATACTGACCACCATCGGAGAATGAGTCTGGGGTTACATTTAAAATCCCCATAACTATTGGTGATGACAATACACCCCAATCAAAATAAAAACGCCCACAGCGCCATGCTGTGGGCCTCATTACACTCAAATCAATCATTAAACAGTTGCAGGCGCACTACCTTGGCTAGGTGTTGGCGAGTTACTATCTCCACCAGTCGTATTAACTGGATCTGCTACCTTTGGAGGGCGCGGAGGATTACCCGCCATGATGTCGTTGACCTGATCTGCATCGATCGTCTCCCACTCCAATAAGGCAACTACCATAGCGTCTACTTTGTCACGATTCGTTTCAAGTAAGTGTTTTGCTAATGCATACTGTGTATCAACTAATGAACGTATTTCAGCATCTACTTTTTGTTGAGTTGCTTCAGATACCGTTTTCGAGTTCATACGCCCAAAAACACTCTCGGATTCCGTATCCACATAAACCATCGTACCCAATGATTCGCTCATACCGTACCTTGTAACCATATCACGAGCCATTTTAGTCGCTCGTTCAAAGTCGTTGGAAGCACCCGTACTCATAGAGTTCAAGAAAACTTCTTCAGCAGCTCGTCCGCCAAAAAGAATAGCTAAATCCTCCAACATACGATCTTTATATAAATTGACACGATCAAACTCTGGAAGTTGCCACGTTACCCCTAATGCCATACCACGAGGCATGATGGTCACTTTATGAACAGGGTCAGCCTTGGGCAATAATTTAGCTACCACAGCATGTCCAGACTCATGGTACGCCGTATTACGTCTTTCATCTTCACGCATAACGGCAGACTTTCTTTCTGGACCCATATAGATTTTATCTTTTGCATCCTCAAAGTCACTCATATCCACAGCACGCTTATTTCTTCTTGCCGCAAAGAGCGCAGCTTCATTAACTAAATTAGCTAAATCCGCTCCAGAAAACCCTGGTGTACCACGGGCTAGGACTGCTGCATCAACATCCGCATGAATAGGAACCTTGCGCATATGCACTTTAATAATCTGTTCACGACCACGAATGTCAGGCAGTCCAACAAAAACTTGACGATCAAAACGGCCTGGTCTTAACAAAGCTTTATCAAGCACATCTGAGCGATTTGTCGCAGCAATCACAATCACACCACTATTTGCTTCAAATCCATCCATTTCAACCAACATCTGATTTAATGTCTGTTCTCTTTCATCATTGCCACCACCTGTGCCTGCACCACGATGACGACCAACAGCATCAATCTCATCAATAAAGATAATACAAGGAGCTTGTTTTTTGGCATTTTCAAACATGTCGCGGACGCGAGCAGCACCAACCCCCACAAACATTTCCACAAAATCAGATCCAGAAATAGAAAAGAAAGGAACCTTAGCTTCGCCAGCAATAGCCCTTGCTAATAAAGTCTTACCAGTTCCAGGAGGGCCTACCAACAAAATACCTCGCGGAATTCGACCACCCAGTTTTTGAAATTTAGACGGATCTTTTAAAAAATCAACTAATTCTGCAACTTCTGATTTTGCCTCGTCACATCCTGCAACGTCGCCAAAATTTACTGAATTACTGTTTTCGTCAATCAATCTAGCTTTAGACTTACCAAAAGAAAAGGCTCCACCTTTTCCCCCACCTTGCATTTGGCGCATCATAAAGAACCAGAAGCCAATAATTAATATAGTCGGACCAAGATAATAAAGAGCTGATACGAGGACATTAGGCTCATCCTCTGCTTTACCTGTGACTTGCACACCAAACTTCATTAAGTCACCAACCATCCAAATATCACCGGGTGAAATAATGTTGTAGCGGTTACCGTCTATCGCAGTAACCTGCAAAGTTCGTCCTTGCACATCAACGCGTCTGACCTTCCCAGCTTTGGCATCATCCATAAACTGAGAGTAAGTGACTTGATTTTGCGAACTAGTCTTGTCAAATTGCTTAAAAAAGGTAAAAACAACTAGTGCCACAATCAGCCAAATGCCGACTTTTTGCATCGTTTGATTATTCAAAATAGCTCCAAAATCCGAATTATTCGGTACATATAGTGTAAATAATTCTACTACCCCTTACTTTCAAGTGCTCATGTGAAAATAAATATCTTTCATTCTTCACTCTTTTAAACCATTTGTCAATAAATACAATAGCTTAGATAATTCATCTTCATGAAGGCTTTAAAAACCTCCCTAGCAGAAAGGTTTCTGCAGAGCGATTTCGTGAGGCAAGGGGCTTTCTTGGGGCTACAACTTTAAATACTTTTTTAAAAGATTCGACAATTTGACTGTAACCACTCCCATGAAAACATTTAATCAATAAAGCGCCATCCTCTTTCAAATGCATTTTCGAGAACTCTAGAGCAATTTCTGCCAAATGCCCCATCCGAGCAGCATCAGCAACTGCCACCCCGGATAAGTTGGGTGCCATATCCGATAAAACCAAATCAACCTTTTGTGAGCCAAGCTCACCCTCTTGAAAAATGACTTTTTCTAATAAATGTAGGACTTCATCTTCCCTAAAATCTCCTTGCAGAAAAGTTACGTCAGCAATTTCCTCCATCGGCAATAGATCAATAGCAACAATTTTTCCGTCCGGTTTGCCTGATTCAACTTTAGAGTTGTTTTTACCCAGCTCCACTAGGCGATTTCTGGCATATTGACTCCAACTTCCAGGCGCACTTCCTAAATCCACGATTGTCATACCAGATTTGATTAAGTGATCTTGATCATCAATCTCTTTTAATTTATATGCTGCGCGAGCTCGATAACCTTCTCTTTGAGCCATTTTTACATAAGGATCATTGAGATGGTCTTGCAGCCAATCTTTGTTAAATTTATTTTTAGCCACGATAGGTTTAAAAAACTCTTTCTGTTAAGGGTTAACTCAGCGATAATACTGGAATGACTATTTTAGAACTTGATTCAACCACGCGCGCAGATTTGCGCTCAAAAGCACATAATATTTCGCCAACCGTCATGATCGGCGCAGATGGCCTAACTCCAGGCGTATTAAAAGAAGCCGAACTTGCTCTCACTTCCCATGATCTCATCAAGATTAGAGTTCTCGGTGACGATAGACAAGCAAGAGTAGAAATCTATGAAACAATTTGTAATAAACTTCATGCCGCTAAAGTTCAACATATCGGCAAGCTTTTGGTTATATACCGTCCTAACCTTACTAAAAATGCTTCTAGTCCCGCGCGAAAATCCACTCGTAACGAAGATGGTTTTGGAAGCCCAAGAACCGTAATGGTGAAAAAGTTTACTCGCAATCCTCAAAAACGGCCTAAAGCCATAGCCACGAAAGTCTTAGGGAATGAACGCGTAGCTGCAGGTGGCCAAATTAAGCGAGTGAAACCCAGACAAAAGAGTGTCAAGAAAAGAAATCTTTCTTAGCCTTATTTCTCATTCGGTTGCAGTAAAGAAGCTAACCAAAAAACTCCGCCACACACAATAACTTCAATTGTAAATAAAATACTGGAAATCTGATGAAGTGAGGCAAAAGCTTTAGCCTGAGGTGATTGCATTACAGGTGCGCCTTCATTCAGTGCAAGTTCTCTTAAGTCATTCATCATCGGCTGAACAATAAACGTACCAATCATGGTTAATACGATGCTAACCAATAATAACCAACGCGTCCATTTATATTGATTTAAATCCCGTTTCACTAAAAGATTGGCATAAATCAATAAAAAAACACTCAATAACAAACTAAAAAGACTCGTATTTTTAAATATTTCTCCGGCAATCATCCCTGCAACTTGCTTATCTGCCAAGACAAAAAATAAGCTCGGGGTAACTAGAAAACCGACGGTAATTAAGCCTCCAAATAAGAGACCAGAAATCATTAAAAAAACACGTTGTGCTAAAAAGGGGTTGGAACCTTTTTGCATGCTTTAAATATATTTCACAGACAGAATTTCTACTTCTCTATCTCCACCAGGAGTAGTTACACGGACAACCTCTCCAGCCTCTTTACGAATCAAGGCCCTAGCAATTGGGGAACTGATTGAAATTTTATTAGCTTCCAAATCCGCCTCATCATCACCAACGATTTGATAGGTCATCTTTGAACCGTCTTCTAAGTTCTCTAATTCAACCGTAGCGCCAAAAACAACTTTACCATCAGCATCAATCAGCGCAGGATCAATAATTTGCGCGCCAGCTAACTTACTTTCTACCTCTTTAATTCGGCCCTCAATAAACGCTTGCTTTTCTTTCGCTGCATCATATTCAGCATTCTCTGACAAGTCACCTTGGGCACGTGCCTCAGAAATTGCGTTAATCACAGCGGGTCTTTCTACAGACTTCAAACGGTGTAACTCTTCTTTTAGGCGCTCAGAACCATTTCTAGTAATTGGAATCGTACTCATAAAATCGACTTTATAAAAATTAAATTATTGTAAGGACTGATGCAGGCTTTGTAAGTCATAAACCTCAAGTTCATTGATGGCTCGCAAACCCTCAACTGCTGCTAGTGCGGCGCTAATTGTAGTGTAATAAGTCACCTTATTTGATTGTGAGGTGGTACGTATAGATCGAGAGTCTGCAATCTCTCCTCTATTTTCATCAACTGTTGTAAAGACTAATGTGATTTCGCCATTTTTGATAAGGTCAACGATATCTGGACGGCCCTCTTTTACTTTATTAACCAATCGAACTGGAATACCAGCTGCTTCAATTGCCTTAGCTGTTCCTCGCGTTGCAACTAAAGGATAACCCATGCCATGCAACATTTTAGCGACTTCAACAGCTCGTGATTTATCACTGTTTTTAACCGATAGTAAAACCGTGCCACTACTTGGAAGTAAGGTACTTGCAGCTAACTGAGATTTAAATAGCGCCTCACCAAATGTCATCCCCACTCCCATAACCTCACCAGTAGAGCGCATTTCAGGCCCTAATATAGGATCAACACCTGGGAATTTATTAAATGGGAAAACTGCCTCTTTGACTGAGAAATAACTAGGCTTCACTTCTTCGCCAATGCCCTGCTCATCTAAAGATTGACCAGCCATACATCTCGCAGCAATCTTAGCTAACTGTAAACCAGTTGCTTTTGAGACAAAAGGTACAGTTCTTGATGCGCGAGGATTAACTTCAAGGACATAAACAATATCTTTACCATCAATTTGCTGGATGGCAAACTGGACATTCATTAAACCAACCACTTGTAAACCCTTAGCCATGGCTTGCGTTTGACGCCTTAATTCTTCTATAGTCTCTTGAGACAATGTGTAAGGTGGAAGTGAGCAGGCCGAATCTCCAGAGTGAACTCCTGCTTGCTCCACGTGCTCCATCACCCCACCAATAAAAACTCGGTTACCATCGCTGATGCAATCCACATCACATTCGATCGCATCATCTAAAAAACGATCTAAAAGGACTGGAGAATCATGTGAAACCTTGACAGCTTCACGCATATAGCGCTCAAGATCGGTTCCATCGTTCACGATTTCCATTGCACGACCGCCTAAAACATAGGATGGACGAACAACTAGCGGGTAGCCTATTTCTAAAGCCAAATTTAAGGCCTCTTGTTCAGTTCTTGCTGTTCTATTAGGAGGCTGTCTTAAGTTGAGCTCATGTAAAAGTTTTTGGAAACGCTCTCTATCTTCTGCAGCATCAATCATATCTGGAGAGGTCCCAATGATCGGCACGCCATTTGCTTCAAGATCAAGCGCTAATTTGAGCGGAGTTTGACCACCGTATTGAACAATCACCCCGAATGGTTGCTCCAAGGCAACGATTTCTAAAACATCTTCTAAAGTTAAAGACTCAAAATATAAACGATCGGATGTATCATAATCGGTTGAGACGGTTTCCGGATTACAGTTCACCATAATCGTTTCATAACCATCTTCACGCATCGCTAAAGCAGCGTGGACACAACAATAGTCAAACTCAATCCCCTGACCAATACGATTTGGACCGCCACCTAAAACCATGATTTTTTTTCTAGATGAAGGATTCGCTTCACACACTCCATGAACATTCTCATAAGTGGAGTACATATAAGCTGTATTAGTTGAGAACTCGGCGGCACAGGTATCTACACGTTTATAAACAGGGCGAATACCAAATTCGTGTCGACGAATTCTTACTAAACTCTGATCAGACTTCATCAGCTTGGCTAATCGACGATCTGAAAAACCCTTTTGCTTAACAGATCGCAACTCTTCAGGGTTAAGGGTTTCAAGCTGCCGGGTAGAAATGAGCTGCTCTAACTCAATAATTTCTTGAATCTGAATCAAAAACCATGGATCAATGGAAGTATGTTCATGCACTTCCTCTAAACTCATCCCCGCTCTAAAAGCATCTCCAACAAACCAAATACGTTCAGGTCCTGGCGATTTAATTTCGAGAATGATTTCATCGACATCATTTGTTTTTTCGTCTAAACCATCAACTCCGACCTCTAAACCTCTCAATGCCTTTTGTAATGACTCTTGAAAAGTTCTCCCAATTGCCATTACTTCACCAACAGACTTCATTTGCGTCGTTAAATGCCGGTCAGCTTCTGGAAACTTTTCAAATGCAAATCTTGGAACTTTTGTCACCACATAATCAATGGATGGCTCAAAAGACGCAGGTGTCGCCCCACCCGTAATTTCATTTTGGAGCTCATCTAATGTGAATCCAACTGCTAATTTTGCGGCAATTTTTGCAATCGGAAAACCTGTTGCTTTTGAAGCCAAAGCAGATGATCTTGAAACTCGAGGATTCATTTCAATTACAATCATCCGCCCATCTTTCGGATTAATCGCAAATTGAACATTAGAGCCACCTGTATCAACACCGATCTCACGTAATACGGCAATCGATGCATTTCGCATGATTTGATATTCACGATCTGTCAACGTTTGTGCCGGAGCTACGGTAATTGAGTCTCCGGTATGAACTCCCATTGGATCAAAGTTTTCAATCGAGCAAACAATAATACAGTTGTCGTTTTTATCTCTAACAACTTCCATTTCATACTCTTTCCAACCAAGCAATGATTCTTCAATCAATAACTCATGGGTTGGGGATAAATCTAAACCTCGTTTACAGATTTCTTCAAACTCTTGACGGTTATATGCAATGCCGCCACCAGATCCACCCATCGTAAACGATGGCCGAATGATGACGGGGTAACCATTACCCCCAATCAATTTAGCAATGTTTTGTTGAACCTGCTGAGCAGCTTCCCAAGAATGAGCGACATCCGACTTAGCAGAGCCTAAGCCAATCTTCGTCATTGCTTCTTTAAATTTTTGGCGATCTTCAGCTTTATCAATCGCTTGTGGGGATGCTCCAATTAACTCACAGTTATATTTTTCCAATATGCCATTACGGAATAAATCCAAAGCGCAATTAAGCGCAGTTTGACCACCCATGGTTGGCAAAATTGCATCTGGCTGCTCTTTTTCAATGATTCTTTCAAGAACTTCCCAGGTAATTGGTTCAATATAAGTAACATCCGCCATTTCAGGATCAGTCATGATCGTTGCAGGGTTACTATTTACTAAAATAACTTTATATCCTTCATCTCTCAATGCCTTACAAGCCTGAGCACCAGAATAATCAAACTCACAGGCTTGTCCAATCACGATGGGACCAGCACCAATAATTAATATACTTTCTATATCGCTACGCTTTGGCATCTAAACTCTCACATCAACTCTATAAAGCGATCAAATAAATATCCGACATCTTGCGGGCCTGGGGAAGCTTCAGGGTGCCCTTGAAAACAAAATGCTGGACGATCTAGCCATGCCATCCCTTGAAGGGACCCATCAAACAGGGATACATGCGTTGGTTCTACATTATTTGGCAAAGTTGCAGAATCTACAGCAAAACCGTGATTTTGAGAGGTAATAACCACTTTGCCCGTTTTTAAGTCTTTAACGGGATGATTTGCACCATGATGTCCAAACTTCATCTTCAAGGTACTCGCGCCAGCAGCTAGTCCCATAATTTGATGGCCTAAACAAATTCCAAAAAGTGGGATTTTTTTATCTAAAAATACTTTAGTAGCAGCAATTGCATAATCACAAGGCTGCGGATCACCAGGGCCATTGGATAAGAAAATGCCATCAGGATTCATCGCCAAAACTTCTTCTGCCGAGGTTTGAGCTGGCACCACGGTTACTCGACAAGCTCTTTGAGCAAGCATCCTTAATATGTTTTTCTTCACTCCAAAGTCGTAGGCAACTACATGCTTTAACGGCGCTACTTGATTAAAGCCCGTTTTTTCATCTGGACCTGATAAATGCCACTCCCCTTCTAACCACTCATAAGGAGCTTTAGTAGACACTACTTTAGCCAAATCCAAGCCTGTCATTCCAGGAAAACTACTTAATTTTTCTTTTGCCAAGTCAATGAGTGATTCAATCGATTGACCTATTTGACCAGTTGCAATGGCACCGCTTTGAGCACCATGCTCACGTAAATGCGTAGTAAGGTGCCTTGTATCTATATCAGAAATTCCAACGATATTTTGTTCTACCAAAAAATCTTGAAGAGATTTTTGACTTCTAAAATTTGAAGGGATTGGGGATAAGTTACGAATAATGACCCCAGACGCATATATTTTATTGGACTCGCTATCTTCATGATTGATCCCAACATTACCAATGTGCGGATAAGTCAAGGTAATCATTTGTTGGGCATAACTTGGATCAGTAAAAATTTCTTGATAACCAGTCATAGAGGTATTAAATACAACCTCCCCTGAACTTACACCCAGAATACCAATTGATTTTCCAATAAATTGCGTTCCATCAGCCAATAGAAGCACCGCTGGTGGTCGTTGTGAAGTTAAAGTAGTAAGTTTATTTTTCGATAGTGGCAGCAAATCATTCTCCATTACCCTGCTGCCCCGAGATCTACTTCACCCAAAGACGTATCCCGGAGGTGAGTTTGAAGGGAGGAAATTGATCTAAGCGCTAGGGATATGTAGGAAGTTACAAAACATTTTTATTATACCAAGCAAAAAAAAATTCCCTCAAAATGCATTGGAATAAAGTATTTTTAAGTCTTAGAGATCACGTCTTGTATTTGATTTAATACATTTTTATCTTCCATCGTACTAATGTCGCCTGGATCACGATGTTCCGCAATCGCTTGCAACGCCCTGCGAACAATTTTTCCAGAACGGGTTTTAGGTAAAGCTTCGACAATGTAGATGCGCGCCGGTCTTGCCACTGGTCCTAATTGTTGATCAACTACATGCATTAATTCTTTTTCAAAGTTTTCTAAATGTTGATTATTTTTTGGTATTGCAAATGCAATGGCAACTTGGCCTTTTAATTCATCAGCAATACCAACTACAGCCACCTCAGCAACATTAGAATGGCTAGAGATACTTTCTTCAATTTCTCGCGTTCCTAAGCGATGACCAGCAGTATTAATAACATCATCGGTTCTACCTAAAATATAGAAATATTCATCCTCATCTTTAATACCCCAGTCAAAGGTTGAATATACAAGACGTCCTGAAAAAGTTTGCCAATAAGTACTTACAAAACGCTGATCATCACCCCAAACAGTTTGCATACATCCGGGCGGTAATGGTCCCTCAATTGCTAATAGGCCTTTGGCATTTGCGGGTAATTCTTCGCCAGAAACATCATCTAATAATTTCATGTTGTAACCAAAAACTGGCACTCCAGGAGATCCAAATTTATTCGGCATATCTTCAATACCGCGCTGTAGGGACAAAATCGGCCATCCAGTTTCTGTTTGCCAATAATTATCAATAATTGGTTTTTGGATTGCGCCTGAAATCCATTGAGCTGTTGGCTCATCCAGTGGCTCACCGGCTAGAAAAAATGACTCTAAGGAAGTTAAATCATGATTTTTTATAAATTGTGGGTCTTGTTTTTTTAATACCCGAATTGCCGTAGGTGATGAAAACATGGTAGATACTCGATATTTCTCGACCAAACTCCACCAAATTCCTGGATTTGGCTTGAGTGGCGTGCCTTCAAACATTATGGTTGTCATCCCATGAATGAGTGGGCCATAAATGATGTATCCATGACCAACAACCCATCCAATGTCAGAAGTACAAAACATCGTTTGCCCAGGTTTGACACAAAAAATGTATTCCATACTCGTAGCAAGTGCGACAGCATACCCACCCGTATCTCTTTGCACGCCTTTTGGTTTTCCAGTGGTCCCCGAGGTATAAAGAATGTATGAAGGATCGGTAGAATTTAACCACTCACAAGGAACCAAATCATTCATATGCTTTTGACGTTCAATGGCATAGTCTAAGTCTCGACCGGGAACTGAAGTAAATTCACATAAGTCCCTTGAAACAATTAATACATGCTTAGGTTTGTGCGTGGAAATCTCAATTGCCTCATCCAGCAATGGCTTATAAGGCACAACCTTGCCGGCTCTCATGCCTGCCTCAGCAGTAATAACGAATGTGGGTTGCGCATCCTCAATTCTTGCAGCTAGGCTATGGGAAGCAAATCCACCAAATACAACAGAATGTATCGCCCCCAAACGCAGAACAGCTAGCATGGCAAAGCAAGCTTGCGCTACCATGGGCATATAAATCAAAACACGGTCGCCCTTACCAACCCCATAAGATTTTAAAATGGCGGCCATTCGATTGACTTCTAAATAAAGTTCTTGGTAACTGTAAGTTTGTTCGGTATTGGTTTCTACTGATACGGCGATCAATGCTGCTTGCTCAGAGCGTTCTTTTAAATGTCGGTCTAATGCGTTATAGCAAATACTGGTTTTGCCACCTACAAACCACTTTGCAAAAGGTGGTGAAGAATAATCTAGAACTTCAGAAAAAGGCTTTTCCCAATGAATTCTTTTGGCTTGCTCAGCCCAAAATATTTCAGGTTTTTGGATTGACTGTTGATGTGCTTGAAGATAATTTCCCATTGAACAACCCCTAGCTTATTTACTATTCGATTTTTTTGTCGTCGATGATTTTTTTTGAGCTTGACTACTAGCTCCACTTTTTGATGCGGATGATTTTGATGATTTACTTGAGGATTTACTTCTTACATCTTTTGAAGAAGATGACTTCGACTGATTGAGTGCGTTAACTACCTTGGCATTACTTGGGTCCTTAGAGTTATAGTTTGCGAGATTGCTAGGAACTGCCACGCATCTCTTGCCACGACACTTCATCACTACCGGAACCGGCACAAATTCACGCTCTAGACTTAAATTTAGATTTTGGGCTAACTCAATAGGAACGTTATCTTTATGATCCTCGTGCCGGGGAATGATGACGGTTGATCCAGAGCGAATTTTCATCCCCTTGGGAATTTTATTTACTTCCCGTATTTGATCAGCATCGGTATTTAATCGACTTGCTAAATTATCAACAGTATCTGTTCTATCTAACCTCACTACAGTCCAACTAGTTAAAGGTGCTTTGTTAGTGCTTAAATTCTGCTTAAATAATTCTGATTTACCATATGGTAGCAAAATCTCTTGATTAAACCCAGATAGAATGACTGGTCCGTAATACGATGGATTGAGAGCTAAAAACTGTTCTCGAGTAATTTCTGATAATTGAATTACCTTATCAACGTCAATGTCTTGCGTCACAGGGACAGAAACAAAATAAGGATGATTGGCTACCGTCGGTAGCTTAAACCCATATTTAGCCGGTTCATCAATGATTCTTTTATATGCCAACAGCTTCGGTACGTAATTTTTGGTTTCGTTTGGCATCGTCAAACTAAAGTAATCCGTTTGTAAATTTGCCGATTTATTTTTGGCAAGAGATCGTCCAAGCGCCCCTTCTCCCCAGTTATAAGCCGCAAGAGCCAAGTGCCAATCGCCGAACATGTTGTAAAGCTTTTGAAGATAATCCAAAGCCGCCCTAGTAGACTTCACAATATCGCCACGCTCATCTCGAAAAGTATTCTGATCCAATTTAAAATACTTACCTGTTGATGGCATAAATTGCCACATTCCAGCAGCCTTAACAGGTGATAGGGCTTTGGGGTTAAAGGCGCTCTCCACAAATGGCAATAAGGCTAACTCACTGGGCATATCTCTAGATTCAACTTCTTCAATAATGTAATATAAGTAAGAAGAAGATCTTTCTAATAAGCGATTCACATAAACAGGATTAGCCTTCAACTGACGCACGTGACGATCGATAATATCTAAATTGGGGTCTTGTAAATCAAAGCCTAAACGAATTCTTTCCCATAAGTCATCTTCAACTTTGGCTTCCTTTATAGGAGTAACAACCATCTCAGATTTTTGTGGCGGCTCATTCGTCCAGGTGGTAGAGTTGGTGTTAGTGTTGGTATTCGAGTTGGTTGCACACCCTGATATGACAAGGGTAAATAACATCGCAATACAAATAATTCGTATCATTTAAAAACTATCTTTCATTTTTCGGATAACAGCAAGTACCTCCGACGAAGTGTTTAACTTTGCTGGTGTTACTTGCCGCGCAAAGTTCATCATACTAGGTAAATCACATCTCATAAAGGGGTTTACTTTTTTTTCTAAACCAATCGTTGTTGGAACCGTTGGAGTATTGGTATTACGCAGCTCATTCGCCTGCTTTGACCATTCTATTAAGTCCGTATTATTCTGTTCTATGGTTAAAGCAAACTTGATATTTGATAACGTGTATTCATGCGCACAACACACTAAAGTTGCCTCAGGTAACTGTGCAAACTTTTGCAGTGATTGATACATATCATTTGCACTGCCTTCAAACAACCTTCCACACCCTGTTGCAAAAAGAGTATCCCCACAATACAACCGAGGAGTAGACATCGACTTTGAGTGAGGTAAGTAATAGGCCACATGGGAGAGTGTATGTCCTGGAACAGCTAGAACCTTGGCAATCACTTCAGGAAATAACTCTACGTCATCTTGATCCTCAATCACTCGGTCTAAAAAAGTAATTGCAGGATGTAGGGGTCCCACCGAAGTAACGGATTGTTGATTGGATTTTTTTGCCCATTCCAATAATTGCGAGACGCCACCAATATGGTCCATATGATGATGGGTGATGAGAATACCTTTTAAAGCAATATGATCCTTTTCAAAAAACTGAATAATCGGATTGGCATCACCCGGATCTACAACCCAAGCTTCTTGATTTTGTATGATTACCCATAAGTAATTATCATTAAAGGCAGGAATTTGTTTAAACTGCAAAGGTATATTTTCCAATTTTTCTTTCAAGAGAATTTCTTCATCACTAATTGAGATCAATCACATACCGATGATACCAAGCACTTCAGAAAATTCCAAATACTCCCAATATGAATGGGATCAATGGTTAAGTACCTCACCAGGTCAGTATGTGCTGGCTTGGGAGTCTAACCAATTTAGCAATTCCGTTGAAGATGCTTTTGGTTTTGAAGCTTTACAAATTGGACTACCCCAATTATCTTGCCTGGCAAATAATCGTATTACACACCGATGGCAGATGTTATTGCCAACGCAGCCTTTTCATGATGAACAAACTGATCCCAATGTTCATGTCATTTGCCAAGGATCTATTTACGATTTACCTTTTGCAAATGAAAGCTTTGATTTAATAGCACTCCCCCACGTTTTAGAGTTTATGGAAAGCCCTCATGAAGCCCTTCGTGAAATTCATCGAATATTAAGGCCTGAAGGTCGAATCGTTATCTCTGGATTTAATCCCTTTAGTTTATGGGGTCTTCGCCAATATGGCGGAAACTTAATTGATCGCCCCTTTCTGCCCAAAGAGGGTCAATTTATTAGCCATCACAGGATTAAAGATTGGCTTAATTTGCTAAATTATTCAATTGATCGAGGAAGGTTTGGATGTTATGGTATTCCAATTAAAAATAGCTCTCGATTACATGGCCAAACTTTACTAGATAAAGTAGGTGATCGTTGGTGGCCGTTTATGGGCTCTGTATTTATATTAAGTGCGGTAAAAAGAATCCCTGGAACTAAAATGGTGGGACTAATCAAGCCTAGCCGTAAAATCCTTCCCACAGTTTTAAAGCCCTTAGCAAGATCTAACTCTAACGATGAAAAGCAATAAACCTTCTGTCATTATTTACACCGATGGTGCTTGCAAGGGCAATCCGGGCCTAGGTGGCTGGGGCGTTGTTTTAAGGTCGGGGGAGAGGGAAAAACACCTTTACGGGGGCGAAAAAAACACCACGAATAACCGCATGGAAATGATGGCGGTGATCGAGGCTTTAAAAGCCCTCAAATCCTCTTGTCATATTCAACTTTTTACCGACTCACAATATGTCAATCGCGGTGTGAATGAATGGCTACAAAATTGGAAAAAAGCTGGCTGGAAAACCGCTTCAAAAGCACCTGTCAAAAATGTTGATTTATGGCAAATTCTTGATGGGCTTTTAGACAGTCATGATATTGAGTGGCATTGGGTAAAGGGGCATTCTGGAGATCTTGACAATGACTTGGCAGACGAACTTGCTAATCGAGGGGCTTTAGAAGCTAGAAATGCATAATTTTTGCTTTTTAAACACAGGTTTAATATTTTTAAACGATTTCTAAAAAACTTGTGAGAAAATCGAAGGTTGAGAATTTCGACGCCTTACTTGTTGAATGAACTTAGGGCTTTTAGCAACTAATATAAGACTAGAATTATTGGAGATTCATGAATACGCCAGCAACTAGACGCTTTGGTTTTAAAAAAATATTCTTTTACATCATAGGCTTGGCAATCATTGCTGTGATTGCTTATTTTCTCTATTCGTCATTCGTAAAGCCCAAAAAAGGGCCATCTGAGGTAGTCCAAACGGTAGTTACTACCAAGGCTGTTCAACAAGATTTTCCAGTCATTATTGAAACTTCAGGAAACATTGTCGCTAACAATATAGTAGATATTAGACCTCAAGTAGCGAATGTGATTGCCCAAATCCACATTAAAGATGGTCAAGATGTCAAAAAAGGCGATTTACTTTTTACCCTGGATGATCGCGCTGATAAAGCCAACTATGAAAAGTTCAAAGCACTCGCAGAGGACGCTGAACGTCAATATCAACGTGCACTGGAATTAGCTAAACAAAACTTTATTTCCAAAGCAAGTGTCGAAACTGCCATGGCAAATGCTAACTCGGCAAGAGCAGCCGCCAACTCAGCTCAAGTCACTCTGAGTTACGACTATATTCAGTCCCCTATTTCTGGGCGAGCAGGGGTAATTAATGTGTTCCCTGGATCGCTAGTTTCACCTAGTAATACAGTTTCAATCACTTCGCTTGCAACGGCAACGAGTACACAAAGTTCTATGGTGACGATTAGTCAGTTAAATCCTATCAATGTGCAATTCACAATCCCTGAAGCATATATGGCTGAGTTAATAAAGTTGCAAAAGTCTACTGCTGGGTTAATTGTTAATGTAGATCTTGGTAGGGGCTTAACGAAACAAGGCAAAGTCTATGTTATCGATAATCAAATTGACCCAGCATTAGGCTCAGTTAGAGTCAAAGCAACACTAGATAACTCTGATTACTTATTAGCCCCAGGAAGATTTGTGAGTGTCAATTTACAAACCAAATTACTTAAAGATGCCATCGTAGTTCCTAGTCAATCTGTTGTCTCCAATACGCAAGGGGATCTTATCTACACTGTGGATGCGGAAAATAAAACCGTCCTCAATAAAGTCAAAATTATTAGTCAAGGTAATGGAAGTGTTGCTGTAACAGGAATTAAAGAAGGTGATCGTGTGGTGGTCGAGGGTAAGCAAAACATCCGCCCAGGTCTTAAAGTTGTTGAAGGATCTGCAAGAAAAGTAAGTGAAGAAGAGTCCAAGAAATCATCTCAATAGGCCTTAAAGTCTAATCAACCAGGAATTCTTTATGACAATTTCAGAATTATGTATACGACGCCCAGTGATGACGGTATTGCTATCACTGGCTATTATTGTTGCAGGGACCATTGCCTATACTAAAATTCCTGTTGCTGCTTTACCAAGTTTTAACTCACCGGTTATTCAAGTGTCGGCATCACTTCCAGGTGCCAGCCCTGAGAATATGGCATCAAGCGTTGCCTTACCCTTAGAAAAAGAATTTTCCACGATTGATGGTATCAACGTCATTAGTTCTACGAATTTTCTAGGTAGTACAAGTGTCACCCTTGAATTTAATAACTCAAAAGATATCGATAAAGCTGCGGTAGATGTACAGGCGGCATTGTTGCGCGCCCAAAGAAGACTTCCGATCGAAATGACAATTCCACCATCGTATAGGAAGGTCAATCCGGCAGATGCTCCAGTTTTATATCTGACCATGACTTCGCCTTCAATGAGTCTGTCAACCATCAATGATTATGCGGAAAATTTGTTATCCCCCAATCTATCAACGATTGATGGTGTTGCGCAGGTTATTATCTTTGGCGCTAAAAGATACGCGGTTCGCGTCAGAGCACTGCCAGCTAAGTTAGCGCTGAATAATCTTACGCTTGATGACATTAGTGTTGCCATTAACAAAGCTAACTCTAATTCTCCAGTTGGTTTATTAGAGGGCCCAAGGCAATCCTTAACTATTTATGCCAATAGTCAACTAATTAAAGCCACGGAATATGCAGACCTGATTGTCGCCCAGCGTAATGGTTTTCCGATTCGGCTAGGAGATGTGGCCGAAGTTTCTGAATCTTTTGAAAACGTGAGAACCTTGGGTAGGTATAAGTCTGATCGCTCGATTACCCTAGCTATTCAAAAACAACCAAATGCAAATACGGTGAAGGTGGTTGATGCCATTAAAGAAATGCTTCCCCAATTTCAGGCGCAACTCCCCGCCTCAATCCAAATCAACCAACTAAATGATCGCTCTAAATCGATTAAAGAAGCTATTCATGATGTCAACCTTACTTTAATGCTGACCATTTTCTTGGTGGTGTTAGTCATTTTCTTATTTTTGAAACATATCTCAGCTACAGTCATTCCCGCCCTTAGTTTGCCAATTTCATTGATTGGTGCTTTTTTCTTAATGTACTGGATGGGTTATAGCCTTGACAATATTTCCTTACTTGGCATAACTTTAGCTGTGGGTCTAGTGGTTGATGATTCTATTGTGGTTTTAGAAAACATTATTCGATATATTGAAGAGGGTATGTCCCCTTTGCAAGCTGCTTTGAAAGGTAGTAAAGAAGTTGGCTTTACGATTATTTCTATTTCTATTTCGCTCGTTGCTGTTTTTATTCCTATTTTCTTTATGCAAGGACCAGTAGGTCTTTTATTTAGAGAGTTTGCAGTTGTTGTGAGCTTATCCATTCTTGTTTCTGCGATTGTCTCTTTGACGGTTGTACCAATGCTATGTAGCCGTTTTTTACCGAATATGACGGATCCTGCCAATCACCCAAAAGAATATTGGATCACTAAAAAATTTGATATTTTGTTTAATGCTATTTACAACGGGTACTCTAGAACTCTTCTCGTAGCGTTAGATCATAAGCGCATCGTCTTAGGAGTTGCGTTTGCAACTTTCGCTATTACTATTGCCATGTTCATTTATGTTCCTAAAGGATTCTTCCCCGAGGAAGATATCGGTCAAATCATTGTTACTACAGAGGCATCTGAGGATATTTCTTTTGAGGCTATGCTAGCACTTCAAGACCGCGCAGCAGATATGATTAATCAAAGCCCTTATGTGGAAAGTTTTGTTTCAGTATTGGGTGGCGGCGCCAGCACTGGGCTTAACTCAGGTCGAATGTTTCTTAATTTAAAGCCCAAAGATGAACGGCCGAAAATGAGCAAGCTGCAGGAAGAACTGCGAAAAGAATTTAGGAAAATTCCTGGTTTAGTTGTCTTCATGCGTCCAGTTCAAAATCTACAACTAGGTGGAAAGTCCAGTAAAAGTAGATACCAATATATTCTTCAAAGTGTCGGCTTAGAAGGTATTAACGAATGGTCTGAAAAAGTACAAGCTCAGATGAAAAAAGACCCGATATTTAGAGACGTCACCAGCGACTCACAATTAAAAGGGCTGAGCTTAAAAGTAGATATTAATCGTGAAAAGGCAGCTTCATCAGGTGTAACGATGCAAGATATTCGAACAGCACTTTACACAGCCTATGGCGAAAAACAAGTTTCTACTATTTACACTCCAGTCAATACCTACCAAGTGATTCTTGAAGTAACTCCTCAAGATAAACAATTTGAATCTGACCTTAACTCGATTTATGTCCGTGGTCGTACAACGGATAAATTAATTCCATTGTCTAGTCTTGCCACATTCAAACGCTTTATTGGACCAACCGCGGTTAACCACCAAGGGCAAATTCCAGCGGTCACGATTTCTTTTAACTTAGCTCCTGATGTTCCATTAGGCGACGCAACTAAAAAATTAGAGAATATTACTAAAGATATTAAGTTGCCCAATACAATCTTAACAAGCTATGGTGGCGATGCGGCCGTATTTAAAGATAATCAAGGTGGGCAAGCGATTTTATTAATTGCAGCCTTGGGAGTTATTTATGTACTTCTTGGTGTGTTGTATGAGAGTTACATTCACCCTCTGACCATTCTCGCTGGACTACCGTCTGCGGCAATCGGCGCCTTATTGTTTTTGCAAATGTTTGGCATGGATCTAACGATCATTGCAACCATCGGTATCCTACTTTTAATTGGTATCGTTAAAAAGAATGCGATTCTGATGATTGACTTTGCTCTTGATGCTAAGAGATCACGCAATCTGCCAGCTCATGAAGCTATTCATGAAGCCTGCTTGGTTCGCTTTAGACCAATTCTGATGACAACTCTTGCCGCCATGATGGGCGCTTTACCAATTGCATTAGGTCTTGGTGCTGGAGCTGAGTTAAGGCAACCTTTAGGTATTGCGGTTGTGGGGGGTCTTGCTTTCTCTCAAGTCATCACCCTTTACATTACACCTGTCATTTATATTTACTTAGATAAGTTTGCGGGAAATGGTCCAATGCAAATCTCTGAAGAAACACTCAAAGGTGTTTAAGGCTATCCATTGAAACTGACTCGCCAAATTATTCTAGATACCGAAACAACTGGACTGCACCCGAATAATGGGGACCGTCTAGTTGAAATTGGTTGTATTGAACTCGTCAATCGTAGGCTTAGTGGTAATAATTTACATTTCTACATCAATCCTGAAAGAGATATGCCTGAAGCAGCGGCGGCAATCCATGGACTTCGTGAAGATTTTTTAAAAGATAAACCGGTTTTTGCAGACGTAGTTCGTGAAATTACTACTTTTTCACAAGGGGCTGAAGTCATTATCCATAACGCTGCTTTTGATTTAGGCTTTTTGGATATGGAGTTTAAACGTTTGGGTTTGGCGCCGTATAGTTCACTCGTTGCTAGTGTGATTGACACCCTCACCGATGCGCAAAAGATGTTTCCTGGAAAAAGAAATAGACTTGATGATTTATGTAACCGCTTTGGTGTAAAAAATGACCATCGTACGCTCCACGGAGCTCTTCTCGATGCGAAACTGTTAGCCGAGGTCTACTTATGTATGAGTAGGGGTCAAAATGATTTAATGATGGATTCAGGCGTTGAAAAATCGAGTCACTCTAGCTTTCAATTTCAACTACCTCCTGCATCAGATCTAATGATTATCAACGCATCTTCTGAAGAAGAAGCACTTCATCAAAAGTTAATGGAAGATATCGCTAAAAAAGCGATCAATCCTCCTACCTGGCTTCATTAATCCATACTGTAAGATAACTTCATGAGTCTCAAGACTCGATGAGAAGATATCCATGATGAAAAATAACTCCCCTAAACATAACAATGAGAAATATGAGGTTCGTGACACTCAATCCATTGAATTGTTAAAGGAGCTTCATATCCTGACGCGTGATGGCAAAATGAATCAAGATAGTCGCAGAAAACTTAAACAAGTGTTCCATTTAGTGCAATTTATCGAGCCAATCATCAATGATATTTCTCAGCAACAACAAAGGTTTAATCTTGTGGATTTTGGAGCTGGTAAATCCTATTTGGGGTTTTTACTCTATGATCTCGTTGCAAAACATCTTGTGCATCCATTTCAAATCATAGGCATCGAGCTAAGAGATGATTTAGTTCAATATTCAAAAAAACTTGCTCAACAGATCCATTTCGAGCATATGCTGTTTTATCAATTAAATACTCAAGAAGCACTTGTTTCACCTGACTTACCCCAACAAATTGATATAGTTACTGCTCTGCATGCCTGTAATACTGCAACAGATGATGCAATTGACTTTGCTCTTCATCGAAATGTTCCACACATTGTTATAGTGCCTTGCTGCCAAGCAGAGTTAGCTGGCCTTTTGAAAGAAAATAAATCCCAAGTGCTGAAAAATAATTATTTTTCAGCACTATGGAAATTTCCAATTCATACAAGAGAGTTTGGTAGCCATTTAACCAATGTCATGCGCTGTTTATTCCTAGAGTCCTGCGGTTATGAGGTTACTGTGACTGAACTTGTCGGTTGGGAACACTCGATGAAAAATGAATTAATCATCGCGAAGAAACTTCAGTCCTCAAATAAGTCGCAAAAAGCAAGTGAGCAATTAAAACATCTTTTACTTGAATTCAATTTAGAAAGCTTGGCGCCCAGATTTAAGATTAATTTATAAAAATAAACCTATAAATTTTATATCTGTGTGACGTTATATCTGAAAAAATAATGATTCTTTTTTACATCACTTTAAATGAGTATTAGTGGAAAAGGTGTAACAGTTATTACAACCCATTCAGGAGCTTCGATAGAAGAGACTATCGATAATTGAGTAAAACCTTAGATTTTACGTTTAGCGACAATTAATGCGTAGCTACCGTCTTTAAAGTATCCGATTCTGAATGGCAATTGCTTTTCGTCTTCACGATACTTATAAGCTTTGGCAAGCTCCGTATTGTAGGTAGAAAACACTTTATGCGCTTTCACAAAGCTCCCATATAAAACAGTATCAAATTGTTGATTAAGGGGGCGATAATCCAAGCCAGTTTCATCTTGAACTATCATCGTCGCGTTCTTGAGCATCTCATCACGAATCATTGTAAATCCTTGATGTTGAGGTAAATGTGATGCTGCTTTTAACAGCAGAGGTGAGTTGGCAGACTCACGGAAAAAGACTAAATTAGAAGGAGTCTTTTTCAAGCCGTCATTCGATAAATCGATTCTCACATAATCTAAAATGACAGGCCGATTGTCTTTCACAAGATAAAATCTAACGGAATCCCATGCTTGATCATCACTTAACTCTTTGACAGCCCCATTAGAATCAATCGATATCGGAACAATTTTCTGTATTGAAAATTGATGTAAGTGTGCAAAGGATGCAATTAAAGTAGTTGCCCCAATCTTTACTTTGTTGGTGGAGATATATTTGAATAAATACTCAGTGACAAAAAACCCATCTCGACCAAAGCTCTTCCAAGCAGAACTTAAAACTTCCATCGTTTGAGATGCTGCACTAGGACTTAACTGACTTAAATCGACAATGCGCTCTCCCCTTTGCTGTGCAGACATCACATAATGATCAGCCTGCGGGTAAATTTGATAAAGAGTCGTAAAGTCTGGTCCAGAAAATGGGTAAAACACCTTTTTGGCATTACTCTGAACTTCGGTGCCAGACCAACTCATCATGGGCTTACCCATTTGGGAAAAATAATTTGACCAATTAGAATGAATTAAGTCATTTAATTGTTGCCACTCTTCTTGCTTTAAATTAGCCGGTTTTGTTTGTTCAAGTGTATTCCCAGTAATTAAGTCAATTGTGTAATCAATCTTAGAGGGAATTTCATATTGGGGGGAAGTAGTACGAGCACTACTTTTTATTACAGTAGTTTCTAGCCTAGTAATTTCAGTAGCTTTTTTTTGATTTTTATTGAAATGCCATAGTAAAAAAGTCAAAAGACTTACAAGTAATATGCCAAATGCTACGACTGAGTAGATTCTTCGATTCATATTAATTTAAGTAGGCAAAGATGCTTTTAAAACAGTATTTTTTAATGAAAGCTCTTTGAGTAATAGAGCGTAAGATTTTTTTCTTACTTCAAAATCAAAAGCCCATGTAATTACTGCAATTTCTTCAACTCCAAGATCATTTGCAAGATCTTGCATTTTATGAATGACTGTATCAGCCGATCCAACAAAGCCCTGATGACACATCTTCACAAATTGAGCTTCATCTTGTTCACTCTGCCATTGGCCAGCCTGATGAGGGTTTTTCATCGAGCCTAGAACTCCTTTTTGACGATCTATTTTCCAGCGCGCTCTACTTCTAAAATGATAAAAAGCATCTTTTTCATCCTCAGCCGCTAAAGCCCACAAACATACAATGATCTGGGGCTCTTGGAGTCGCGCAGATGGCTTAAATTGATGGCGATATAAATCAATCGCTTGTTTGGCCCCTTCACCATCAGTAATAAAATGGGCGAACACATAGGGTAGCCCTAAATATGCGGCAAGTTGAGCGCCATATGCAGAACTTCCTAAAATCCATAAATCAGGAAACGTATCTCCCAAGGGAAACGCTTGAACACCTTTTGCTAAATGACCCGAAGGAAATGTTTCATTACGCAACCAAAGATCTAACTCTTGTACTTGCTGTGGGAAATGTGCGGCAGATTGTGATTGTGGATTAAGTATTTGAGCAGTTTTCATATCACTTCCAGGAGCTCTTCCAACCCCTAAATCAATTCTCCCTGGAGCTAAGCTTTCTAATACTCGAAATTGTTCCGCAACCTTTAAAGCGCTATAGTGAGGCAACATCACTCCAGCACTCCCGATTCGAATCTGAGTCGTTTTTTGTGAAATAGCTGCCATTAAGATTTCAGGTGCAGTTCCAACAATACTAGGATGACTATGATGCTCAGATACCCAAAAACGTCGATACCCTAACTCTTCTGCATGCACTGCTAAATCGACTGTATTTTGAATCACTTCTGCGTGAGAAATACCTTCCACCGCAGCAGATTGATCCAAAATTGACAGATGTTTAAGCATGATGTTTAGATTGCTTGTGCAATAACCTTGCCAAAGTCCTCAGTATTTCCAGTTCCACCCATATCTGGGGTAAAAGGTGCATGTTCTGGACCTGCAGCTAATACTTTTTCAAAGGCATTGACAATCGCCTGCGAGGCATCTAAGTGACCTAAATGCTCAAGCATCATCGCAGCACTCCAAATTTGTCCTATGGGATTGGCGATTCCACGCCCAGCAATATCTGGAGCTGAGCCATGTACAGGCTCAAATAAGGACGGATATATGCCTTCTGGATTAATATTGCCAGATGGCGCGATTCCGATGGTTCCAGTACAAGCAGGCCCAAGATCTGACAAAATATCACCAAATAAATTACTGCCAACGACAACATCAAAATGTTGGGGACGTTGCACAAAAAAGGCCGTCAAAATATCAATATGAAATTGATCAACCTTAATTTGTGGATATTGTGCAGCCATATTGGCAACTCTCTTATCCCAATACGGCATCGTAATGGAGATACCATTTGATTTGGTAGCAGAAGTTAAATGCTTTTTTTCACGCTTATTAGCTAATTCAAAGGCATATTTCAAAATACGATCGACGCCAGTCCTCGTCATGACGGTTTCTTGAATCACAAACTCACGATCAGTACCTTCAAATAAAATGCCGCCCGCATTTGAATACTCACCTTCGGTATTTTCACGGACAACATAAAAATCAATATCTCCAGGCTGACGATTGGCTAGTGGACTTGGAACTCCTTGGATGAGCTTGACTGGGCGTAAGTTCACATATTGATCAAAGCGCTTTCTGAACTGAATCAAACTACCCCATAAAGAAATATGGTCAGGTACAAGTTTTGGCATCCCAACGGCACCAAAGAAGATGGCATCTTGTCCCACTAATAAATCAAACCAATTATCTGGCATCATCTTGCCATGCTTCACATAATAGTCACAACTGGCAAAGTCGTAGTGGTTCAAGTGAATATCAATACCAAATTTTCTACATGCAGCGTCCAGTGCTCGTAACCCCTCAGGCATTACTTCTACACCAATACCATCACCTGCAATTACCGCAATTTCATGTTTTTTTGTCATCTTTAACTTACCGCCCTATGAATAATTTCTTTTTGTTGATCATCAACACTCTCAATACTTGGCTCAATCGTTTCTTTTGCGTACTCTTCCATTCGTATTTTATCCTTTGGACAAATCGGCGCACCATAATCTGCCCAGCGCTTTAAAAGACTTACCTCATAACCACATTCAGGACATTTAGCTTTACTTCTAGTGGCATTACTCGGCCTTGGCGGCGGAAAATTGAGTGCCCGATGAGGATAATCTCCTAATTTTTGACAAATCGTCATTAATCGAATCTTGAGGGCGGGACCAGCCATTGCCATCCGAGCAGGTCCTTCTAAACCAACGACCTGTGCAATCCCTTGAAAATCAGCCCCATGACCGGATTGACAATCATCAATCGCATGGCAAATTTCATGAACTAATGTGTCTAACACTTCAACAGGATCATCAATTTTCGGGGAAATAAAAATCTCATTAACCATCTCACTTGACCTCTGCCTTGGCCAACACTGTCCTAATGTCGTTCTAGGACTGCTAGACGCAGCGAATCCGCAGGAAACTTTGAGTGGCGGAATTCCATATCCAACGGCAGAAAAAATAGGTTCTAAAGCATTTACAGCGTTTTGAAGCCATGTCTCTCGATTCAAAGGTGCACCCGTATGATTTTGCAATGATTGATAAAAAACACTATTATCGCTCGATTTAAACAAATGCTTTATTTGCCTTTTGGTAATTATCGGCATCCAATGGTTCAAGAATGTAAAATACTCTAATTAATCAATTGATTTCCTTTGGAGACTTGTATGACAACTGCAGCTTTTACTTCTTCTGACGATGTAGTTCACTATGTTGCCGGACAAAGATTTTCAGGAACATCTGGGCGCTTTCAAGATGTCTTTCATCCAGCAAGTGGTCAAAAAGGTCGCCGAGTAGCATTGGCAAGTACTGCGGATGTTACTCAAGCAGTAGCTGCGGCACAAGCTGCATTTCCTAAATGGGCTGACACCCCTCCACTGCGCCGTGCTCGCATTATGTTTAAGTATCTTGAACTCTTAAACCAACATCAAGATGAACTCGCCGCCATCATTACAGCGGAACATGGTAAAGTTTTTACAGATGCTCAAGGTGAAGTCACTCGCGGTATCGAAATTGTTGAATTTGCCTGTGGTATCCCAGAACTTCTCAAGGGTGAATACACTGAACAAGTTTCAACGAATATTGATAATTGGACGATGCGTCAACCCTTAGGGGTCGTCGCGGGTATTACTCCGTTCAATTTCCCTGTTATGGTCCCCATGTGGATGTACCCGATGGCGATTGCAAGTGGTAATACCTTTATTCTTAAACCAAGTCCAACGGATCCATCTGCCTCTTTATTTTTAGCTGATCTATTTAAAGAAGCTGGGCTTCCTGATGGAGTATTTAATGTGGTTCAAGGTGATAAAGAAGCAGTTGATGCATTAATTGAGAACCCAGATGTAAAAGCACTGAGCTTTGTAGGCTCAACTCCTATCGCAAATTATATTTATGAGCGTAGCGCGCACTTTGGTAAGCGAGTACAAGCTTTAGGTGGGGCAAAAAATCATATGGTCATCATGCCTGATGCAGATATTGATAAGGCGGTTGATGCCCTTGTTGGTGCTGCTTACGGTTCTGCTGGAGAGCGCTGTATGGCGATTTCTGTAGCGGTACTAGTTGGTTCTGCTGCCGAGCGTGTCATGCCAGCCTTGATTGAAAAAACCAAGTCATTAAAAATCAAAAACGGTATGGAACTCGATGCAGAGATGGGCCCAATTGTTACTTCTGTTGCCAAAAATCGTATTAGCTCTTATATTCAAGCAGGTGTGGATGAAGGTGCGAAGTTATTAGTGGATGGTCGCAGCTTTACAGTGCCCGGTTTAGAAAATGGCTTTTGGTTAGGCGGTACTTTATTTGACAACGTGACACCTGACATGAAAATCTATAAAGAAGAAATTTTTGGGCCTGTTCTTTCTTGTGTGCGTCTCGACAATTTTAGTCAAGCTGTCGATTTAATCAATGCCCATGAATTCGGAAATGGTGTAGCCTGCTTTACGAGTGACGGTAATATCGCGCGTGAATTTGCAAGGCGCATCCAAGTCGGAATGGTCGGTATTAACGTACCAATCCCTGTACCAATGGCGTGGCATGGCTTTGGTGGTTGGAAAAACTCTTTATTTGGTGATATGCATGCCTACGGTCGTGAAGGTGTGCGTTTTTATACAAAACAAAAGAGCATTATGCAGCGCTGGCCAGAGAGTATCTCCAAAGGTGGTGAATTTGTTATGCCAACAATTAAGTAATAGGCACTCTAAGCACGTGGTAACTCCTTAATATGAAAAGGTGTTAAGGAGTCTATATCCGCTACAGACTGGGAGTTAACATCCCACTTAAAAAAACTTAAGATCATTTTTTCTTTTGTAAAGTCGACTATCGTAAAACCATGTTGTTCAATTGGCTTAATCTCCTCTGAAAAATCTAAAACCTGAGATGGTAATGCAGGAGTTTTACGCCAACCTTTAGAGGGCCAACCAGTAGCGAGGGTTCCACCGGTTCCAGAGAGTGCAACATGGACTGGATTTTTGGTTAAATCATTATTATTTGTTCTCATCATAGAACCAAATGCAATGGAATGCATATCCCCACTAATCACTAAAGGAGATCTTGTTAAATTTTGAGATAAAGTGCTCATTAATCGGTCGTGTTGCTTTAACCAACCAGATTGCCAATAGGGCTTTGGAGTGGTAATACTTAATTTTTTATCATCACCCAAGACATCTGGATACCACTCACCCCATTTACCAGCAGACCATCCCGGAGGATTTGATGGGCAATGAATCAAATGTTGAACATCATTACTTCTAGTTCGATTAACTAACCAATTTTCTACTTCAAAATCTACATAAACGGCAGATGGGCCCGCTAATGTAGCAGTTCTTCTCACATCATATAAAAGAATCTCTGCCAAACGTCCATAGCGAATCGTTCCAAAACTTTCAGAAATCCCTGTGGGTCTATCTGCAGCAAAAGAGTAAGGAAGTCCTTTAGGCCTAGCTGCATCAGATAAAAACTCTGGATAGTACATAGATTGAGTTGTTCGAGCTAACTGCAACATAAAATAAGATGGTGGAAAAGTCACTATTTCATCAAATGCATCGTCATTATCAAAATAGTCATGGTCATCTTGAAGAAAAAATACTGGCGTTGAGCGGAAATCTGCGCCATATATATTCGCAATTTGTGGACCTACTGCTTTTTTAAGAACTATCTCGTTGTCCCCTCCTAAGACAATCCCTGCACGATCAAATTTTCCTGCAATCTTGATTGCTTGTTCTGTGTTGCCGCCATATCTTACCTTTGATGTGCTAGGTGATAACAAATCCCAATAAACATGATCCCCATTCACAATCGTCGCTTGTGGCTGAAAACTAAGCGCTCTTCGTAATAAGCGATTTCTGACTTCATTAGGTAGAAATCCTGCTGCTTCATGACCACCTACGCAAGAAATAAATAAGGCTCTAAATTGATCTGGATTAGACTCTCTAGATGGAAAAGTCGACAAAGTCCAAGGTTCACAAAGCGAAGTCCCAAGATGGTTTTTTAGGCTCAGTTGATACGGTTGACCAGGCTTTAAATTTTTAATAAAAAATTGCCAAAACTCTCCCTGTGTATCGGTCATTTTGCCAACCACACGATTATTTCCAACATGTAATATAGGAGGATTTTTTTGAGGTTGATAAAGTGATATCTTCATCAAAATTTCTGTATCATTAACTGTGGGCAAAATATGGCGAACTAATCCGTGATCCCAAAGTTTATCTACTCTCGGACTTGCAACAGCTGATGACGCAACTAAATCACTAGGTGCATTGACATAAAGAGCCGCCGCTCCTGCAGACTTCAGAAAGTCTCTTCTTTCCATACAAATATCTCCTATTACATTGATATGATGAAATTTATCATAACTTGCTATCCGATCATTGCTCTTTCTCTAATTGAAAAAAGCGAATTTTCTGAAAGTTTCCTTGAATAAAATGGTATGCTCATTTGATAAAAAATTAAAAAAGACAAATCAATGAATACAATCAAACGCAGAGATCTTCTAGAAACAAGTTTACTTGTTGCTGCCGGTTCCTTTCTCCCAAGCTCCCATAGTTTGGCGACAGAGGACTCTAATCCCGCACAAACCCCAAAAACCACCTCAAACACTTATGGCGCGGGCAATACAGGACTTGGCATTAGTAAAAAATTAACTGAATTCACCTCTAAAATCCAATTTGCTCAATTATCGTCAGGCGCAATTCATGAAGCAAAACGAGCTACTCTAGATTGGCTAGGATGCGCTTTAATTGGCAGCAAACATCCCACTTCTATTAATTTAGTAAATACGCTCAAATCAATGGGCTCATATTCCGCAGTGCGGGTGATTGGCCATCCAGGTTTAAAAATGAGCTTACTTGACTCACCCGTTGCAAATGGTCAAATGGGGCATATACTTGATTTCGATGATACCCACCTTGGTGGTGTAATCCTGCATACTAGTACGGCCACAATGCCAGCACTTCTAGCAATTGGTGAACAAAAGAAATTAAATGGTCAACAACTCATCGTTAGTCTAGTTGCTGCTTTTGAAGGTGGAATACGAACGGGGCAGGCAATGCCCAATCATCATCGTGGAGGTTGGCATCTAACGGGAAGCTTAGGGACTATTGCATCTTCTATCGGAGCTTCTAGAATGCTCAATTTAGATGCTCAAAAAACTCTGATGGCTCTCGGAATAGGTTGTACCCAAGCGGCTGGTATGCAGCAAAACCGCGGAAGTGACTGTAAATCTTTACATGCTGGCAAATCGGCTTATCACGGCGTATTATCAGCCACTCTGGCATCTAATGGTTTTAACAGCTCTTCCGAAATCCTTGAGGGTAATTTGGGATTTACTCGTATTTATAGTACATCGCAAGACCTAGATTTACTGACTAAAGACCTAGGGAAAGAGTGGTTAATCGTCAGCAACGGCTATAAACCTTATTCTTGTGGAGTGGTTTTACATCCCCTAATTGATGCCTGTATTGGCTTATCTAAAGCGTCTAAAGTGCCATGGTCGGATATTGCAAATTTTGAAGTATTAGTTCATCCAGATGTTATTCGTATTACTGGGGTGGATCAACCTGGTTCAGGTTTGATGTCAAAATTTAGCGCTAATCATGCGGCAGCTGTTTCGTATATTGATCGCGCTGGCGGTGTTACACAATTTTCTAATGAAAGATCACAAGATCCCGCGGTCATTAATTTACGAAAAACGGTAAAGGTTTTAGCATCCGCTAATTTACAATTAGATCAAGCGAATGCTCGAATTACAACAAAATCTGGAGCAACTTTTGACATGAATATCGAGCATGCAAAGGGGACTATTCAAAACCCAATGAGTGATAAAGACATAGAGTCAAAATTTATTCAAAATGCCAGTACATGCATTACAAATGATAAAACTAAACGCATTTTAGAAATGGTTTGGAATTTAGAAAAATTAACTGATCTCAATAAATTAACTAGAGAATGTTCTTAATTTTCTGTTCATTTACTTAAAAAACTTTCACTTCATTCATTCTAAGGACTTTATGTTTTTTATTGACCAATTATTGAAGTGTGTTTTTTAACAATGGTGACACTGGTAAAGAATAAACCTCGATACCTTCATCGATTAATTCAGCAGCCTCATCAACCGTTGTTACTCCACGAATACTTCTCTCAGGCGACTCTTTGTAATGTATTTTGCGAGCTTCTTCAGCAAAACATTCACCAACATTTTCTGTCTTTTCCATTATTTCACGGACCACTTGCAACATCATTGACTGCATTTTTTCTTGAAAGAGCATTTTTTGCTCAGGACTTAAATGCATTGCATCGCTAGATGAAGGCAGATTAGGAGTAGACCTTTCAGAATCCTCAAATGCGGAACTGCCATGCTGATGACCTTTACCGCCAATATATGGAGCGGATGGCATCCGCGCAATTTCAATGCTGTCACACATCGGGCAGCAAAGTACTGCTCGTTCTTGTTGCGATGAAAAATCTTCCTCAGAAGAAAACCATCCTTCAAACTGATGGTTAAGAGGACAAGCCAAGTTATAAACTTTCATATTTTTTAGATTTCAAGTTAACATTTATTTTCAATTATGACACTAATTCATATTCTATCTAAATAATAGAATATGGTTCATTTAAGCACTAGAAGACCTATAAAACTCTTGAAGCCAATAGAAGCTGATAATAGTTTTTACGTCAGTGATTTTTCCTTCTTTAATCCATTCGTGAATTTCTTTTAATGAAGCTCCAAAAATGTCTAAAAACTCGCCATCGTCCAAGTCTGCCTGAGTCATTTCTAAATCTTGCGCCAAATAAATATCAATAAATTCGGTGGAGTGGGAAATAATCGGATGGATTTTCCCTAAAAAATGCCACTGCCTAGCAACAAATCCTGTTTCTTCTTGTAGCTCTCGCTGGGCGCAAGTTAAAGTGTCCTCGCTGACTTCTAATTTACCTGCAGGAATTTCAATAAATGCTTGCTGCAAAGGATAACGATACTGCCTCTCCAGCAAAACCCTGCCATCAGGCAAAATTGGCACAATAGCCACAGCTCCTGGATGAATTAAATACTCTCTTCCAGCTATTTGACGGTTGGGTAACTGAACCTGATCTTGAATCAGTTTCAGATAATAGCCCTCATATACTTGTTTTGATTCCAGAGTAATCTCTCGCAGATGCTCATCACCTGGTTGCAAATCCTTAAGATTTGGAATCAATGGAAAATTCGTGGTCATCAGCCCTGTAAGGAAGTTCTCATCGCCTGTAAGCAAAGCGTTGTCAGGAACGCCGGGAAGATACCTGCTAAAAGAATAAAGATGCCATTAATAGTTAGAACTCCTTTTGCAAATCCCTGCCCAATAATTAAACTTGTATCAGTTGGCTCTTCAAAATACATCGTTTTCACAACTCGTAGGTAGTAAAAGGCGCCAACTAATGAAGCCATCACTGCAAATATTGCCAATCCAAGATAACCTGCATCAACTAAAGAATCCAAAATGGATAATTTTGCAATAAAACCAACTGTCGGGGGAATACCCGCTAATGAGAACATCAATAACAACATAGTGAAGGCGAGTAATGGACTGCGGCGATTAAGCCCTTTTAAGTCTTCTATATTTTCACATTCAAAACCTTTTTTAGACAAAATCATCAAAAGTCCAAAGGTACCCAAAGTGGATAAAACATAAGTCACTGCATAAAAGAATGAAGCGCTATAGGCAAGTTCGTCATATACACAAAGAAATCCAAGCAGCAAAAAGCCCATATGAGAAATCGTAGAATAAGCCAACATACGTTTAATATTGGTTTGTGCAATCGCAGTCAAGTTGCCAATCATCAATGAAGTAACTGATAAGAAAATCAGAATCGGCTGCCAATCTACATCGAGATTTTGCAAACCACCAACTAATAATCTGAAGGTGATTGCAAACGCAGCAATTTTAGGGGCGCCACCAATTAATAATGTGACGGATGTCGGTGCACCATCATACACATCAGGAACCCACATGTGGAATGGTGCTGCGCCTAATTTAAAAGCTAACCCCGCTAGCAAAAACACGATCCCAAAAGTAAGCACTAAATGCATGACAGCATCATTGCTTGTCGTGCGTAAAATATCATCTAAATCTAATGATCCAGTGGCGCCATAAATCATGGACATTCCGTATAACAAAAATCCCGAAGATAAGGCCCCTAAAATAAAATATTTCATACCTGCTTCAATGCCGCGGGGATAGTTAGGACGCATCGCAGTCAAGGTATAAGTCGACAAAGCTAACAACTCAAGTCCAAGATAAAGGGTCAACATATTGGCCCCTGAAATCATCACGAATTGTCCTAGCAATGCCAACAAAACTAAAGCAATGTAATCTGTTCTAAATAGCTGACGATCGATTAAGTATTGTTTTGAGTAAATCAATGTAACCATCACGGCAATCGCAGATACAGACTTTAAAACGTTTGAAAACGGATCAACAAGGTACAACCCATTCATGATTCGTATCGGCATATCACTCACACGCACAGCAAACATAATAGCTAAAACAAGTAATGTCAAAATCGTTAATTGATAGGCAAAGACCGCTGCATTCGGTGTAAAAAAGACATCCTCATCATTCACTTCTTTTTCTTTAAAAAAAGGTGTCACTAATAAAATGAAACAAATCACGAGTAATAAAATTAACTCGGGCAAAATTTCTAATATGTCGATTGCTTGCATGCTAGTTCCAGTTCTTTAAATCTTCGTCAACGCGACATGCTTCAGTAACTCAACCGCCGCTGGATGAATAATATCGGTAAAAGGCTTTGGATAAACCCCCATACCAATCGTTAATACCGCTAACACCCCAAGAATGAAATACTCTCTTGCGTTGATATCACTTAATTGTGCTACGTGATCGTTGGTGACTTTGCCAAAAAATACCCTTTTTGTCATCCACAATGAATATGCAGCTCCAAGGATAAGTGCTGTAGATGCAAGTAATCCAATAGTGAAGTCATAATCAATCGCTCCAAGGATGACCATAAACTCACCAATAAATCCTGAAGTAGCAGGTAAGCCGCAATTCGCCATGGCGAATAAAACTGCAAACACTGCAAAACGTGGCATGGTATTGACTACCCCACCGTAATCAGCAATTTCACGAGTATGCATCCGATCATATAAAACTCCAATCGAGAAGAACATCGCACCAGAAATAAATCCGTGTGAAATCATTTGAATAATTCCACCTTCAAGTCCCATCTGGTTAAAGATGAAAAAACCTAATGTCACAAATCCCATATGCGCAATTGATGAATACGCTACCAATTTTTTCATATCTTTTTGCACGAGTGCCACCAAACCAACGTAAATGACGGCAATCAAAGATAGCGCAATCATAAATGGCCCCAAATAAACACTGGCATCTGGTGCAATGGGTAGTGAGAATCTCAAGAAACCATAAGCTCCTAACTTCAACATAATTGCGGCCAATACAATCGAACCACCTGTTGGGGCTTCAACGTGGGCATCTGGCAACCAAGTATGTACTGGCCACATCGGCACCTTTACCGCAAACGCCATTAAGAATGCTAAGAAAATAAACAACTGCTCTATGAAGTTCAATGGGGCCTGATGCCACTCAAGTATCTGAAAGGAACCAGTTGCGTTATATAGGTACAAAATTGCAATCAAAGTGAGTAATGACCCGAGCAAGGTGTACAAGAAAAATTTAAATGCTGCATAAATTCTGTTCTTACCACCCCAAACACCAATAATGATGTACATCGGAATCAGTGTCGCTTCAAAAAATACATAAAAAAGTAAACCATCTAATGCGCAAAACACTCCAATCATTAAACCTGACAAGATTAAGAATGCGGCCATGTACTGCGCTACACGGTCCTGAATCACTTCCCAAGCAGCAAGCACTACAATTACAGTGATAAAAGAAGTAAGGACTACAAACCAAACCGAGATTCCGTCAACGCCTAAAAAGTAACTTAAGTCATATCTCTGAACCCACGGAATATTTTCAACAAACTGCATGCCAGCATTCGCAGTATCAAAATCCGTTATGAGTGGGAGAGTAATGATGAAACTAAAGGTCGCAGCAAATAATGACATCCACTTGACATAGGACTTGTTGGAATCAGAACCACTTCCTAAAATCAATAACCCGAATACAATCGGCATCCAAATTGCTAATGATAAATTCATAACTGACCGCTTATTGTATTGAACCCAAATGGGTGAAAAGTATCCAAGCAATTAAACCTATTACACCAATAATCATGGCAAAGGCGTAATGATATAAATACCCAGATTGAAAATGTCTAACTAATTTGGAGAACCAATTAACTACCTTAGCACTTCCATTGACGATAAATCCATCAATAACGGTTTGATCACCAAGCTTCCAAAATCCATTACCAATGATTTGTGCGCCACGACCAAAAACAGCTTGATTGAAATCATCTACATAATATTTGTTATCCAATATTTTCTTGAGCGGAGCAAATACTTCCGCAATCTTTGCAGGAATCTCAGGCCTGAATAAATAGAAGATCGCTGCAGTTGTAACGCCAGCAATGGCTAACCATAAAACTGGTGATGTCAAAGAATGAATCACCATATTGAATGCGCCATGAAATGCTCCTTCTAATTCCTCCATTGCTGGATGAGCTTGAGTATCAATGACAATCGATTGATCAAAAAAGCCTCCATACAACATCGGCTCAATTGCGATATAACCAATCATGACCGAAGGAATCGCTAATAATACAAGTGGTAAGGTAACTACTAACGGCGACTCATGTGGCTTTTGTCCAGGCGCTAATCCATGATGAGCATCATGATCATGACCATGGTGATCATGTACATGTCCAAAGCGCTCTTTGCCATGGAAAACCAAGAAATACATTCTAAATGAATAAAAAGCTGTAATAAACACACCCGCCATAACAGCGAAGTAAGCAAAACCAGAGCCATAAATATGACTTTCAGCAACTGCTTCAATAATAGAATCTTTGGAATAAAAACCTGAAAAGAACGGCGTGCCTATTAAGGCTAGACTACCAATCAACGAGGTAATCCAAGTAATTGGCATGTACTTTCTAAGTCCACCCATGTTACGCATATCTTGATCATGATGCATCCCCATAATCACACTTCCCGCCCCAAGGAATAAAAGCGCTTTAAAGAACGCATGTGTCATCAAGTGGAATATCGCTACAGGATATGCTGAAACACCCAGAGCAACCGTCATGTATCCTAACTGTGACAAGGTGGAGTATGCAACTACACGCTTAATGTCGGTTTGTACGATACCCAAAAACCCCATAAATAAGGCCGTAATAGAACCAATAATCAAAATGAATGAAAGTGCGGTATCAGATAACTCAAAAAATGGTGACATCCGAGACACCATAAAAATGCCTGCCGTAACCATGGTCGCCGCGTGAATCAAAGCTGAAATTGGCGTTGGGCCTTCCATCGAATCAGGCAACCAAACATGTAATGGGAACTGTGCAGATTTCCCCATTGCCCCAATAAATAAGCAAATACATGCCACGGTCATTAACTCCCAACTAGTTCCAGGCAAAGTTTGGGCAGCGATATTTTGTGCTTGGCCAAAAGCAGTTTCATAATCCAAAGTGCCAGTGTTGGCAAAGATTAAACCAATGCCAAGAATAAAACCAAAGTCACCAACACGATTGACTAAGAATGCTTTCATATTGGCGAAAATGGCTGTAGGCTTGGTGTACCAAAAGCCAATCAGTAAATAAGAAACTAACCCTACTGCTTCCCAACCAAAGAAGAGCTGTAGAAAATTATTACTCATCACCAGCATCAACATCGCAAATGTGAATAATGAAATATAGGAGAAGAAACGGTTATATCCTTCATCCTCATGCATATAGCCAATGGTGTAGATGTGTACCATTAATGATACAAACGTAACAACAACCATCATCATTGCAGAGAGTGGATCGATTAAAAATCCAATGTTAAGTACAAGCTCATCTCCAAAACGCATCCACTCATAAATGTTGGCATTAAAACGTGCACCTGCCATCACTTGAGTCAATACATAAATCGATAAACCACAAGCAATTGCAACCCCAAGAATCGTGATCCGGTGGCACGCTGTTCTGCTGAGTAGGTTCCCCATAAATTTCGTGCCAAAAAAACCAGCCAAAATCGCACCAATTAATGGCGCCAAAGGAATAAATATTAATAGAGCGGGATGTAATGTTGACGTCATGATGTTTTCTATCGAATAGCCCTATTAACCTTTTAACTGACCAAGATCTTCTGTACTGACGGTATCACTACTTCGGAATAGAATTACTAATATAGCTAATCCTATAGCAGCCTCTGCAGCGGCAACTGTCAAAATAAAAAAGACAAATACTTGACCCAACATGTCCCCCCAGTAATGCGAGAATGCAATAAAGTTGGTATTGACTGCAAGTAACATCAGTTCAATTGACATAAGTAACACAATGATGTTTTTACGATTTAAAAAGATACCAATAATGCCAATCGCAAATAACATGGCAGCTAAGACTAAATAATGAGCAAGTGTAATCATGATTTTTTCCCAGTCTGACGGTTTTCATTTTCTGATTCCATCGATACAATCCGAACTCGATCAGCCGGATTCGTACGAATCTGTGCTGCAATATCTTGTGTCTTATGGTCTTTACGACGACGTAAGGTCAATGCCACGGCAGCAATAATAGCAACGAGAAGTATGATTCCGGCAATTTCAAAATTAAAAACATAGTCGCCATAAATCAATTTACCAAGACTCATGGAATTGCTTTCTCCGGCAGGGGTGTTCTTTGGCAAAGGTTGAGTTGTACCAATGAAAGCTCTTACTAACACAAGGGTCATTTCGGCCACAATCACTGCACCAACTAAAGATGCTACAGGTATAAACCGTTTAAATTGGCTGCGTAAGTGGGCAATATCTAAATCAAGCATCATCACCACAAACAAGAATAAAACCATCACAGCGCCCACATAGACAAGAATGAGGGCAATCGATAAAAATTCAGCTTCTAACAACATCCAAATGCCTGCTGCATTAAAAAAAGCTAACACTAAAAACAAGGCTGCATGTACTGGATTTTTTGCGGTGATAACTTTTAACGCTGAGAGAACCAGCACAGTAGCAAAACTATAGAAAAAGATTAAGGTTGGATTCAAGTTCATCATTTTTATTCTTATCGATACTTTGCATCTGCTGTTTTATTCGCTGCAATTTCTTTTTCAAATTGATCACCAACGGCTAACAACATATCTTTTGTAAAGTACAAATCGCCACGCTTTTCACCATGGTATTCATGAATATGTGTCTCGACAATTGCATCTACAGGACAAGCTTCTTCACAAAAACCACAAAAAATACACTTAGTTAGATCAATATCATAGCGAGAGGTTCGTCGTGTGCCGTCTTCACGTAAGTCGGATTCAATCGTAATTGCCATTGCGGGACATACAGCTTCACACATTTTGCACGCAATACAACGCTCTTCACCATTTGGATAACGACGTAATGCGTGCAATCCACGAAAGCGTGGTGACATCGGCGTTTTTTCTTCAGGATATTGAATGGTTGTTTTAGGTGCGAACAAATAACGACCTGTAAGGCCCAAGCCTTTAAACACCTCCTTCAGAAGTAAGCTGTTTAAAAATTCGCGGACATTATTTAACATATGTAATTCCTGTAGTGTAGAGCTTCATTATTTCCAAACACTCCATGGTGAAACAACCCATGCGCCAACAACGACGACCCAAAAGACAGATAAAGGTATAAAAACTTTCCAACCTAAACGCATAATTTGGTCATAACGATACCTTGGTAACGACGCTCTTAACCAAATAAAAATCGACAAGAGAATGAATGTTTTAGCAAATAACCAGAAGAAACCTGGGATATCTCTCAATATTGGTAAATCTAAAATAGGCAACCATCCACCAAGAAATAATGTGGCGCACATGGTTGTAATCAAAATCATGTTGGCATATTCAGCAAGGAAGAACATGGCAAACGCCATTCCAGAATACTCAATCATATGGCCGGCCACAATTTCAGACTCGCCTTCTACAACATCAAACGGATGACGATTCGTTTCAGCAACTCCAGATATAAAGTAAATCATAAACATGGGTAATAAGGGCAACCAATTCCAAGATAAGAAATTAATTCCAAGAGAAGCAAAAAATCCCTGAGATTGTGCACGCACAATATCTCCAAGATTAAGTGATCCTGTCACCATTAAAACCGTAACTAATGCAAAGCCCATTGCAATTTCGTAGGAAACCATTTGCGCTGAAGCACGCATGGCCCCTAAGAATGCATATTTTGAATTCGACGCCCAACCAGCAAGAATCACACCATAGACGCCTACTGAAGTAATTGCCATGACATAGAGAAGTCCAGCATTGACATCTGCCAATACCATACCGTCCTGAAATGGCACGACCGCCCATGCTGCAAATGCAGGTGCAATCACCATCACTGGCCCGACAATATACAACAATTTATTCGCACGAATTGGTTGAATAATTTCTTTGAGTAATAATTTAAGAGCATCTGCAATCGGCTGTAAAAGTCCTAATGGACCGACACGATTTGGCCCCAGTCGAGTATGCATCCAACCAATCAGTTTACGTTCCCATAAAGTAAGATAAGCAACACATGCAAACATGGGCAAGACGATCACAACGATTCGTAAAAGCGCCCAAACCAATGGCCATGCTTGACCAAATATGGCTTCACCTTGAGTTGTAATGGTTTCAATCATTTCAAGCACGCTCCACAACTAATTCACCAAAAGAACTTCCAAGCTCAGCACTTGCTGGGGTGCCAGATGCAATTCTGATCACTCCCGCAGCTAAACCTTTTTGTAATGTGGCTGGTAAAACAACAGAATGATTTCCTTGTGAAACTTTGATCGCATCACCTTCTTTAAGATCAAACTTGGCAAATAAATCCGGTGAAAGTCCTGCCTTCATTGCGTTTTTACTGTCCACAGTTAAATGCAAAGATGGGGCTCTGCGAACAATCGAATCGGTAAAGTAAATTGGCAAATCTGCTACTCGTTCAATGCCATGATTGGAGGATGACTGAGCTTGCGCAAGACTGACTTGTGTTCTATTAGATAAAGACGCTGCAATATCAAGGCCACCTAATGCAGCATTCATCACCTCGTCTACCGCGTTGAACTGAAAGCCGTCCAACTTGAGTAAATCACCTAAGACGCGCAGTACTTTCCAACCTGGACGAGCTTGACCCAAAGGTCTTACTGAGGCTTGAACAGTTTGCACATCTCCAACAATGTTAATGTATGTTCCAGCTTGTTCTGAGTAGGGTGTCACCGGTAAAATCACATCGGCAAGTTCGAGTAAGTCATCTGATATAAATGAACTCATCGCAATCACAGTCTGTGCTTGCAATAAAGCCTCTTTCGCCATTGCAGGATTCCCTAAATCCATACTTGGTTCAACTTGATACAACACGACAGCTTTTTTGGAGCCATCTAGAATAGGTTGTATTCCTTTATGAGTTGCTCCAACCAGTTTTGCACCAACGAAATTAGCTCCTTCTCCAAGGAACCCCAAAGTGGCACCTGTTTGATCAGCAATCCACTGTGCCCAAGCCACTAACTGTGTTGCCTCTGGATGTGCTAAAGCAGTATTACCAATGAAGATCGATTTGTGCTCACCGTTTAATAATGCTTGTGCATAAAATTTTGCCTGTGGGTCACTTTGAGAAATATTGAGTGGCGCTTGGATAGATTTTGCAGAGGCTACTTCTGAGGCAATGGCTTGTAATGCCGACAACCATTTGGAAGGTGCTAGTGTCATCGCCTGAGCAGGCATTAACCAGTCATCCGCTCCTGTATCAATTCTCAAAACCTGCAAACCAGCTTTGGTGGCTTTGCGTAAACGTGTCGCAATTAATGGATGATCTTTGCGTAAAAAGCTACCGATTATTAAAGCTCTGTGTAAGTTTTCAATTTCTACAATAGGCCGACCCAACCAAGGCAGGGTAATATCGTTTGTTGGATCAATTTGACGCAGGCGTGTTTCCACATCATCAGATCCTAATTCTTTGATTAATTTTTGCAACAAATACAATTCTTCAACGGAACTCATTGGGTGAGCAATCGCTGCGATTGCTTTCTCAGTGTGATCCGCTTTAACTCCAGATAAACCACTAGCGACATACTCAAGCGCAGTCTGCCAATCGGTTTCCAACCACTCTCCATTTTGTTTAATGAGCGGTTGCTGCAAACGGTCTTCGCTATTTAAACCTTCATAAGCAAAACGGTCTTTATCAGAAATCCAACATTCGTTAATAGCTTCATTTTCAAAGGGCACGACCCGCATTACTCGCTCAGATTTAGTCTGAATAATCGTGTTGCTACCCATCGAGTCGTGTGGGCTTAAAGATTTCTTTCTACCCAATTCCCAAGTTCTCGCAGCGTATCTAAAGGGTTTACTAGTCAATGCTCCTACAGGACAGATATCAATCATGTTGCCTGACATCTCTGAATCAACCGTTTGACCAACAAAAGAAGTAATTTCAGAATGCTCTCCACGTCCCAACATTCCTAACTCCATAACACCAGCAATTTCTTGTCCAAAACGAACACAGCGAGTGCAATGAATACAACGACTCATTTCTTCCATAGAAATCAGTGGTCCCACATTTTTATGGAATACCACTCTTTTCTCTTCTTGATAACGTGAGGCTGATTTTCCATAACCCATGGTTAAATCTTGTAATTGACATTCACCACCTTGGTCACAAATTGGACAATCTAAGGGATGGTTAATTAATAAAAATTCCATCACAGACTTTTGTGCATTAACTGCTTTTTCAGATCGCGTAAAGATCTTCATCCCTTTGTTAACAGGTGTGGCACAAGCAGGAACAGGTTTAGGAGCTTTTTCAACCTCGACCAAACACATTCTGCAATTAGCAGCAATCGATAATTTTTTGTGATAACAAAAATGTGGAATATACGTGCCAATGCTTTGGGCGGCTTGAATGACCGTTGAGCCTTCCTTGACTTCGACTAATTTTCCATCAATCTCAATTTCAACCATTCTGCTTACTCACTTTGATCTTTTTTCATTAAATATATTGCGGAACAAGACAACGCTTGTTCTCAACGTGATACACAAATTCAGGCATATAGTGCTTTAACATGCCGCGTACAGGCATCGCAGCAGCATCACCTAAAGCACAAATTGTTCTTCCCATAATGTTGCCTGCAACGTCATTGAGCAAATCTAAATCATCAGGACGCCCCTGGCCATGCTCAATACGATTAACCATTCTCCATAGCCAACCAGTACCTTCACGACAAGGAGTACATTGCCCACAAGACTCTTCATGGTAAAAATAAGACAGTCTTAACAAGGACTTCACCATACAACGTGTCTCATCCATCACAATCACAGCACCAGAGCCTAACATCGAGCCAGCTTTTGCAATGCTGTCATAGTCCATATCCGTGGCTAGCATCATCTCTCCAGGAATAACCGGAGCTGATGAACCTCCAGGTATAACGGCTTTAATTTTCTTACCGTCACGCATGCCGCCAGCAAGTTCTAATAGTTTTGCAAAGGGGGTTCCTAGAGGAACTTCATAATTACCTGGGCGAGCCACGTCACCAGAGACGGAAAATATTTTCGTTCCACCATTGTTCGGTTTACCTAACTGTGCATATTGATCAGCGCCAATAGTAAAGATAAATGGCACCGCGGCAAAGGTTTCAGTGTTGTTAATCGTCGTTGGTTTGCCATATAAACCGAAACTGGCAGGGAATGGTGGCTTAAAGCGTGGTTGACCTTTTTTGCCTTCCAATGATTCTAGCAAGGCCGTTTCTTCTCCACAAATATATGCACCATATCCATGATGAGCATGCAACTGAAAGGAGAATTCTGAACCCATAATCTTCTCACCCAAGAAGCCAGCGGCACGCGCCTCATCGAGAGCTTTTTCAAAAATTGCATATTCATTCCAAATTTCACCATGAATATAGTTATACCCAACTGAAATTCCCATTGCATAACCTGCAATTGCCATACCTTCAATAAGGGCATGCGGGTTATATCGAAGGATGTCACGATCTTTGAAAGTGCCAGGCTCACCTTCGTCAGAGTTACATACTAAATATTTATCTCCAGGTAATTGACGTGGCATAAAACTCCACTTCAATCCTGTAGGGAAGCCTGCGCCTCCTCGCCCTCTGAGCCCAGACGATTTTACAGTTGCAATCACTTGATCTTGAGATATTTTTTCTTCTAAAATTTTACGTAAAGAAGCATATCCACCCCTAGATACATAATCTTGCAAATGCCAATTACTACCATTGAGATTAGCCAAAATGAGTGGATTTATATGCAAATCATGAAGTGAAGTCATTATCTATCCCGTCACTTTCTCATTCGCAGACAACTCTTGTAACAAAGCATCAATTTTGTCGTTCGTCATCCAACTACACATTCTTTTGTTATTGACTAATGCCACCGGAGCATCACCACATGCGCCCATACACTCTCCCTCAACGAGGGTAAACGTACCGCAAGATGTTGTCTCTCCAAATCCAATGCCTAGCTTTTGTTTCAAATACTCCGCTGCTCGTTTACCACCAGACAGTTCACATGGCAGATTCGTACAAATCGCTAATTTAAATTTTCCTGTGGGTACTGTGTTGTACATGTTATAAAAAGTGGCAATTTCTTGGACCCAAATAGGTGGCATATCCAATATAGAAGCAACTTCAGCAATTGCATCAGCGGTTAACCAGCCATACTCATCTTGAGCTACTGCTAATGCAGCCATAACAGCCGATTGCTTTTGATCAGCTGGATACTTTGCTACATTTCGAGCAATTTCCTTTAAAGAATTTTCCGACAGCATCTCTATTTTCCTAACGATCTATTTCGCCAAACACAATATCTTGCGTTCCAATGATGGTCACTGCATCCGCAATCATGTGACCTCTTGCCATTTCATCTAAAGCTGCCAAGTGCGGGAAGCCTGGGGCACGAATTTTTAAACGGTAAGGTTTATTAGCCCCATCTGAGATTGCATAAATACCAAATTCACCTTTTGGATGTTCTACTGCAGCATAAGCTTGACCAGGCGGAACATGAATACCCTCAGTAAATAATTTAAAGTGATGAATCAACTCTTCCATGTTAGATTTCATATCCACACGATTAGGAACAGCCACTTTGTGGTTATCACTTATAACGGGTCCAGGGTTAGCTCTTAACCAAGTAATGCATTGTTTGATGATGTTATTCGATTGACGCATTTCTTCAACACGAACTAAATAGCGATCATAACTATCACCATTCACACCAACTGGTATATCAAATTTGAGCTTGTCATAGACCTCATAAGGTTGCTTCTTGCGCAAATCCCACTCAATACCAGAACCACGCAACATCGCACCCGTAAAGCCTAATTGCAATGCCCGCTCAGGGGTTACAACACCTATGCCAACTAAACGTTGTTTCCAAATGCGGTTATCTGTAAGGAGTGTTTCATATTCGTCAACATAACCTGGGAAACGATTCGTAAAGTCTTCAATAAAATCGAGTAAGGAACCTGTACGATTTTCATTAATCTTTTTGATTGCTTTTTCGCCGCGAATCTTATTGACTGTGTACTGTGGCATTTGATCAGGCAAATCACGATATACTCCACCAGGACGATAGTAGGCAGCATGCATACGTGCGCCGGATACTGCCTCATACATATCAAATAAATCTTCACGCTCTCTAAACGCATAAAGGAAGATTGCCATTGCTCCTACGTCTAGACCATGACATCCAATCCACAATAAGTGATTGAGGAGGCGCGTAATTTCGTCAAACATCACACGAATATACTGAGCACGTTCAGGCACATCGATTTGTAATAATTTTTCGATTGCCATGACGTAAGCATGCTCATTAGCCATCATAGACACATAATCTAAGCGATCCATGTACGGTACGTTCTGAATCCAGGTTCTTGTTTCTGCTAATTTCTCAGTAGCACGGTGCAATAAACCAATATGCGGATCAGCACGTTGAATCACTTCACCATCCAACTCCAAAACAAGTCTCAACACGCCATGCGCTGCAGGATGTTGCGGTCCAAAGTTTAGAGTGTAATTTTTAATTTCTGCCATCTTAAGACCCGTAACTTTCTTCACGAATCACGCGTGGCGTAACTTCACGTGGCTCTATCGTTATTGGTTGGTAAATAACACGCTTTTGATCTGGGTCATAACGCATTTCAACCTGACCGGAGACCGGAAAGTCCTTTCTGAATGGATGGCCAATAAAACCGTAATCAGTCAAAAGTCTTCGAAGATCATCGTGACCTTCAAAAATAATCCCGAAAAGATCAAATGCTTCACGCTCATACCAGTTGGCGGAGCTCCAAACACCTGTCAAACTAGGAATCACCGGAAAATCATCGTTAGGAACCAAGACTATTAAACGTAAACGCCAATTATTGCTAACCGACAGCAAGTGTGAAACTACACCAAAACGCAGACCACTCCAAACGGTATCTCCGTAAGATTGATAATCAACGCCGCATAAATCAATTAATTGCTCAAAGGCAAAAGTCGTATCACTGCGTAATTTTTCAGCAACAGATAAATATTGCTCAGCAGGAACGGTCAGTGTTAGCTCGTTTAAACGAGCTTCAACCCTAACTACACTACCAAAAGTTTTTTCTAATAACTGCTGTAAATAGATTAGTCTTTCATTCATCATCAGAAATTACTCTTTTCTCGCAATAGTTGACGTGCGACGAATTTTTGCCTGCAACTGAATAATTCCGTACATCAAAGCCTCTGCCGTTGGAGGGCAGCCTGGTACATAAACATCGACTGGAACGATTCGATCACAACCTCTGACAACCGAATATGAGTAGTGATAATAACCGCCACCATTTGCACATGAACCCATTGACAAAACCCAGCGAGGTTCTGGCATTTGGTCATACACTTTACGCAGAGCCGGTGCCATTTTGTTACACAAGGTACCGGCAACAATCATTAAATCTGACTGTCTTGGGGATGGCCTAAAAACTACCCCAAAGCGGTCTAAGTCATACCTGGCGGCACCAGCATGCATCATTTCGACTGCGCAACAGGCCAATCCAAATGTCATTGGCCATAATGAACCAGTTCTTGTCCAATTGATTAGCTTGTCAGCTGACATCGTGACAAAGCCTTCTTTTAATAAACCTTCTAGCGCCATTGTATTTTTATTACTCTTGACTATTCCCAGTCAAGAGCACCTTTTTTCCAAATATAAACAAATCCAACAACAAATTCCAAAAGAAAAACAATCATTGAAATGTATCCAGCCCAACCAATTTCTTTGAGAGCCACGCCCCACGGAAACAAAAAGGCGGTTTCAAGGTCAAAAAGGATGAACAAAATTGCAACGAGATAGTAACGAACGTCAAATTTCATACGTGCATCTTCAAATGCATCAAATCCACATTCGTACGGGGAAATTTTTTCTGGATCAGGATTTGATGGAGCAAGAAGCTTACCCAAAGCCATAGGTACTAGCCCAACACCAATACCGACTAAGATAAATAAAAAGACTGGGAGATAATTACCTAGGTTCAATTTTGTTCCACAATTTATTTATGTCATAGAAATTACACATTCACAAATAAGATTGTAGAACATATTTGATGACAGAATTAAAACTTGGTGCCGTCGGCGAGACTCGAACTCGCACAGCCTTAGGCCACTACCCCCTCAAGATAGCGTGTCTACCAATTCCACCACGACGGCATCTGTAAAACAAGGTGTTATTTTAGCCCTTTTAATGAGTAAGGGCAAAATTATTTAAAACTTTTTTTAATTATTTTGGCGCAGAAGACCCTTGGTTAGGGTCAACTTCTTTTACTGACGACTTCGCTGGATCAGCCACAGGTTGATCCGGCACGCTCATTGCAGCAGGCTTTGATAAAACACCAGCATCACTCTCATGCTTAGTGCCAACATAACTTATGGATAAAGTCGATAAGAAAAATACCGCCGCCAAAATACCCGTTGTTCTAGATAAGAAATTAGAGGAACCTGTTGCGCCAAAAATACTCCCAGAAGAACCAGAACCGAAGGCAGCGCCCATATCAGCCCCCTTGCCTTGCTGGACCAAGACAAGTCCAATAACTCCAATAGCGGAGATAATTTGAACTACCATGAGTAAAGTTTTTAACCATTCCATAATTTTCTACCTTTCCTACGTTATATAACTTCGCCTGTTTGGCAAATTGATAAAAATTCTGGGACAACTAGTGATGCCCCTCCAACAAGTAATCCATCAATGTCAGGCATTTCTAATAACTGCTTCGCATTATCCGACTTCACACTACCGCCATAGATCATTTGTAAATTTTCCGCAACGCTACGATTTGTTGCGCCAATTTTTTCACGTAACCAACCATGTACTTCTTGTGCTTGCTCAGCAGTTGCCGTTTGACCAGTTCCAATCGCCCAAATGGGCTCATAAGCCAATACAATCTGCTCAACCTGCTCTCCTAAACCCTGCAAAATAGAATCTACTTGAGCTGATAACACTTCTTCCATTTGCTTACTTTGTCGCTGCTCTAATGTTTCGCCAACACAAATTACAGGGGTCAAACCTGCAGCAATTGCATTTAAAGCTTTCTTAACAACTAATTCATTGGACTCCTGATGCCGCAATCTTCGTTCAGAATGGCCGACTAAAACATACCGACAACCAAACTCTTTTAGCATTACACCCGAGACTTCCCCGGTAAATGCTCCAGATATTTCATCAGAAAGATCCTGCCCACCAAAATAAATTTCTTGATCAAGAATCAAGCCATTTAATTGCTGTAAATAAATACTTGGTGGGCATATCACAATCTGACGACCAGTAAGATCAATCTCTTTTAAACCATTTGAAAATAAGCTCGCATACTCTTCATTAAAAGACCAGTTACCATTTAACTTCCAATTCGCAATGATGAGTATGGGGCGCATTTCAACAACAACAGCAATTATTGTTCAGCAGGTGGTTGCTCAGTAACCCCTGGAGCAATCTCTTCTGAAACAACAGCAGGTTGATGGGCTACTGGGGGCAATGGGCCGCCTTCCTCTGGGGTCAAGGCTTTCATTGACAACTTAAGACGACCACGCTCATCAGCAGCTAACAACTTAACTTTTACCACTTGCCCCTCTTCCAAGAAGTCTTTTACTTCTTTGACACGTTCATGTGCAATCTCAGAGATATGTAATAAACCATCTTTACCCGGAAGAATATTGACTAAGGCACCAAACTCTAAAATCTTAACTACGGGCCCTTCATAAATCTTACCGACTTCAGCCTCAGCCGTAATACCTTCAATTCTACGTTTTGCTTCTTCCATTCCGGATGCACTTGTTGAAGCAATTGTGACTGTTCCGTCATCCTGAATATCAATACTGCAACCTGTTTCTTTTGTTAAGGCCTGAATCGTTGCACCACCCTTACCAATCACTTCACGAATCTTATCTGGATGAATCTTAATGGTTACCATTCGAGGAGCATGCTCTGACAACTCTGTGCGAATATTCGACATTGATTCTTGCATCTTTGACAAAATATGCAAGCGACCTTCTTTTGCTTGCGCTAAAGCAACTTGCATGATTTCTTTAGTAATACCTTGTACTTTAATATCCATCTGCAAAGCAGTTACGCCATTGGCTGTACCAGCAACTTTAAAGTCCATATCACCTAAGTGATCTTCATCACCAAGAATGTCGGTTAATACAGCAAAGCGGTTTCCATCAAGAATCAAGCCCATTGCAACACCAGCTACATGCGCTTTAATTGGCACACCAGCATCCATCAATGCGAGGCATCCGCCGCAAACTGATGCCATGGATGATGACCCATTTGATTCAGTAATTTCTGACACCAAACGAATACTGTAAGCAAAATCTTCAGATTTTGGCAAAACTGGAATTAATGCTCGCTTAGCTAAACGACCATGACCAATTTCACGACGCTTTGGACTACCTACACGGCCAGTTTCACCGGTGGCGAATGGAGGCATATTGTAGTGGAACATGAAACGATCACGATATTCACCTTCTAGGGCATCGATAATTTGCTCATCTCTGGCAGTACCTAATGTTGCAACGACCAAGGCTTGGGTTTCTCCACGAGTAAATAAAGCAGAACCATGGGTACGTGGTAGCACACCTGCCCTGATTTCAATCGGGCGAACTGTTCTTGTGTCACGGCCATCAATACGTGGCTCACCGCTGAGAACTTGGCTGCGAACAATTTTGGACTCTAAACCAAAAAGAATATTTCCAACAGCCACATCATCCACGTCGCCTTCGCTAGCTAACTGCTCAAGCACCTTAGAAGTGACTTGTTTTAGCTCTGTTGAACGAGCTTGTTTTTGACGAATTTGATAAGCCGCACGAAGACCATCCTCAGCAAGTGCAGTCACCTTTGCAATGAGTTCTTCATTCTTCGGCGCAGGCTTCCAATCCCACTCAGGTTTACCAGCATCACGCACCAAATCTTGAATTGCATCAATGGCAATTTTGGCTTGATCATGCCCGTACACAACTCCACCTAACATAATTTCTTCAGACAACTCATGAGCCTCTGACTCAACCATTAATACCGCATTTTGAGTACCTGCAACAATCAAATCCAATTGACTTTCTAATTGCTCAGAACGAGTTGGGTTGAGCATATACTCACCATCTTTATAACCGACTCGAGCTGCGCCTAAAGGTCCATGGAATGGAATACCAGAAATCGCAAGAGCCGCAGAGGCACCAATCAATGATGGAATATCAGCTGGCACTTCTGGATTGATAGACATGACGTGAATAACAATCTGAACTTCATTATAAAAATCTTCTGGAAATAAAGGACGGATTGGACGATCTATAAGTCGCGAAGTTAAAGTCTCACCCTCAGATGGTCGTCCTTCACGACGGAAAAATCCTCCAGGGATCTTACCTGCTGCATAGGTCTTTTCAACATAATCAACTGTTAATGGGAAAAAATCTTGACCAGGCTTGGCATTTTTTGCAGCTACGACTGTAGCTAATACAACGGTATCGTCAACGTTAACCAATACTGCACCGCCAGACTGTCTTGCAATTTCACCAGTCTCCATCGTTACCGTGTGCTTGCCCCATTGAAACGTTTTTGTTACTTTATTAAACATACTCATCTTTTTCTCCAATTCATGAACAATAGACGCAAAACATCATTGCGTCACTTATCGACGGTGATTTAATTCCCTCGAACATTAGAGCGTGAGATTTATTGATGAAATCAACAAGAAAGGGCATGCCATTCCAGTGGTGCTCTGTCCATTTTAAAAAACATCAATGGAATGACACATACCCAAATATTTCTCTTTAAACCCAAACTCTATTACTACTGATAAAACAATAATGCCCGCATGTGAAAGCGGGCATATTTGATTTACTTACGTAAACCTAATTTTTCAATTAACACTTTGTAACGATTTAAATCCTTACCTTTGAGGTAATCTAAAAGACGACGACGGCGAGATACCATCTTTAATAAGCCGCGACGACTATGATGATCTTTTAAATTTGCCTTGAAATGAGGCGTTAAATCATTAATACGAGCAGTTAAAAGCGCAACTTGCACTTCTGGACTACCTGTATCGTTTGCAGCACGTGCGTGCTCTTTGACAATCCCTGCTTTAGCTTCAGTATTTACAGCCATCAAATTACCCCTTACTTGCGAACACCAAAGCTCAAATCACACGATGTGAAGTCAACCTTATAAAGTGCCGTGATTAAAAAACTACCTCTTTTCATCAAGATAGCCTTCCATTGTAGCAAAATTCTAGATTGATTAAAAGTTTTATCTCTTGAATGCTTTTCAATACAAAAGTCATCAAACCAAAATATATAACTAAATCAAAGGTTTATCTTGCAATCCCACCAATACGGGTTGCTTGACTGCAAAATCAACAACCTGACGTTGGGGCATTTTTAAAGTTAATCGAATGACTATTTATGGCGTCATCTGCGCATTTAGTTTCTCTTGTGATGGGTCGTGTAACCGATTTAGGGCAGCTAGATACGCTTTTGCTGAGGCTGCAACAATATCAGGATCAGTTCCAATACCATTCACTACTCTTCCACCTTTAGCTAAACGAACTGTGACTTCACCCTGTGACTCAGTACCTGTTGTGATTGCATTGACGGAATATAAAAGTAACTCAGCGCCGCTATTGGCCTGTTTTTCAATCGCATTTAATGTCGCGTCAACTGGGCCATTGCCTTCAGCTGAGGTTTCACACTCTTGTCCTGCAACTTGGAGAACAATCTTAGAATGTGGTTTTTCACCTGTCTCTGAATGTTGCGCTATGGAAACAAACCGATAATAGTCAGTTCCATCTTTCACATCAGCATTCGAGACAATTGCCAAAATATCCTCATCGAAAATTTCACTTTTTTGATCCGCTAATGCCTTAAATCGACCAAATGCCTCGTTAATTTCCGCTTCAGAATCAAGGCTAACGCCCAATTCTTGTAATCGTTGTTTAAATGCATTTCTCCCCGATAACTTACCAAGAACAATCTTGTTAGCGCTCCATCCCACATCTTCTGCGCGCATAATCTCATAGGTATTTCTTGCCTTTAAAACCCCATCTTGATGTATGCCAGAGGCATGGGCAAAAGCATTTGCGCCAACTACCGCTTTATTTGGCTGCACCAAAAAGCCGGTAATTTGCGAGACCATTTTTGAACTCGAAACAATCTGTGAAATATCAGTATCTACCGTTAAATTAAAGTAGTCCTTGCGAGTTTTGATAGCCATCACAATTTCTTCAAGTGAGGTATTACCTGCTCTCTCACCCAAGCCGTTAATCGTGCACTCTACCTGTCTTGCACCACCAATATGAACCCCAGCCAAAGAATTAGCTACCGCTAATCCTAAGTCGTTATGACAATGAACGGACCAAATGGCTTTGTCAGAATTGGGTATTTTGTTACGTAAATCTAAGATGAACTCTCCATACAGCTCAGGGATTGCATAACCAACCGTATCAGGAACATTAATAGTTGTTGCACCCTCTTTAATCACAGCTTCAAGAACTTGATATAAAAACTCTGGGTCAGATCGGTATCCATCTTCTGGAGAAAATTCAATATCATCTGTGAAGTTGCGGGCAAAACGAATCGACTGGATTGCCTGCTCAAGAACTTGTTCTCTAGTCATTCTGAGCTTCATCTTCATGTGTAACTCACTTGTAGCCAGAAATATGTGAATTCTTTTCGAATTAGCGGCTGCAATTGCCTCGGCAGCTCTAGAAATATCCTTATCATTCGCTCTTGCTAATGAACAAATAGTGGAGTCTTTAACAGCGGCAGCTACGGCTTTAATTGCTTCAAAATCACCAGGTGAGCTTGCTGCAAACCCAGCCTCAATGACGTCAACTTTTAAACGCTCAAGTTGGCGCGCAATTCTGACCTTTTCGTCTTTTGTCATCGATGCACCAGGTGATTGCTCACCATCTCTTAAGGTCGTATCAAAAATAATGACTCTATCTTCAGCTACTTGATTCATTCTCGTTCTCCTAAAACTTCATTTCCTAAAATAAAAAACCCCAGCAAATTTGCTGGGGCTGGTATGGTGAGCTTCAATCTAATGTTTTATTGATACGCCCTAATACCGGCCCCGATGGTTAGATCAAGTCCTAGTAGGTTTAACAATAATAAAGATTGAAAGTTGAAATTCATAGAATTACTATACACCGAAATGACATTTGTGTCATTTTTCTTATTTAGGACTGATTTTATTTTGATTAAAAGTCTTGTAATACTCCCATACCCATAAAACATATCCTGATAAGGCATAGACCAGAAAAAAACAAAAAATGGTAAGCGGTGGATAGGTGGACATTAAAACTAATCCTAAAATAACAAAAACCATCACCCCAAAAGATACCGTATAGCGAATATCTAAAGCCTTACCACTATAAAACTTCGCATTTGAGACCATGGTGATCCCTGCATATACAGTTATAAAAAACATGGTCCATGGTATAGCGGCATCATTGACCGGTAAATGATTGTCTTCAGCTAACCAGACAAAGCCCGCCACGATGGAGGCTGCAGCAGGACTTGGTAAGCCCTGAAAAAACCGCTTATCAACACTACCAGTACTAATATTAAATCTAGCTAAACGAAGAGCCGCACCCGCACAGTAGATAAATGCTGCTACCCACCCCCACTTTCCTAAGCCCTTTAGGGCCCACTCATAGGCAACGAGCGCTGGAGCAACTCCAAAGGAGACCATATCAGCAAGTGAATCATATTGTTCCCCAAAAGCACTTTGTGTCCGCGTCAGGCGAGCAATACGACCATCCATACCATCTAGGATAAGTGAACAAAATATCGCCATTGAAGCGGTTTCCCAATGCTGATTCATCGCTTGGACAATCGCAAAAAAACCAAAAAATAAAGCTCCAGTTGTAAAAGCATTGGGTAATAAATAGATTGCCTTATTTCGAGGACGCTCTACTAGCTCCTCATGATCATCTTCAAGCAACTGTTCTTGAAATGCTTTTCTATCTCGACGTGGACTTGCTCGACTAAATATTTTGGGACGCTTAGGTCTTACTTTAAATTTCATGAATCTAGATGAGTCAAAATAGCTAACAGGGTTTTTGTTGCATAAACAGTATCGCCAACAGAAACTAAAGGCTCAGCATCAAGTGGCATATATACGTCAACCCTCGATCCAAAACGGATAAAACCATAGCGCTCACCCTTCTTAACGAAGTCGCCAACACGTGCATAACACAATATACGTCGTGCAATTAATCCAGCAACTTGAACAAGGGTAATATCGTGTCCATTCGAGTCAATAACAACCGCATTTCTCTCATTGTCGGTCGATGCTTTATCTAAATCAGCATTGAAAAACTTACCCGGAAAATACTCAATAGATTTAATGCGCCCATTCACGGCAACACGATTAGAGTGAACGTTAAAGACATTCATAAAAATACTGATCTTTAAAGCATCTCTTTTTGCGTATGGATCAAACGTCTTTTCTACCGCAACAATTCTTCCATCAGCTGGCGCCAAGATAGCATTTTCTTCTAACGGGACTAATCTTGGGGGGTCACGAAAAAACTGTAAAACAAATACAAATACTATCCAGATAGGTATAGAAGGATACACCCCTACAAACTTCCAAATGAAGAGGGCCAAAATCCCTAAACCAAAGAGATATGGCCATCCTTCTCGAGCAATAATTGGGTGGTTATAGACAGACATTAATTAGTTCTTACTTTGATCAACTAATTTGTTTTTAGCAATCCAAGGCATCATAGAACGTAATTTGCCGCCTACTAGCTCGATTTGATGCTCAGCATTTAAACGTCTACGAGAAATCAATGTAGGTGCACCTGCACGATTTTCGAGAATAAAGCTCTTCGCATACTCTCCAGTTTGAATGTCTTTGAGAACATCACGCATAACTTGTTTCGTCTGCTCAGTAACGATTCTTGGGCCAGTCACATACTCACCGTATTCAGCATTATTAGAAATTGAGTAATTCATGTTGGCGATACCACCTTCATAAATTAAATCCACGATTAATTTGAGTTCATGCAAACATTCAAAATAAGCCATCTCAGGAGCATAGCCTGCTTCAACCAAGGTTTCAAAACCAGCTTTAATTAATTCCACAGCACCGCCGCATAGAACAGCCTGTTCACCAAATAAATCAGTTTCAGTTTCTTCACGGAAATTGGTTTCGATAATACCGGCACGTCCACCACCATTGGCGGTTGCATATGAAAGAGCGATATCACGAGCAGCGCCAGATTTATCTTGATAGACAGCAACTAAATGAGGAACACCACCACCTTGAGCGTATGTGCTTCTTACGGTATGACCCGGTGCTTTAGGTGCAATCATGATGACATCAACGTCATCACGAGGTATGACTTGACCGTAATGCACATTAAATCCATGTGCAAACGCCAAAGCTGCACCAACTTTAATATTCGGTGCAACTTCGTTTTTATACACTTCAGCAATTTGCTCATCAGGCAAAAGCATCATCACAATATCAGCGCCTTTAACTGCTTCAGCAACTTCTTTAACTTGTAAACCAGCATTCACTGCTTTATTCCATGATGCACCATTCTTACGTAAGCCTACAGTGACTTTCACGCCAGAATCATGCAAATTTAATGAGTGAGCATGGCCCTGTGAGCCATAACCAATAATTGTTACTTGTTTACCTTTTACTAAGGATAAGTCAGCATCTTTATCGTAAAAAACTTTCATTTTTATTCCTATTTAAATATTGTTTTAATCATGAACTGCAACACCTCATTACTGGTACTAAACCCGTAAAATTCTTTCCCCACGACCTATTCCAGAGGCGCCTGTTCTTACAGTCTCCAAAATAGCAGATTTATCAATTGATTCAATAAATGCATCTAACTTCGCAGAATCACCTGTTAACTCAATGGTATAACTCTTATCAGTGACATCAATGACCCGACCACGAAAGATATCAGTGGTACGTTTCATTTCTTCACGTTCCTTACCTACAGCTCGAACTTTAATTAACATCAGCTCTCGCTCAGTGTGAGCACCTTCGCTTAAGTCATAGACTTTAACAACCTCTACTAAGCGATTCAAATGTTTCGTAATCTGCTCAATTACTTCATCTGAACCTGCAGTCACAATCGTCATCCTTGAAAGAGATGAGTCTTCTGTCGGAGCTACAGTCAAACTTTCAATGTTATAGCCACGTGCGGAAAATAAACCAACGACACGAGATAATGCTCCCGGCTCATTTTCTAAAAGTACTGAAATAATATGTCTCATTCAGCATTCTCCGAACCTAAAATCATCTCCGTAATTCCTTTTCCTGCTTGAACCATTGGCCACACGTTTTCAGATGGATCAGTTTGGAAATCCATAAAAACAGTCCTATTTTTCAGAGCCAAAGCTTCACGTAAAGCTCCTTCAACATCTGATTTTTTCTCAATACGCATTCCAACGTGTCCATATGCTTCTGCTAATTTCACAAAATCAGGTAACGAGTCCATGTAAGAATGTGAATAACGTTTGCTGTAGCTCAACTCTTGCCATTGACGAACCATGCCTAAATAACGATTATTGAGTGAAATAATTTTGATAGGCGTATCGTATTGCAAACAGGTGGATAGTTCCTGAATACACATTTGTACCGAACCTTCGCCAGTAATCGTGCAAACCGTTTCATTTGGGAACGCCTTTTTAATACCCATCGCATAAGGCAAACCAACACCCATTGTGCCAAGACCACCGGAGTTAATCCAACGACGCGGTTTATTAAATTTATAAAATTGCGCAGCCCACATTTGATGTTGGCCTACGTCTGAACAAATGAAAGCGTCTCCTTGAGTTAACTCAGATAATGTTTCAACAACATACTGAGGCTTCACAATCTGAGATTCACGATCATACTTTAAGCAATCTGTTTTCCGCCATTCATTAATTTGACTCCACCAAGCATCAACCGCTAATTTATTCTTTAACGGTCCTGCAGCTCGCAACTGAGCAATCATTTCCTGTAAAACATCTTTGAGATTGCCCACAATAGGTACGTCAGCACGTACTCTTTTTGAAATAACAGATGGGTCAATATCAATATGTATGACTTTTCTTGGCAAGCTCATAAAATGCGCAGGGTTACCAATCACACGATCATCAAAACGAGCGCCAATAGCAATCACCACATCTGAATGTTGCATTGTCATATTGGCTTCATATGTGCCATGCATCCCAGGCATTCCTAAGAAATTGGGATGCGTTCCAGGAAAGCCTCCAAGCCCCATTAGTGTATTAGTGACAGGGTATCCCAGCAACTCAGCAAATTCTTTTAATTCAGCTGAAGCATTTGCCAAAATAACGCCACCACCAGTATAAATATAGGGTCTTTCTGCATCTCGCAAGAGACTTACAGCCTTACGAATTTGACCTGAATGTCCTTTTAAAACAGGGCTGTAAGAGCGCATATCTACAGATGTAGGGTATTCATAAGTGGTTTTATGGAAGGAAATATCCTTCGGAATATCAATAACAACCGGTCCAGGACGACCCGTTCTTGCAATATGGAATGCTTTTTTGATAGTGAGTGCTAAATCGCGCACATCTTTCACTAAAAAATTATGCTTCACAATGGGACGAGTGATACCTACGGTATCGCACTCTTGAAATGCATCTTCACCAATCATATTGGAGGGTACGTTACCGGTGATAACAACCATTGGTACCGAATCCATATATGCTGTAGCAATACCAGTCACCGCATTCGTAACACCTGGACCAGAAGTGACTAATGCGACGCCAACGTTGCCAGATGCTCTTGCATATCCATCAGCAGCATGAACGGCACCTTGCTCATGACGCACTAATATATGTTCAAATTTGTCTTGTTTGTGGATCTCGTCATATATATACAAAACGGATCCGCCGGGGTATCCCCAAACATACTCAACGCCTTCTTCGGCTAAAGCACGTACCAGTATTTCTGCACCAATAATTTCAGGGAGATTTTTGGGATTTTGATTCATCGAATCAAGGGATGCTGCATCTTTAATAGTGTTCATATTCTTTCTAGTCCTTTGCAATTTTCGGCAAAAAATTGGTTGGTCTGCTCTTGGTTTTACTTTTGGCCAAACTTCGAGCGCTTTGCTTGTATTGATCGCAATCCATCTTTTGAAAGGTTTTGTACAAGCGAACTAATGATTGTATTACATTTTTAAGGTTTTTTTCCACAAAACTTTTCAATTGAAGTCTAAAATTAAACCTATGGCATCTGAAAAAGAACTATCTGACTTTCTAAAAGCAAGTGAAAGACGCGCGTTTAAACAAGTTTTCTATTCCGTTAGAGATGAAGATGCGGCATTAGATATCGTCCAAGACTCCATGATTAAACTCTCCCAAAGTTATGGCGACAAAAATATTGAAGAATTACCATTACTTTTCACTAGAATTGTGCAAAACTGCACAAAAGACTGGTTTAGGCGTCAGAAGGTTCGTAACACATGGGTTACTCTATTTTCTAAATTTGGCAAAAATGCAGACGGGGAAGATGTTGATCCACAAGATTTTTTTGAAAATTCAGATGATTCTAGCTTTGGTAAAGAATCTTCATTACAGATCGAAAGAATGGAATTATCAACAATTTTGGAAAATGAGATAAAAAAGTTACCTAGACGTCAACGCGAAGCATTCCTCATGCGTTATTGGGAAGAGTTAGATATTTCTGAGACTGCTGTAGCGATGGGATGTAGTGAAGGAAGCGTAAAAACACACTGCTCAAGAGCTACACAAACTCTTGCAGCAGCCTTGAAGAAACTTGGAATTACCTTTTAAAATTTAAACTATGAACGCATCTCAAACGAATATTACTCATATCAACTCTTCACTGGTCAACCCGTTGACTAGTGATGATCTTTATGTTGATCAAATTGGTAAAACGGTCGCTCGATCGCTCGATAAAGAACTTGCTCACCTATCACCTAAAGTGTTACAACGCCTTGAAAAATCAAGGGAAATTGCCTTGTCTCAGCAAAAGCTTGGCTCTTCACCTCGCGTACAAGTTCGTTCATCAAAAGGTGGTTTTTTGCCAAACTTAAGCTCAATCAGTCCTATTTTGGTGGTACTCCTATTGGTTTTTGGGATTGCCCAATGGCAACAAAATGCTCGAATCAATGACATCGCAGAGGTTGATACTGCGATTTTAACGGACTCTGTCCCTCCAGATGCTTATGCCGATGATGGCTTTAGATTATTTTTGAAAAAAATGATGATTCCCTCAGACACAAAGCCTGAACAAGAACCAACGAGTACAGTGGAGTCCTCCTTAAATCCACAGGAAAACGCTCCTGCGAATAATGTGAGTCGCGCACCAGATATCAGTACAAATCAGTAAGCCAAATTCAATAAAGGCAAAGGTCTCATGATCGGTCGACGATTTTTTCTAGTATGCGCTCTGGTGACATTGGTTTTTACCAATAGTTCAATAAGCTACGCTCAAGGGGTCACCCCTAATAATCCTTCTTGGTCAAGTTTAACTTCGTCTCAAAAAGAAACATTGGCGACTCTTCAAGAAGATTGGAGTGCCCTTTCTGTTGAACAACGGACAAAATGGGTCCAGTTAGCTAATCGTTTCGAAAAACTACCAGAAGCAGATCGAGACCGCTTGAAGTCAAGAATGTCGGATTGGGCAAAGTTGTCTACGAATGATCGTAGAGTCGCAAGAGCTAATTTTATCAAAAGTCTTGACATTCCAAATGATAAAAAATCTGAAGCTTGGGAAGCTTATCAACAATTAACTCCCGAAGAGAAAAAACAATTGGCTGATGAAGCAACTGAGAAAAATAAATCAAAAAAACCTTCTTTAGTTAATTCACCCACACTTAAAACTAATTGACTTTCTTTTGCAATCTTTCTCGCCAGCCCCAACTATTCGAAGACGTATTTTTGTCGCTCTCTATGAAATGCTCATATTGGTGGGGGTTTGGGCTTTAGGCTATTTAGTACCATCCCTATTGCTTGGCGTTGTCTTCGATTTTCAATTACCCAATTGGCTAGCCTTTGGACATGTGTATGTTTTGTTCGGGATTTACTTCACCTGGTATTGGACTCATACAGGCCAAACATTAGCAATGCAGACTTGGTATGTAAAAATGGTCGATCAAAATGAACGGCTCCTGAATAAAAATCAAGCCCTCATTCGTTATGCAGTTTCTAGCCTCTGGCTGTTTCCTACCATCATCATTTATATTATTTTTAAACATGTATTACTGTCTCCACTGGGGCTCTGGCCAACGATTGAACTCATGTTTTGTATGATTCTTTTTTTCTGGCCTCTAACATGCTTATTCGACCGCTCAAACCCTCATGGCGCACAATCTTTAGCAGATAAGCTTTCAAAAACTAAATTAATTTTAGTGCCCAAAAAACTGAACCGTGACTAAGTTTTAAGAATCATGTTGGGTGAGGCATCCAAAGTCTTTAACCTTAGCCATATAGTTGCCATACTGTTAATGACAACACCCAAGATCATACCAAGCCCAGTGAGCCAGATGGGGAATGACATCTCAATTTCTAATATGTAGTTAGATAAATACCATCCAGCAAAGCTCGCAAAAAAACCACTTAAAGTACCCGCAATTCCGCCGCAGATAAATAACTCTAATAACCACACGCGTGAGAGATATTCTTGGCTTGCTCCTAAGGTTTTTAAAATAGCCACTTCATTCATTCGTTGCTCTTGAACGGAAAGTAGAGCGATCATTAACACGACAAAACCTGCTAACAATGTAAATAAAAATAAAACTTGTATCGCAAAAATTAATTGCTTCAAGATATCTTGTGCTTGCTTAATCGATTCTTCTATATTGATCGAGGTGATATTAGGAAATCGATAGATAAGATCCATATCTACTCGCTGATCCGACTCTTGTCGAAAAGCCATGATCCAACTCTGTGGAGATTCTTTCAATAATGCTGGGGGCATCATTGCAAAAAAATTAACTCTCATCGAATTCCAGTCCAGCTTGCGAACCGAGGTTATCTTTACTCGATAGGCTTGACCAGCTACTTCAAAGGTTAAAAAATCTCCCAATTTTAGTTTTAAAGACTTCATCATCCCTGACTCCATCGATACTTGCAGGGAATCACTATTATCAAACCAACTGCCAGAGATAACACGGTTTTTTACAGGTATCTTATCTGCATAGGATAAGTTGAACTCCCTGTCAACTAAACGCTGTGTGTTTTGATCTGCAAAATCCGCACTCCGAATCTCTCGATCATTAATGGCCATTAATCTGCCACGAATCATCGGGTAAGAATCAAAATCTGGTCGACTTAATTGCTGAGTTAAGATGCCCTCTACAGCTTCTTTTTGATCTGGTAAAACATTCAAAATGAAGCGATTATTTGCATCAGGGGGAACACTGGTTTGCCATGCATCAAGTACATTGAAACGAATTACTATCAATAACAGAATAGCCAACATGGCGATGCCTAGCGCAGTAATTTGGAAACTGACCCAAGTTGGATCGCCAGCTACGCGTTGTCCAGTAAATCGAATACCCGGTAAAGAAAATTGACGATGGCTCAAGAGCTTTCCAATCCATCGCGCAAATAGGTAAGCACTGCCTGCAAAAATAACACAAGCTCCTATAAATCCACCAAGCACCATCAAGCTTAAACGCAAGTTATTGGCAATCCAAAATAATAAGAAAAAATAACTGGATACCCCTAAACCCAAGGTCAAAAGGTAATTAAATTTTAAATTAATGCTCTCTTTTCGTAAAACCATATTGGGCGAAACTTGCGTAAGCGCTAATAATGGCGGCAGTGCAAAACCTAGTAACAAAACACAAGCCACTAAGAGCCCCCATATTACAGGCCAAAATGTTGGGCTTGGCAAATCTTTGTCTAACAAATTTTGCATAACCCGAATTAGAACTTCTTGCAAACCAAATCCAAATACAACTCCCAAAACTCCACCGCACAACATCAATAGAAAAAATAAGTAAAGATGAGTCTTTATAATCTGAAATCCAGAAGCTCCAAAACATTTTTTAACAACCGTAGAGATGATCTGCTTTTTTGCATATCGCCGACTTGCCAAAGATATGCCTACCGCTGCAATCATCCCAGTCAATAGCGCTACTAATGATAAGAAACGATTTGCCTGATCAATCGTTTTTCGGAGTAAGGGTTGACCACTTTCCAAATTCTCAATATTGACACCTCGAATCTTACGCTCATCAATGAATGACTTTGCCCAAGTGCTAAATATTTTGATAGACGCATCACTTTGAAGGAGAGATTCATTTTCATTACCGGCAATTAATAAACGATAACTTGCGCGACTTCCCAGCCCAAGCAGTCGTGTTTGCAATAGGTCAGCCTGATGCATCATGACGCGGGGGGCAAAATTCATAAAGCCAGCACCTCGATCAGGTTCACGTTTAATCAAGTTACTAAAAATAAACTGCTTTTCACCCAAGGTAATTAAATCACCTATCTTTAATTGATAAATAGCAGCTAACTGTGGATCCAACCAAACCTGACCGGGCGCTATAGTTGAGTTTCGATACTCTAAAGTTAGATTCCCACGCAACGGATAACTTGATGAAACAGCTTTTAAGGAAACCAACTTACTCTCTTTTCCTACTTGCATCATGGTAGAGAAAACGGTGGTTTTAGCTACTCTAAGCCCTAATTCAATTGCCTTGTTTTCAAAAGCCTGATCCAACATTTGGTCGCCACGAACAATCGTGTCAGCAGCAATCATTTCTCGGGCTTTTTGTGAAAAAGACTGCTGTAATCGATCGGACAAAAATGTTACGCTTGTGATTGCCGTGACAGATACGACTAATGCAATCAATAGCCAGATAAATTCACTGGCTATTGCAAATCTTTTTTTAAATTCCAGCAAAACTTCCACCATCAACCCGCAATGTTGTACCAGTAATATAAGAAGCTTTTTGACTTGCTAAAAAAGTTGCGGCATCAGCATATTCCTCTGGTGTACCATAACGTTTCATCGGAATCGAACTAACACTTTTTTTGGTGATGTCTTCTAAAGACTTACTTTCATTGTTTGATCTTTGCTGATCAAGATACAAAATACGCTCTGTCAAGATTCTGCCGGGTAATATATTATTCACCGTAATGCCTTCACCAGCAACTTCATTCGATAAAGTTTTCGTCCAACCATTTAACGCCAAACGCAAGGTATTCGAGATAGCTAAATTAGCAATTGGCGCGACCGTGCCTGAACTGGTTGTTGTAATAACTCGTCCCCATTGGCGCAACCGCATTCCTGGTAAAACACGATCGGTCACTTTCATAATCATTAAGACCATATGATTGAAGTTACTTTGCCAAGATTCAATCGATTGATTAAATGCCTGACTCATAGGAGGTCCGCCTGAGTTATTAATCAAAATATCCACGGGTCCAACGTCATTTTCAATTTGTGTAATTTTGGCATCAATCTGGTCAAGCTGATGTAAATCCCATGGCAATACATAAGCGTAACCACCGGCTGCCTTAATCTGTTTTGCAGTCTCTTCCAAAAGCTCAACGCTTCTGCCTGTAAGTACAACCCGAGCACCCTCTTTAGCAAGTGATATAGCAATTGCTTTACCAAGCCCCTTACTGGATGCCAATACAAGCGCAACTTTGTTTTGTATTCCTAAATCCATATTTTTCTCCTTTTAACTTTTTTAATTAGCCATTAATTCTTCCCATTTTGACATGAGATGATCCAGTCGATTTTGGACGGTTAGAGCCCGCTCTTGCAAGTCCTTTGCAAACTCAGCCCGTTCTGTATAAATTTGAGCGTGACTAAGTTGTTCAGTAATGCTTATTTGCTCTTGTTCTAATAACTCGATTTCAGTCGTGATTTTATCTAATTCAATTTTTTGATATTTATTGTTTGATTTTTTTAAGGCAACCGGCTCTTCTTTAGCTTTTACTGGCTTGGGGGCTTTATCCTCTTCAACAATTAAATTTTTTTGCAAATCTAACCGACGTTGATTCTGAATTTTCCAATCCTCAAATCCACCCTCATACTCGCGCCACTTCCCATCACCCTCAAAGGCAATCATACTGGTCACAACGTTATCCAAAAATTGACGGTCATGACTAACTAAAAAAACGGTGCCTTTGTAGTCTTGTAAAAATTCTTCTAATAAATCTAAAGTGTCAATATCTAAATCATTCGTTGGTTCATCTAAGACTAATACATTGGCAGGCTTTGCAAAAAGGCGCGCCAACAATAAGCGATTGCGCTCACCACCCGATAAAGTTTTTATCGGTGATCTTGCACGTTGTGGAGAAAATAAAAAATCATTGAGGTAGCTTTTGACATGCTTACGCTGCCCGCCAATTTCGACCCACTCACTTCCTGGACTAATGAAGTCCTCTAAAGTAGCTTCTAAATCTAATGATTCTCTAAGCTGATCAAAATAAGCAATTTCAATCATACTTCCCTGCTTGACTTCTCCTTGATTGGGTTGCAATTCTCCGAGAATAATTTTCAATAAGGTTGATTTACCCGCCCCATTAGGCCCCAAAAGTCCAACTTTATCCCCTCTTAAAATTGTTCCAGTAAAGTCTTTCACAATGTGTTTATCACCATAAGCTAAAGACACATTTTCCAGTGCAGCAACAATTTTTCCGGTTTTTTGGCCAGAATGAATGTCTAATTTAACTTGGCCAACTAATTCTCTTCGTTGAGATCTCTGTTCACGCAAATGCTCTAATCTTGAGATTCGACTAACGCTTCGCGTTCTTCTTGCTTCTACTCCTTGACGAATCCAAGCCTCTTCTTGTGCCAATAACTTGTCCGCTCTAGCATTTGCTAAGGACTCATCCATCAACTGCCGCTCTTTTAATCCTAAATAAGATTGAAAATTCCCGGGATAACTACGAATAATCCCGCGGTCTAATTCAATAATACGTGTTGCTACACGATCTAAAAATGCCCTATCATGGGTGATAAAAACTAAGGATCGATTCATTTCAATTAGAAGTTGCTCAAGCCATTCAATCGAATCCATATCTAAATGGTTCGTCGGCTCATCTAAAAGTAAGACATCGGGTTGGGTTACCAACGCCTGCGCTAGGGCCACTCTTTTTTTATTTCCCCCAGATAATTCAGACATCAAACGTGAACCGTCTAAATGTAATTGATGTAATACCTCATCAATTTTCTGCTCCCATGCCCAGCCTTGATTGGCGTCAATCAGCCCGTATAACTGATCCATACGATGTTGTACATCATCGGTCCATTCCTGCATACTCAACGCTTCATATTCTTCCCGAAAATTTCTGATTTCTTCAAGGCCTTTTGCTACGGTATCAAAAACACTATCCGTTGAAAGAAAGATTGGCTCCTGAGCCACATATGCGATTTTTATGCCCTGTTGCTTTTGTATAAGTCCTGAATCTGGCTTTTCTAATTCGGCGATAATCTTTAAAAATGACGACTTTCCGGCACCATTTCTTCCAATTAACCCTACTCTCTCGCCCTCCTCCAAAGAAAATGAAGTATTTGCAAGTAAATCCACATGCCCATAAGCAAGCTGAGCATCACTAATAACGAATAAAGCCATGAAGAGTAAACAATCTAGTTAGATGAAGACAAATCAAGCCAGATTTGTCTGAAGTGTGTATTTTAAGCCGAACTTGTGTCGATTGCTTGATAATAGAGGTGTGGAAAAAATACGAATATCTAAATTACTCTCTGAACAAGGTCTTTGCTCTCGAAGAGAAGCAGACCTGTATATCGAACAAGGTCTTGTCACGGTTGATGGAGAAGTAGTGACCGAACTGGGCTCAAGAGCTTTTCCCCATCAAAAAATTGAACTTAAAAAAGAAGCTAAATTAGCTCAAGAGGCAAGAATTACGATTCTTTTGAATAAACCGGTAGGTTTTATTTCTCATTTAGATGAAGATAAAGAATATGAACCTGCTGTTTCTTTAATTACTCCTGACCGTTTCTTTAGAACTCATCTTGATGCCAACAAGAACGCAAAAGTCAATACTCGAGGATTGGCTCCAGCTGGAAGATTAGATATTGATTCCACTGGTCTCTTAATTCTTACTCAAGATGGGCGAATTGCCAAACAAATTATCGGGGAACACAGTAATATCGAAAAAGAATATTTGGTTCGTGTTGAAGGCTCAATCGACCATACGGGTCTTGCCACACTGCGTCATGGCCTCTCTTTAGATGGCGTAGAACTACAACCAGCAAAAGTCAGCTGGCAAAATGAAAATCAATTACGGTTTGTTTTGCGTGAGGGTCGAAAACGTCAAATCCGCCGCATGTGCGAGATGGTCGGCTTGCATGTAACGGGATTAAAAAGAATTCGGATTGGTCAAATCACCCTCGGTAATTTACCCTTAGGGCAATGGCGCTTTCTTCGCCAAAATGAGAAATTTTAGTAAGGGCTTAGATCTTGTTTTTAAATATCTCTACCTATCGCTTTTGTGAGCTTTCCAATCTGGAAACTCTTCGCGAGCAACTTCTGGAACAGTGCCTACAAAAAGAATTAAAAGGTACGATTTTGCTTGCCCCTGAGGGAATCAATATGTTTTTAGCAGGAACTGAGGGCCATATTCGCGATTTCTTTGCCTGGCTCAATCAATTCCCTGAGTTGACTGACATTATCACGAAGGATAGCTGGTCAGATTATCAACCCTTTAAAAAAATGCTGGTCAAGGTCAAAGATGAAATCATACGTATGAATCATCCCACCATACAAGCGCATAAAAAAAGAGCCCCGAGTGTTAGCGCAAAAAAACTCAAGGAGTGGCTATCTCAGGGTTGTGATGATGATGGTAAACCCATTGTTCTGCTAGATACCAGAAATGCCTTTGAAGTGGAATATGGCACTTTTACGAATGCAATGCACTTTAATATTGAAAAATTTAGTGATTTCCCTCAAGCACTTTCCCAAGAAATGACTCAACTGAAAGATAAAACCGTTGTCAGTTTCTGTACGGGTGGTATTCGCTGTGAAAAAGCCAATTTATTCATGCAAGAAGTTGGACTTGATAACACGGTTCAACTCGATGGCGGAATCTTAAAATATTTCGAGGAAGTCGGTCATGATTTTTACGAGGGTGGATGCTTTGTTTTTGATGATCGCATCGCTCTTGATCCAGAACTTGCAGAGCACCCTTTAGAGAATGCTCCGCGTCGTAATCACTGAGTCAATAATTGAAAATGTTCTACTGCAGGTGGGGCGGCAAAGTATGGCGATACAATCTCACGCCATTTTGCAAAAGCTGGAGAATTTCTAAAGTCAACGACGTGATTGTCTAAAGTTTCCCATTCAATCATCAGTAAATATCTCTGAGGGTTTTCAATCCCCTTTTGAATTTTGAAATTTCTGAATCCAATTGCCCCAGAAATAACCTCTCTTACACCTCGTTCGATAGCAGCATCAAACTCAGCATTCTTGCCCGCTTGTATAGTAATATCCGCAACTTCTAAAATCATGTGCTTCCCCTTAACCTATTTTTTTAAGATTCTTTTTATATGAACTTGCACGTTCAATATAATGCTCTGCGCTAGACTGAAGACGCGTAACATTTTCCGGAGTCAACTCTCTTGCTACTTTAGCTGGAGCTCCAATGATTAAAGATCCAGCAGGGAACTCTTTTCCTTCTGTCACAACGGCGCCAGCACCTACTAGGCAATTTTTACCAATCACGGCATTATTGAGAACAACTGCTTGAATGCCGATTAAAGCTCCATCTTCAATGGTACATCCATGTAACATCACTTGATGCCCTACTGTGACGTTATTGCCAATCTTTAATGGGCAACCAGCATCAATGTGCAACACAGTCCCCTCCTGAATACTCGTGCCAGCTCCAATCGTAATTGCATCGTTATCGCCGCGTATCACTACTCCAGGCCATACTGAAGAAAACGCGCCAATCGTTACATTACCTATGATCGTAGCTTCTGGAGAAATATACGCATCCTCATGAATGTTTGGAACTAAATCACCTAATTGATAAATTGCCATGTAATCCTCTTATTTAAAAAGTTGATAGGTATAAATACCCAAAAATGTCATTACTAATGAGCCTATAACGTGAACCATTACAGTCGTTAGCGCGGTACCTAACTGCCCTTGCCCAATCATGTCAGCAACTTCTGCTGAAAATGAAGAAAAGGTAGTTAAGCCGCCCAAAAATCCAGTAATGATCAATAAACGCCATTGGGGTGATAATTCAGCATGTACGGAAAAATACGCTATTGCAATACCAATCAGATAGCCCCCAAGAAGATTTGCTGCTATCGTTCCAATGGAAATCGCAACAGACAATGAATCTAACAATAACCCCAATGACCATCTGAGTATGGCGCCAACAGATGCCCCAAGACTAATTGCTAATATAGAATTAAACATGGGTTGCTCTCGTCTTTGGCAATATGTTTAAATCGAAGTTATGAATTAAGATAGTCATCATTGATTTAGAAAATAGCTTATTTGCGTGCTCGGTTTAACCAGTGTTTTAGTTATTGTAAACAACTCGATGCGGTATTTGAGATTTCATTCCCAAACTTTAAAAATCAACCTGTATTATCCTTTTAAGATGAATAAAAATATTTGTGTTTTTTGTGGTTCAAGACCTGGATTAGATCCAAATTTTGCAAAGTGGGCTTATACCTTAGGCTCTCAAATTGCAAATAATAATCAGGTACTTGTCTTCGGCGGAGGTGGCAGCGGTCTCATGGGAATTCTTGCCCAAGGTGCTCTAGACGCAAATGGTCAAGTGATTGGTATTATTCCAAAGCAATTGCAAATTCAAGAAGCTTTAGTGGAACATCTGAGTAAAGTCCACTTCGTCCAAACGATGGGTGAGCGGAAGCATCTCATGGATCAATACGCGGATGCTTATGTCATTATTCCGGGTGGAGTCGGCACTTTAGACGAATTGTTCGATGTTTGGGCGACTGCACAAACTGGATTTCATGCAAAGCCGATCATTCTTGCCAATTGGTCGGGATATTACGATGGCTTATTAAGCTTTCTCCACCAATGCATCGAAAATGGTTTCATGTCAAAGTCGCATTTTGAAAAAATACACGTTGTCAATTCACCAGAAGAGCTGTTGCAAGCAATTTCCTCCGACCTAAAGAAGGCTCAGAGCGCAGGCATAACCACTTGACCAAGCCCATTGAAAATTGTGCCCCCCTAAGTGCCCAGTCACATCGACACACTCACCAATAAAAAATAACCCAGATTGTTTCCTCGACATTAATGTTTTGCTGTCTAGCTCTTTGGTATCAATTCCCCCTAGCATCACTTCCGCCTTATTCCAACCTAAAGTGCCTGCTGGCTTGACATGCCAATGACAGATAAGATCAATGACATTTTGTCTTGATTTCTTAGAAACTTCAACCCATTTTTTACCATGTAACCCTAATTGTTTAGCAAACTCCTTGGCTAATCTCGCTGGTAAAAATTCAATTAATAATTGATCAACTGTTTTCGTTCGAGAGTTATCTTGAGCTAACAAATCTTCTAAAGCTCCCTGATCTGTCCATGAAATATGAATTTCTTGGCCTTCAATCCAATACGAACTTGCTTGCAATACCGCAGGCCCTGATAAGCCTTTATGGGTAATCAACAAATCTTCAAGAAAACTACCCTTGCCATATCTTTCTTTTACATGTCCAGAAGAAATACTTACTTTTGTACTCAATCCCGCAAAGTCTTCAATCGCTGAGAAAATTTGGGATGTAAATGCTAAAGGAACTAAGGCGGGTCTGGGCTCAATGACTTCTATTTGAAACTGTTTAGCAATTTGCATTGCAAAGTCAGATGCGCCAATAGCCGGAACCGGTAAGCCTCCCGTCGCAATGACTAAATTTTTAGCAACAAAAGTCTCATGATGAGTTTTTACAACCCATAGCTCATCTTGAGATTCAACTTGTTCTACTTTGATGGGGTGTTCAATCTGTACATTACCCTTTTGACATTCACTCAGTAACATCTGAATAATATCTTTAGCAGACTCATCGCAAAATAATTGTCCTTGATGTTTTTCATGAAAAGGAATGTCATATTTTTTAACGAGTGCAATGAAGTCTGAACTGGAATAGCGTGCAAGTGCGCTTTTGACAAAATGAGGGTTTAAAGATAAAAAATGTTGGTGTGAAGTATGTAAATTCGTAAAATTGCATCTACCGCCTCCACTAATGCGAATTTTTTCTCCTAGATGCTCTGCATGATCAATCAGTAGTACCGACTTTCCTAGCTGACCAGCAGTTCCCGCACAAAATAGGCCCGCAGCACCAGCTCCAATCACAATCACATCAAAAGTTTTCACTAGAACCCAATTCTTTAGAATGTCAAAATAGATCCTCTATTGTATTTGTTAGGCGATTTTTTCAACAGTTTTATGAAATCACGGCAAAATAGAGGTTTAAATAATTGATAAATCAAGCAGGAGATTTTTAATGGCTAATGACAATACCCCAATTAACCGTCGTTCAAGAAATATTACTGAGGGAGTTGCACGCGCCCCAAATCGCTCAATGTACTATGCAATGGGCTACAAAGAAGAAGATTTTGTTAAGCCAATGATTGGTGTTGCAAATGGGCATTCGACCATCACTCCTTGTAATAGCGGTCTTCAAGTGCTAGCTGACGCCGCAGTTGAAGCACTAGAAGCTGGTGGGGCAAATTCTCAAATTTTTGGTACTCCAACGATTTCAGATGGCATGGGAATGGGCACCGAAGGTATGAAATACTCCTTAGTTTCCAGGGAAGTGATTGCCGACAGTATTGAAACCTGTGTCAATGGTTTATGGCAAGATGGTGTCATCGTGATTGGTGGTTGCGATAAAAATATGCCAGGTGGCATGATGGCTATGGCAAGAACGAATGTCCCAAGTATTTATGTATATGGTGGAACCATCAAACCAGGACATTACAAGGGTCGTGAATTAAACATCGTTTCAGCATTTGAAGCCGTTGGTGAATTTACCTCAGGCCGTCTAAGTTCGGAAGATTTAAAAGGTATTGAACAAAACTCCTGCCCAAGTAGTGGTTCTTGTGGTGGTATGTATACGGCCAATACCATGAGCTCATCTTTTGAGGCTCTTGGTATGAGCTTACCCTACTCTTCTACCATGTCTAATATTGATGAAGAAAAAAGATTAAGTGCTGCAGAGTCCGCACGGGTATTGATCGAAGCCGTGAAGAACAACCTTCGACCACGCGATATTATTACTAAAAAATCGATCGAAAATGCCGTGTCTGTCATTATGGCGGTTGGTGGCTCAACCAATGCTGTACTCCACTTTTTAGCCATCACCAGTGCCGCAGATGTTGAATGGACGATTGATGACTTTGAAAGAATTCGTCGTAAAGTTCCTGTCATTGTTGATATGAAACCATCAGGAAAGTATTTAGCTACAGATTTACATCAGGCAGGAGGCATTCCTCAAGTGATGAAAATTCTTCTTGATGGTGGCTTATTACATGGCGATTGCATCACCATTACCGGTCAAACTATTGCCGAAGTATTGAAAGATGTTCCTGCCATCCCGCGAAGTGATCAACACGTTATCCGTCCACTGAGTAATCCAATTTACGCTGAAGGCCATCTAGCTATTTTGAAAGGGAATCTATCCCCAGAGGGTTGTGTGGCGAAGATTAGTGGTCTAAAAAATCCAAGCATTACTGGTCCAGCAAGGGTATTTGACTCTGAAGATGATGCAATGACCGCAATTATGGCGAATAAAATCACCCATGGTGATGTCGTTGTTATTCGTTATGAGGGTCCTAAAGGTGGTCCAGGTATGAGAGAAATGCTTTCTCCAACGTCAGCACTCGTTGGTCAAGGCTTTGGTGAAACCGTTGGGCTCATTACCGATGGCCGCTTCTCAGGTGGAACATGGGGAATGGTAGTTGGCCATGTCTCTCCTGAGGCATACATGGGCGGTACCATCGCATTAGTTCAAGAAGGGGATTCGATTACGATTGATGCCCATCAACTCCTCATACAACTCAATCTTTCCGAAGAAGAAATTGCGCAAAGAAGAGCAAAGTGGGTTAAACCAAAGCCGCGCTACACCCGTGGTATTCTCGCAAAGTATGCCAAATTAGCCAGCTCTGCAAGTCAAGGAGCAGTCACAGACCTCAATTTGAATTTAGATCAAGATTAAAAAAAACCGCTTCGGCGGTTTTTTTAATGCATCTTCATGCCACCCAAAGCTTGACTGGGAAAGACAACATCAACCTTACCTGCTTTTTCAAACTGTAAGGTCATTTTTAATTGCTCCCCATCTTTAATCGCGCTATCTAATCCCATCAACATTAAATGGTATCCTCCAGGCTTTAACTCAACTGAACCATTAGCTGGAATCTCTAGCCCCTGAATTTGGCGCATCATCATTTTGTCACCATCCATCTTCATTTCGTGCAACTGTACCTCTTTTGCTCGAGCAAAACTCACTGCGACTAATCGATCTGTAGTAGGTCCTTTATTTTCAATCGTCAAATAGGCGCTACTAATCGATTGACCTGGCGCTGTAGCTCTTGCGCTTGGCTTAACAATCTGCAAATTACCGACTTTGGTTTGCGCATGAGCAATCGTCATGACAAGTAAACTAAGAATAAGGATAAAGAACTGATTTAGCTTGAAGATATTCACTACAACTCCTAGTTTTTACAATAAAAGGCTATTTTAAGACAAATTGACATCTTTCTCTTATGATAAGGAATATGACTGGTACACGAATTGCTTTTTTTGCAGATGTCCATAGTAACCTTGAAGCCCTTGAGGCTTGTTTAGATCATGCGCGTCAACAAGGTGCTGAAAAATTTGTATTTTTAGGCGATTTGGTTGGATATAACGCGAACCCAAGTGAAGTTTTGGAGCGGGTCATGCAACTGATGAGCTCTGGGCAGGCAATCGCGATTCGAGGTAACCATGATACGGCCTGTTTCGAGAACTACAAGCATCAGATGAACCCGATTGCTCATTTAGCGATTGAGTGGACTAAATCTAAGTTATCTCATGATCATGTAGCCTTTTTAAAAAACTTACCTCTTATTCATTATGAGGAAGACCGCTGCTATGTCCACGCCTCTGCATATCAGCCAGAATCTTGGCATTACGTTACAGATGGCTTATCCGCTTGGAGAAGTGCAGAATCATCTGGAAAAATATATACCTTCTCCGGACATGTGCATGGTCAAGCCCTTTACTACCAAAGTTCAGTTGGGAAATTAATTTGTTTCAATCCACACTCCGGTGATGCTGTCCCAACAGGTCGCCATCGTCGCTGGGTAGCGATTGCAGGCTCAGTAGGACAACCAAGAGACAGTAACCCAAAAGCAAATTATCTTTTATTTGATGCGGAAAATGAATGCTCTTATTTTCATCGAGTATCCTATAACCATCTATTAACAGCAGATAAAATTTTGACTGCGGGGCTCCCAAAAGATCTATCTATAAGGCTCTTAAAAGGTTTATAAGTATCCGATGCTTTCCTTATTTCCATCTGCTTCACCCTATTCTTTTGATATCGAAGCAGTAGAAGACATTTTTCAAACCGGCAAAATAGTCGACAATTTTCGGATCGGTCATGAAGTACATTGCGGCGGTATGGCTACTCTAAAAGAAGCATTTGTCGAGAATGAAGAAAACCCCATACTTCTAAAAATACCTCGGGTTGGAAAAGATCAGCCCGTTGAAAATTTAATCTGCTTTGAAACAGAGTTAACTATTTTGAGAGCCCTCAATAGCCCCTTTGTGCCACGTTTTATAAAGGGTGGTAATTTGGCTAAAACTCCCTACATTGCAATGTCGAGAATGCCTGGAGTGGCTTTAGAAAAGATTCTCATCGAAAAAAAACAATTATCCATTGAACAAACCATCACGATTGCTATCAACTTATTAAAAGCTATTCAGAACTTACATGCACAAGAAGTGATTCATTTAGATTTGAAACCTGATAACATTCTGGTCGATGAAAATGAAGACGTGTACCTAATTGATTTTGGTCTTGCCCATCACTCTAAGTTTCCAGATTTTCTAGCTGAAGAGATGCGCAAAGGTATTGGTTCTGCGCCCTATATTTCTCCAGAACAAATCGTCGGAGTGAGAGAAGATTCTAGAAGTGATATTTTTGCTTTTGGAGTGATTGTCTATGAAATGTTAACCGGACAGTTGCCCTTTAACAACCCGCAAACGCTGAATGGCTTAAAAAGACGTTTCTGGGCTCAAGCTAAACCTTTAAGATCAGTCCGTTCTGATGTGCCGCCGTGGTTACAAGAAATTGTTCTCAGATGTTTAGAGCCTTTTGCAAAAGATCGTTATCAAAGTGCGACCCACATTCGTCAACTTTTAAGAGAACCCAGTAGCATCAAATTAACTGAACGAGCAGAACGTCTTACGCCCCTCTCACTTTGGGAAAATCTAAAGTGCTGGTTCCGTGTTGCTGGTTATGAACCATCCCCCATTTTAAAAAGTGAAATTATTTATGAACAAGCTCCACTTTTGGTAGCAGCAATTGATGTGAGTGGTGAGAATGAGCCTATGTTTGAAAGAATGCAACGCGCAGCTTCTAACATCATGAGAGTTTTCCCTGAAGGACGTATTTCTTGTATCTGTATCACCACAAGTTCACCTACATTTGAAGGAGAACGAGAGATCGACTCAGCAAGTGGTCAATTTCGTCGTCACTTAATTCGATTACAAGATTGGGCAAAGCCGCTTAATATGTCTGAAGAGCGGATTTCGTACCATGTCTTCGAAGCAACCGATACTGCATCAAAAATTGTCGAATTCGCGAAAGACAATGATGCTGCAATGATCCTCATTGGTGCCAGTCGTTTTATACCTAACCGAGTAGTTCCTTGGCGCTCTGTCATGACTAAAGTTGTTGAAGAGTCAGCTTGTAGCGTAAATGTTGTCAGAATTTAATATAATCCACATATGTCTACATGTTTTGTAAACCATTCAAAAAGCATACTCCAGTTGTGATGTGGGATACGATACATAAAGCTCTCCTGTTGGTTTTAAATCTAGATCCAGATGTGTTGCATATCGCCCTAACATCGCTATTTGTTAGCTCAGCAGCTCTGATCATTGGCATCATCATAGGACTGCCTATAGGAGCATTTTTAGCTATTGCCCACTTTCCCGGGAAAAAATGGTGTATTACCTTTATAAATACGCTCATGAGCGTCCCCACTGTCATCATCGGCGTATTGATTTATTTACTTTTGTCTAGAAGTGGCCCCTTAGGTGAACTCAGTCTCTTATTTACTAAAACTGGAATGATTATTGCCCAATCTTGTCTAACGATTCCGCTTATTGCCGCTATTTCAAGACAAATGATTAGTGACGCTTGGCAGATTCACCAAGATATTTTTTCCGCTTTGCAATTTAAGATGTTTTACCGCGTGAAATGGATCCTATGGGACTGTCGATTTTCTCTGATTATCGTTGTCCTACTTGGCTTTAGCAGAGCTATCTCAGAGGTTGGTGCCGTGATGATTGTTGGGGGAAACATTGCCCAACATACGCGCACGCTCACTACGGCAATCGCATTAGAAACAAGTAAAGGTGACTTAATACTTTCTTTATCTTTAGGCATCGTTCTATTAATGATTGTTTTCATCATCAATGTCATTTCTTACTTTTTAAAATTGAATGCTGAGAAAAAATATGGCTAATATTTCTCTGCGTAATATCTCGATCCGAAAGCAAGATCGCATCGTACTAGATATCCCGAATATCCATCTTCCTTGTCATCGAATTACAGCACTCATTGGCCCAAATGGCGCAGGTAAATCAATCCTTTTAAAAACCATTGCAGGCTTAATTAAGCAACCTGAATTTCAAATCTCTACTTCAGCAAATCAAGTCAGCATCGTTTTATCGCAAACTCCATTTATAAAAATGTCTGTTTTAGATAATCTTTTATTTCTGAGAGATTCTCGTCCTAGTCTTGAAATTCATGAAGTGCAGCAGGCCCTCAAGATCTTTTTATTAGACCACCTAGCACACCAACCCGCCACCAAGTTATCCAGTGGAGAAAAACAACGTCTTGCAATTGCCAGGGCTTACCTCATGGGTGCAGATCTATTAATATTAGATGAGCCTACTGCGAACCTTGACCCACAATCAACTTCTTTAATAGAATCAAAAGTGAATGCGTTAGCTCAATCAGGTATTCGATTTTTATTTGCCTCTCATGATTTTGCTCAAGTCAAACGTATGAGTGATCATATCGTTTTCGTAAAGGATGGTAAGGTTATTGAAACTGGTCCAACAGAATCATTTTTTTCCACACCAACGACTCAAGCCGCAAAAGAATTTATCTCGACTTATTTGTAAAAAGCTGAGATTTAAAAAGTTATCGATTTTTTTTAGATATCGGTAATAAGCCAATAGCAAGTGCAGTTCCTAAGATGATGATCACTCCACCTATGAGCATATTAAGAGTCGGCACCTCTCCTAGAAAGATATCTCCCCACAAAATACTAAATACAGGAACTATAAATGTAACAGTAATGGCAACGGTTGGGCCTGCTTGTTCAATCAAACGATAGTAAAGTACATAGGCAATCGCGGTAGAGCCAATCCCAAGGCCAAAAATAGAAATCCAGGTTAATGTGTTGAGTGGATGGTCTGGCAAATATTGATATGCAGGTATTGCTAGCAACACTGAGCCAATTAATAAGCTAGAAAATGCAAGACCAATAGGATGTATGCCAGCACCATACAACTTAATATAATTCGTTGCAATCCCATAGGATAATGTCGCTCCTAATCCAGCTAAAACTGGTAATCCAATGCCACCAACATCAAAATGAGCCTTCCCCCACATCAAAAATACGATACCTAGGCATCCTAAAATTAATCCTAAAATTCTGGTAAAACCTAATCGTTCGCGCAACCAAATCGAAGCAATAATGGCGGTCCAAATAGGTGATGTGGAATTAACAATGGCACCAAATCCAGCATTTAAATTTTGCATGGAGTAACTAAAAAGCGCAAAAGGTATCACCGAATTAAAGCAAGCAATCATAGTAATTCTGCCGAGGTCATTTTTTGAAATCACTAGCCGTGATCGCCAATATTTCTTGCACATGGCAAACGCAAAAATCCCTGCTGCACCGATGAGTAATCGCGATTCGGCGACAACAATGGGCTCTACTTGACCAACTGTAAAGCGCATAAATACGTAGGACATGCCCCACAATGCACCTAGCAATAGAAAAACGATGATGTTATTTGATTTCACCTCACCATTATCCATTAAAAAAACGTGGCATTCGCCACGTTTCATTTGATTGCCAAGTTACATTAAGATAAATCAGTCAGAAAAGAGGCTAAAGTTTCTGCTGGTAAATGCTCTACATGCATTGGATATTCTGGGTGATCACAACCAACCATCATCTGCGCACCAGCCTGCAATGCTTTTTTCATATCCAAAGATAATTCAAACCGTAAAAAATGGACTGCCGATGTTTTGTGCGCTGTAGAACGCTCTAAATCTTCATCGGCAATTGCATACACCCGTGACTGACCTTCTACTTGAACAAACATTTTATGCTCAATATTGACTAATTTCCCTAAGGCAATTTTTCGATCAGCTTCATTCGGATACTCCAGCATCATCGTCGCTTTGAAGTTCGATCCATCTGGTATCAAAGGATTATAAGCATCAAGCTCATCTTGCATACCCTCTTCTGTAAATACTTTCTCTACGCGTAACATTTCTTGAATTTGATATTTCATGAGAAACTCATTCTCAAAGATTAAGGTCAAATGCTCTCCTAATGTAACCGTTCTTAATTTACGGGTTTCAATAGCCTGCGCACGTATTTGTGGCCTTGCTTTGTGATAAGCCTCTAAAGTCATCAAGTTAGCATGGGTAAGTTTTGGCATTTTGTATTTCTTTCAAAAGTAATTGCGACTATTTCTTCAGGCCATAAGCCATTGCAACAAGTGAAATCGGATGTTCCATTTGGGCTGACTTCAAGCCAGCTTCAGACATTCCTTGTTCAATATGATGACCAGCCAACTGACAATCTGAACTGATATAGTCCGGCTCATTATTTGCCATATTTTTAAATACCGGCTTGCCAATCTTCATCGCCATCGCATGGAATTCTTTCTTTACACCCCAAGTACCTGAGTGCCCTGAACATCTTTCTACTACATTCACTTCTGTTCCTGGAATCATTTGTAAAGTTTCAGCAGTTTTCTTACCTATATTTTGGACGCGTGAATGACAGGGAACGTGATAACTAACTTTACCCAATGGTTGAGAAAAATCAGTTTTTAATAAGCCGTCCTTTTTACGAGCAATCAAATATTCAAAAGGGTCCCACATCGCTTCTTTGACTAATTGCACATCAGCTTCATCAGGAAACATGAGGGGTAGCTCTTGCTTAAACATGAGCGTGCAAGAGGGAATTGGAGTCACAATTGCATAACCTTCTTTGGCTAATTTTGCTAATTGTGGAATATTAATATTTTTGAGTTTTTCGACTTCCTCAAGATTACCTAACTCTAGCTTAGGCATTCCACAACAAGCTTCTTTATCTACTAATGCATAAGGAATTTCATTATGGTTAAGTATTTGCAATAAGTCTTGTCCAATGCCCGGTTCGTTATAGTTAATATAACAAGTAGCATATACAGCAACTTTACCTGGAGTTTTCGCTCCGTTCTTTACTTCCCATGGAGTGGAATCTGTCACAATTTGTTTAAATGTCTTAGATGCAAAATCTGGCAGCCAAGCATTTTTATCAACGCCTAATGTCGACTCCATCACCGATCTAGCCATACTATTGTGATTGACTGCATTTACAACTTCTGTGACGACAGGAATGCCAGCAAAACGCCCTATCTTATCGGTTGATGATAATAAATTATCTCTAAAATTAGATTCTCCTTTTTTATGCCCAATCGCCTTGGCACGAAGCATCAAATGAGGAAAATCTAAATTCCATTCATGGGGCGGAACATAAGGACACTTTGTCATGAAACATAAATCACAGAGGTAACATTGATCCACTACTTGAGCATAATCGGCTTTATTCACTCCGTGAACTTCACCGTCATCAGTTGCATCAACCAAATCAAACAAAGTAGGAAAAGAACCACAAAGGCTTACGCACCGGCGACAACCATGACAAATATCAAAGACTCGCTCTAACTCAACATTCAGCTTTTCCTCATCATAAAACTCAGGATTTTTCCAATCCAAAGGGTGACGTGTTGGTGCCTGTAAATTTCCTTCGCTACTCATGACATTTCCTTTAATCAAATTTAAGACTTTTTAGAAGATCCCCGATTGACTCAGGAATCTAAAAAAAGCCCTACAAAAACTATATTTTTATTACTCTACAAATGCGTCTAAAGCTTTTTGATAACGGTTAGCGTGTGAGCGTTCAGCTTTTGCTAATGTTTCAAACCAGTCAGCGATTTCATCAAAGCCTTCTTCACGAGCAGTTTTAGCCATACCAGGATACATATCGGTATATTCGTGTGTTTCACCTGCTACTGCAGCTGCTAAACAATCTTTTGAAGAATGAATTGGCATACCAGTTGCCGGATCACCAGACATTTCTAAAAACTCTAAATGGCCGTGTGCATGACCAGTTTCACCTTCAGCTGTTGAACGAAATAACGCTGCAACATCATTTTGACCTTCTACGTCTGCTTTGTTCGCGAAATATAAATAACGACGATTTGCTTGAGATTCGCCCGCAAAAGCATCCTTCAAGCACTGCTCAGTTTTAGTACCTTTTAAAGTTGGCATAACATACTCCTTAATAGTTAGAAAAATATACTTATCAATTCCAAGAATAAGTTCTAGAAGTGATAAAAAATTGTATCTATAGTCGACAAAATAGAAAAATTGTATTTATAAAATTTATTGATAGTTTTTAACTATTGGTTCACTTATTTGTAATAAAGTCGATTGATCTTCAATACTTAGATCCTATAGAAGCAATACAATAAACCGATGAATAGACCAGAAAATATGAATACTTTCTTCAGAAATCAATACAAACCCCCTAATTTTTCTTTTTCGAAGGTGGAGTTTGATTTCCAACTAAACCCTATTAAAACTATTGTTTCCTCAAAAATAGGGGTTAAAAGGGAGCTTCCAGGATCATTAGTGCTCAAAGGAGAAGATTTAGAGCTGATTTCCTTAAAAATAAATGGCGAACTTTTTAAAACTTTTGAATTATCTTCAAAAGAGTTAGTTCTTCATGATCTGCCAGATAATTTTCTCCTGGAGATTGTTTGCGTCATTCGCCCCGATCAAAACTCTAGCTTAATGGGTCTTTATGTTTCAGAGGGTAACTTTTTTACTCAATGTGAGGCTGAGGGTTTTAGAAAAATTACTTATTTTTTAGATCAACCAGATGTATTAACTTGCTATCAAGTCAGGCTTACAGCCAATAAAAAGAATTACCCTGTACTGCTATCCAA
>CANFOL010000006.1 GCA_947448695.1 Burkholderiaceae bacterium
ACACGCCTCCTAGATAATGAAGAGGCAATGGCTGAGTACTTGTCACAAGTTTTAGAAGATGGTGACAATGCTGAGCTCATTCGCGCTCTTGGTCACATAGCGAAAGCCAAAGGTATGGCGACAGTTGCTAGAGAATCCGATTTAGGTCGTGAAAGTCTTTATAAAGCTTTATCAGAGGGTTCTCAGCCAAGATTTGATACCATATCAAAAGTAATAAATGCACTCGGTTTAAAAATGAGTGTTCACTCTTAAATGAGTACAAATTAATCAAGGTTAATGATGACTTTACCTTTCAATGACATTCGTAACTCTTCAGATCCTGATATTGCTGGATCTTATTATCCTATGTAACGTGCTGGACAAGCAGCCATAGACTTGGCAATCCAAACTAATACTGCAATTGTGACCACAGTTGACGGCAAGATTGTCCGCATTACTGCTGCCGGCTGATCAAACAGCGGCAGTTAACTTCTTAAGCTAGTATTCGCTTGATACAAACCAATCGCACACTCAATCGCACACTACTTAAATAGCCTTTCAAGCCATTGATTTATATTTAATTTTCAAGAGGCATGATTACTTTTAATCCGTTGGTCGCGAGTTCGAATCTCGCCCGTCCTACCAAATAACAGTAATGATACCGGTGCTTCAAATGCGAATTGCTTTTGAAGCATTTTTTCATTTATAACTACATGTTTTACTAATTTACTATCCCCTGTCAAGCGGGCGGTTTAAAAAAGATGCTTGACTCTTGTATCCAAGTAGATACAATAAATGTATGTCCTATTTTATTCAACAAACTGAGCTGTTTGAAAAGTGGCATGAATCCGTTAAAGATCTTAGAGCCAAAATCGCTATCGCAAGACGTATTGAAAGAGCAGAAAATGGCAATTTAGGTGATGCTAAGACTTTAGGTAGTGGCATTTCAGAGATGAGAGTTGATGTTGGATCTGGTTATAGGATTTACTTTACCGTGCGTGAAAGAGTTATCGTTATTTTATTGGTTGGAGGAATAAAAAGTTCTCAACAATCAGATATTAAAAAAGCGATTCAGTTAGCCAAGGAGTTTTAAATCATGAACAAAACACAAAAACTAAAAGCATTTGATATTACACGCCTCCTAGATAATGAAGAGGCAATGGCTGAGTACTTGTCACAAGTTTTAGAAGATGGTGACAATGCTGAGCTCATTCGCGCTCTTGGTCACATAGCGAAAGCCAAAGGTATGGCGACAGTTGCTAAAGAATCCGGTTTAGGTCGTGAAAGTCTTTATAAAGCTTTATCAGAGGGTTCTCAACCAAGATTTGATACCATATCAAAAATAATAAATGCACTCGGTTTAAAAATCAGTGTTCACGCTTAAATTGGAACAAGTTTTTCAAGGTTAATTATGGCAACGCCTATCAATGGCACGTAGTGCGTTTAATTTATCCCAATCGTCGTTCAAATACGATAAAAATGAGCTGCATTATCATGAAGTATCTTTTGCTGCTCCTCTAATGAATACTCTGATAAAACTCTCAAGTACAGACCTATAAAATCTGTGTAACTCATATGTAATTTTTCTAACGGGAAATTACTTCCAAAAATTGTTCGACCCACACCAAAAATTTGAATACTATCTCTAATGACTTGTCGAATTTGTGGATAAGTAATCCCCGATGAAAACATACCTAAACCTGATATTTTAATATGCACATTTGGAAATGATGCCAACTTAGCCAAGGCAACTCTCCAAGACTCAATTCCAAAAAGTGATCGGTCATAGAGCATGCCAGAGTGCAGCAAAATAAACTGCACATTGGGATAGTCTCTAACCAATTCAATTGCATGATCAGCCTGAGGTGCAAAAATCTGTAACTCAAAATGTAAATTTTCTTGCGCAAGAATATCAAAACCACGCCTAAATTCTGAAGTATTACAAAGATCTGGCCGACTCACATTCTTTCGATATGGCGCGGTAGAATCCCAGTGTATTTGATGACGCACACCTCGAACATTGGGATATTGCAGATGCTCTTTTATTTTCGATTCCAATTGAGGATCCGTCATATCTGCTTGAAATACAATGGCGTTTGGGTAACCGTTTTGATCACTCACGGACTGTAACCACTGCGTTTCTAAAAGACTTTTCTCAATTCCCCAATTGGCTGTGACATGCACTGATTTAACCACTCCATGCGGACTTACATCCTGAATCCACTCTTGAACAGTATAATCTCTTCGAATTCCAAACAAATCACCAGCCATATGAGGCGGTGCAGGATCTTGTAACCAACTAATAAATTGACGTAACCATAGATGATGATGGGTATCAATAATAGGGCCTTGATAATTCATGCGTACTCCATTTTTTATGATTTAACTTCACCAAAACTTTATCACTTATCTTAATAGATATTAAAATTTTAGAGAAATTTGAAATGACCTCATTTTTAGTACCACTCCCAAGGAGAGAAATTTTTGATAATCTATCTCTAAAAGGAGAAAAATATGCCTAAAGGAATTAAAACTTAAGGAGATGCCTTTACTCTAACTTGAATACAAGCGTTACTTAAAGTAACGCCTGTACCCTTTCCAAATAAAAATCAATCGCACGCCGCTAAAAAAACCTTACGAAATATTGATTTATATACAATTTTCAAACGGCGCAACTTCTTTTAATCCGTTGGTCGCGAGTTCGAATCTCGGCCGTCCTACCAAATAACATCGGTATGTACCGAGCACATACTTTACACTTTTTCGATCACATCCTGATTATTGGCTCTTCCCATCCTTCATACTTTAAAGTATGTCTTAGGCCATAAAGAATTTCAAATTACCAATTTGTTTATTTAAGAAAATTTAAAGTTTTACTCGGCAAATAATTCTTGAAGTATATTCAACATAGCACTTAAAGTTTTTGGTGAAACAGTTCCCATCTTTTTGGTTAATCTTACTTTATCAACTGTTCGTATCTGATCTAAAAGAATCAAACCTTTTTTCCCAGCATGAGTCAAGGGTATCCGAAACGGCGCTGAAAACCCTTTAGATGTCATAGGGGCAACAATTACTGTTCTAAGGTGCTCATTTAAGTCTATAGGAGAAGCTATAACACATGGGCGTGCTTTTTTGATTTCACTGCCAATTGTCGGATCAAGGTTTACTAACCAAATATCTCCTCTTTTCACCAAACTAAATCCTTATCTTCAGTGTTAGCAAATTCTCCCAACACAAGCATATCCCCATCCACCAAGCTCACTGCTTTTGCAGCCTCGCTCCATCCAGTCCGAACAGATTTAGAGGGCTTTCTTAAGATAATTGCTCCATTTTCAATGGACACATCAGCAACTGATTGATCATCTAACCCAACCTGAGCAAGCATAGGTTTAGGTATAAGCACTCCCTTACTATTGCCAATTTCTCTTATGTTAATTTGCATAAACCCTCCTGTTATTACAATGTTATTACTTACTTAAAACTCTGTCAATCATTTGAACTAAATATTTAAATCCGTATTATCCAAATACCCTTTTTACTTAAAAATATTCTGCATTGTCTTGAATTTGTAAAGCTTACTAGATTAAAGCGCTTAATTCATTCAGTGAAATTGATTTTCAATATGCATGATATGGGGAGGATAAAACGCCGCCAGTTCAAATTAATTAAGGTTAATGATGACTATACCTATCAATGACATTCGTAACTCTACTGATCCTGATATTTCAGGATCCTACTATGCGATGCAGCATGCTGGACAAGCAGCCATAGACTTAGCAATCCAAACTAGTGCTGCAATTATGACCACAGTTGACAGCAAGATTGTCCGCATTACTGCTGCTAAACTGATCAAACAGCGGCAGTTAACTTCTTAAGCTAGTATTCGCTTGATACAAACCAATCGCACATTCAATCGCACACTACTTAAATAGTCTTACAGGCCATTGATTTGTGTTTAATTTTCAAAAGGCATGATTACTTTTAATCCGTTGGTCGCGAGTTCGAATCTCGCCCGTCCTACCAAATTTATTAGGTCTGTACCGGACACATGGTTTACACTTTGTACCGGACACATGGTTTACACTTTGTACCGAGCACATACTTTACACTTTTCCAATCCCATGTAGATTTCAAACCCAATAATCTTTATTTTTCTTCCAAGTCTGACGACTTCTTCAATAAACCTGAATCACCTATCTAAAACGCCGTAAGGCGTATCTAACTAATGAGCTCGTAAGAGCGAAACCTCGAAAGCGGTCTTAAATTATCAAAGGAGAAATCTTATGAAAATTGTAGGGCTACTGATGAACTTAAGTTCACAAGCGTTGGATTAACACCGATATTTTTAAATACTTCAATGACTTGAGGTGTTTAATTAATACGTAAATAATTTTTTAATCGACGGTAGCACCTGATGTTTTTACAATTTTGGCCCAACGACTTAACTCTTCTTTGAGGTAGTCTGAGAGCTTGTTGTTTGGGATAGGGCTTAAGTCTAATCCTTGACCGATCAACTTTTCTCTGACATCGTTTTTTTGCATAGTCTTAGCCATGGCATCTTGAATTTTTTTAGTAGTCTCAGGACTTACTCCTGCTGGCGAGAATAGTCCGACCCACACTTCGCCAATACAATCTGGATAGGTCTCTGCCATTGTTGGGATATCAGGAGCGCTTGAGGATCTTTTTGCAGAACTGATTGCAATAGGGTGTAATTTACCTGCTTTGATAAAGCCAAGGACAGATGGCAAACTAGCAAAGGCAAGTGGAATTTGACCGCCTAGCACATCATTAATCGCCGGTGATGCTCCCTTATAAGGTATATGTAATAAATTAATATTTGCACTGACACCCAACATCACACCAAGTAAGTGGTTCAATGTCCCGCTACCACCCGAACCATAAGCAATTTCACCAGGTTTCTTTTTTGCGTCATTCACAACGTCTGCTAACGTTTTATACATAGAGTTTGGTTGTGTTACTAAAACATAAGGAGTAGCGCCAATGTATGACAGAAAGGTGAAATCAGCTTGTGGATCAAAGCCTGGACTTTTATAAAGAGAGGGGTTAATGGCTTGACTACTATTGATGGTGAGCAGCAGAGTATAGCCGTCTTTAGGAGCCCTAGCTACAGATTGAGTTCCAATATTGCCCGCAGCGCCAGGTCGATTTTCTATCAATACAGAGCCAGATAAAACTTCGCCAAAAGAGGGTGCAAGAATACGGCCAACAATATCGTTTGTACCCGCTACAGCATGAGGAACAACTACAGTCACGGGGCGATTAGGAAAACTTTGCCCCCAACTTAAATGGGGGAAAATAAAAAGCGCGAAGAAAAATGAGTATTTTTTCATACGTACGTCCTTGTTATGCTTTTTTATAAATACGCTAGAGTCCCTACGTATTGAACTGATGTTGATTTAATACCTCGGTTAAAGAGACTATTCATATCTTATCATTGGATCATCCTTGCTGAAAAAATTGCTGATGCAATAAAAGGTGAAATCTAATAACTACAAATTCTCAAAGATTCTTCTAGAGGACAAAAACACCATTCAACATTATTTAGTCTAGTTTATTAAATAATGGGGACAAGAGTACTAAAGGAGATGGTCTAAGTAGTCTTTTTTGATTTTTTAATATAACTGAGCTTGTTTCTTCAAGAAATAAGCTCCATAAGCCCTGCTGGGTTAATTCATTGTCATACATTTCTACCTCTTCCAAACTTTTATGCCACCGATAAATAACAACTTCATGTTGTTGACCAACCAATGTTGAAAAACATCCAAATACCCCTTTAATAAAATGTGCGTTGCTAATTAAAGATTGATTATTAAGGGACTGCCAGAATAAATCCAAGGCTCCTGGAACCAATTGAAACTTAATTTCCTCGATGATAATTTGTGGGTTAGAAATAATATCTCCAATAGGTGTATTTCCAGGTAACCAATCCATCCCCTTCCCCCAAAGTGGATTGAGTTCATCGATAGGAGCTGGCATTAAAAAACTATTTTCCTGACGCAACATTAGCGGTCTGACAACCTTGTAATAAGGATCGGCTTTGGGGTGTTTAAAGAACAATCGGTCTCGCCAATCATCAAAATCATCAAATCTCCACAAGTGGGTCACCTGGTCCTGATCACCACTCATTGTGGAAAAATATCCTATAACCCGAGCCATAATTGGCCTACTAGCATGGTCAAGGCCGCGAGTGAGTTGAGCTTCCCAGAATTTTTTTAATGTTCCAGGACGAAAGGTGTAAGTTCTGGATTCAAAGAGCATAAGTTTTAAAGTTGAGGTATTTTGGCTTCATTCACAATAGTTTTCCATTTAAGGATTTGGTCATGTATTTCGCTACTTAAAGTCTCTGGTGATGAGGGCCTAACCATAGCTCCCGTAGATTCTAGTTTTTCTCTGACACTTGGCATTTCTAATACAGCATGAATTTCTCGAACTAATTTTTCAAGAATGGTGCGAGGCAGTCCCTTTGGCGCGCCAACAGCATGCCACGAGCGCACATCAAAACCTGGCAATGTACTAGCTATAGGTGGAGTATTTGGAAGTGATGGCCAGACAGTTGGACTAGTTACTGCTATGGCACGGATCTTTCCAGACTTAATAGCCGGTAAGCTAACTGTAAGCGAATCTATCATGACATCAAATTGCCCCCCAACTAAATCTACTAAAGGTGTGCTACCGCCTCTGTATGGAATTGATACCATTTTTACTTTTGCGGAAGCTTGGATTAGCTCACCAATTAGATGAGGTGTGCTTCCTGGACCTAAATTGCTGTAAGAAATACTTTCGGGTTTGGCTTTTGCGGCAGCGATAATATCTGATAAGGAGTTAAAGGGACTATCGGCTCTTACAGTCAGCACAAATGGAAACTGTATCAACATAGAAATTGGCGTAAAGTCTTCTAATGGCTTGTATGGCAATGACTTATAAGTTGCGGCAGATACGGCATGTCCACCATGCATCATCAGTAATGTATAACCATCCGGCTTGGCTTTTGCAACAAATGCATCCGCAATAATACCTCCAGCCCCACTTTTAGATTCAACGTTAATTGGTTGTCCTAATTTTTCTGCGAGTGGTGCTGCTACTATTCGAGCAACTATATCTATGTTACCGCCAACGCCAAAGCCATGGATAAGACTGATAGGTTTTTGAGGATATTCTTGTTGTGAATATCCAAAAGAAATATGTAATGCCATCATTACAGGAATACTTTTTAATAGTATTTTTTTAAACATAATATTGGGCCAATTAATCTATTCAATCATCTAAATCTTACCTTAAGTTTGTCATTTATTTTGTTAGATTGATAGGTGTCTTCCCTAGTGCTTTCTCTAAATTTGATATGGAATTTAGAAACATAAATACTTTCAAGAATCCTTTTGCTCTCAAAGTCATTGGGATGTGCTCACAAGAGTAAAGTGTATTGCTGATAAAGACTGTAAAATCCGGCTACTTCCATTCCAGATCTCAAACCCGAATGGAAGTAGGTTGTATTGCAATTAGTTTTTAATTGGTAGGTTTCAGTTTAAGTATTTCTCTCGCATCATTTGAGGTTGCCAATTCTCCACCTAAATCTTCCACAATCCGTTTGGCACGTTCTACTTGTTGCGCATTACTTTCACATAAAACACCTTTGGACATATAAATATTATCTTCAAGCCCTACGCGTACACCACCACCTAACAGTAAAGATTGGGCAACGATGGGAAAGGCAGCGCGACTGATACCAAATGCAGCCCATTTAGCACCATGCGGTAATTCATTGCGCATATACATGAGTGTTTGCGGGTTTGAGTTAAGGGCGTATTTCACACCCAATACAAAGGTAAATAGGCCAGGGCCTTCAAGCGTACCTTCTTTCATTAAGTCTTTAGCTAGATTTAAATCGCCTGTATCAAAGATTTCTAGCTCAGGCATCACGCCTGCATCGCGAATCACTTTTGCCATGACACGAACTGAAGCGGGCGTGTTCACTGCGATTTCATTCACTGTATTCATGGTGTTTAAATCCAAGGAACAAATGTCTGGTTTTAAGGCTGTAATATGTTCAACCCTTCTAAGGGGATGGCATAAGCTCGTGCCTGGCGCGAATACTTTCGGATCATCCACTGAGGGAATAAAGCGAGCACCAACACCAGTAGTTAAATTAATCACAAGCTCTCTATTACGAGCCTTAATTAAATGCAGTACTTCTGCATAGTGGTCCAGTTCCATGGATGGTGTTCCATTTTCAGGATTGCGTACATGCAGATGCGCAACTGCAGCACCAGCATCCGCGGCTCTTAATGCAGACTCCGCAATTTGTGCTGGGGTAATCGGTAGGTAAGGCGTCATATCTGGTCTTGTCAAGCTTCCAGTAATAGCACAGGTCAAAATAGTTTTACTCATGAGTTGTCTCCTTTTTATTTATAAATTTTTTCTATTATGATGCCATGCTCAAGAAAAAACAGTATCCGATTTATTGGGGGATACCCTATCAATGGCACTTTTTACGTTTATTTCGATTAGACTAATTCTCGAGACAAAGCAGGTAAATAAAATTTTTATAACTAAGATTTACTTTGAAAGATTGCAAAATGAGCAAATTTTTAAATGGATTTTTATGTATTTTTCTGTTGTTTTCTAGTAGTTCCTTTTCCCAATCGAATGCTCCTTACCCTAATAAACCAATTCGAATCATTGTTCCTTTTGCGGCAGGTGGTGCGGGTGATACAGCAGCTAGGGTGTTATCCCAAAAATTGAGTACGATTCTCAATCAATCCGTTTTGGTAGAAAATAAGCCTGGAGCTGGTGCGCAAATTGGCACACAGTTTGTGGCGAGTTCCGCCCCCGATGGATATACAATCTTGGCTGGGTCATCCGCCATTGTTGTTAATCCGGCGTTAAATGCAGCAACGGCAACCTATCACCCGGAAAAGGATTTCACACCAATTTTGATTGGTGCTACCCAACCAATGGTTATTGTGGTGAATCAAGCATTGGGTGTGAAAAATTTTAATCAACTCAAAGAAATTGCGGCCAAGCAAAAATTATCTTTTGCTTCTGCCGGTGCCGGAACACAACCCCATGTTGCATGTGAGCGAATCTTTAATGGTCTATGGAAATTAAATATTCCACATATTCCATATAAAGGAATTTCACCAGCAATCACTGGACTTGTCGGTGGCGAAGTTCCTATTTACTGTGGAGCACCAGTCGGTGTTGGACAGTTTGTGAAGCAAGGTAAGTTACAAGTATTGTTGGTTACTAGCGAGGCACGCGTACCTAATTTTCCTGATACTCCTACCGTCATAGAACTTGGATTACCTGAAATGAAAGATGATATTTGGCAAGGCTTTTTTGCACCAGCAAAAACTCCTCCGGCAATTATTCAAAAATTGAACCAAGCCTTAAACCACGCACTAAAATCCCCCGATGTTATCGAAAAGCTAGAACAAAATGATTTCGTAATGCTAGGTGGTACACCAAAACAAGCAGCGGATTTCATTTCATCGGAGGTGGTTCGTTGGGGAAAAATCGCTACCGAAGTTAGTGCTTTACCAATGCAGTAAACACAATAAAAATATGGCCATTAATGACCGTTTCATTTTCACAAGTGTTACCTTAAGAAATGCTTAAACTTTTCAAACTTCAAAACCAATCGCAAACCATCGATTAATATTTGATTTTTAAGATGCCTAACTTTTTAATCTGTTGGTTGCAATTTCGAATCTCGACCGCCGGACCAAATAAATCAAAGCCTTACGAAAGAAATTTTGTGAGCCTTGTTTCTTAATGAAATCATTTAAGCTCTATGGGGTCATTTACCCATTATTTAGAGCCAAAGAAGATATTTTTTTGTTTGTTGAATTGAAGGTGAACTGATATCAGTTAAGTTAAAAAATATTTAAAATTGAATAAAAAGAATTGGCTATAGAAGTCCCTAAAAAATGTAATGTAATATTTAGGTTAAGTATCTAATAAATAAATTAATAACAACCTTATAAAAGGAGACAAACCATGAGGATCCATCATCACTTTTTAACCGCGGTAGTTTTTACAATTAGTTCGTCATTTTCAGCTTTAGCCCAGACAAATTTTCCTCAAAGCCCTGTAACCATTGTTGTGCCATATGGTCCAGGAGGGGGTGCAGATATTTTCACACGAACCATTGCACCCAAAATGGGTGAGAAATTAGGGCAGCCTATTGTTGTCGAAAATAAGGCTGGTGGCGGAACTGCTATTGCTGCATCTGATGTTGCTCGTGCAAAGCCTGATGGATATCGTATTTTATTAGGTGACGTATCAACTTTTTCCACGAATGTCCACCTATACCAAAGACTTAGTTATGATCCACGTGATTTAACATCAATCTCTCTAGCCGGCCGCTCCCCATATCTTCTCTTAGTTAATCCCAAGGTGCATCCGCAAAACTCACTTTCAGAGTTTATTTCATCTGTACAAAAGGCCCCTACCGGAACCATCAGCTACGGAAGCGCAGGGAATGGCGGGCCTTCTCACCTTGCCGCTGAGATGTTTGTCCGAGGTGCAGGAGTTAGCTTAATTCATGTTCCTTATAAAGGCTCGGGACCCGCATTGCCAGATCTACTAAGTGGCAACATTGGTATGATGTTCATGGATTATGCTCCAGCAAAAGCTCAAATCGCAGGGGGTAAGCTCCGCGCACTTGCAGTAACTTCAACTCAGCCAATCTCCATACTTCCCGGTATACCAACACTCGCTTCAACTTATCCAGGATTTGAAGCATGGTTTTGGATAGCATTGGCAGCGCCCAAGGGAACCCCAACCGCTACTATAGATAAACTTCGCGAGGCATATATATACGCTATAAACGATCCAGAAACTAGAAAAACTTTAGTAGAGGCCGGAATTGAGCCACTCCAAAGTTCTTCTTCAGAGATGGATACCTATGTCAAGTCCGAGTCCGTCCGTTTAGGTCGCATTATTAAAGAAGCTGGCATCCAACTAGACTAATATAAAACATCGTCACTCTTCCGATATGAAGATCAGAAGAGTGACGTTTCACAAAGGTAGTGTCCCACAATGAAAAAAATTGAACTCGAGAATGATTCTCGTGTAGCTCTTGTCGTTGGCGCAAATGGCATCATTGGAAATAATATGCTCAAACACCTTCGCCAACAAACTAAGTGGAAATTATATGGTCTTGCCAGAAGAGAAATTGCCCCAATAACCAATGTGACTGGAGTTGAAACAGACTTACTTGATCAGAGCGCAAGCCATGAAGCAATTAACCGTATTGGCCCTGTCGACTATATATTTTTTAGTGCCTTGGATGTAAGGGGTACTCAGGAGGAGCAAGTCAAGCCGAATCTAACGATGCTTCATAACGCCGTAAATCCTTTATTGGATCCGGCAAAAAAACTTAAGCATATTTGTTTAGTACATGGTACGAAATGGTACGGAAGTCATCTTGGGCCTTATCGAACTCCAGCAAGAGAAAATGACCCAAGGCACGAAGGCCCTAATTTTTATTATGATCAATATGACTGGTTAACTAGTATTCAGAAAAATCGAAACTGGACCTATTCAACAATCAGACCTCACTTTATCAATGGATTTAATGTAGGTAATCCTAACAATATGATGGCTGCGGTTGGGGTATATGCAGCTATACAGCATGCACAAGGAAAACCATTAGATTTCCCGGGAACATTAGCCGCATATGAATCTTTGACCATGGTGTCTGATGTATCACTCGTGAATGCGGCAATGCTATGGTCATCGATCTCTAGTCACTGTGCTAATCAAGACTTTAATATTCATAATGGCGATTATTTTCGATGGTGTAATGTGTGGCCATTATTAGCAGATGCGTTTGGCATGAGTTGCGGTAAAGTAGTGCCAACAAAATTATCAGAGTACATGCTTGAAAATGATGCTATTTGGGATCGAATTGTGATGGAGAACGGATTAATTTCGACGCACGTTAATCAAATAGTTAGTTGGAAGTGGGCTGATTTTTTCTTTCGGGGCGAGTGGGATGATATATCTTCCACGATTAAAGCGCGTAGCTTTGGATTTGATCCATTTATCGATACTCAAGAAGACTTACTTTCCAGCCTTGAGAGATATCGTGCAGAAAAGATACTTCCATCGCGCTAATAAGAGTTTGTTAGTCTGAAAGAGGTTCAAAAATTAAAATAATTTTAGGAGAATTGAAAAATGTTATTGAAGGATAAAGTGGCTATTATTACTGGGGCTGGAAATAAATTAGGGATTGGTTTTGCGGCTGCTCAACTCTTTATTTCCAACGGTGCAAAAGTAGCTCTTGTAGATTTGGATCAAGCCAAGGTTAACTTTGCAGCAGAAACTCTTGGCGCAAATGCGATAGGTATTCAGGCGGACGTACGTTCTGAAGAGGCTTGTAAAGAAGTTGCCCAGCAAGTCCATAAAAAGTGGGGTTCCATCGATATATTATTGAATAATGCAGGAGTTGTTGGAGCTCAACGTGTTACACAAATCACACGTGAGGCCTATGATGCAGTGCTGGATGTCAATTTGCGAGGGACACTTCATATGTCGCAAGCTTGTATACCATACCTACCACGCGAAGGAGCTATTATTTGTATGGCTTCAATTGCGGCCCAACGTGGTGGAGGATTACTTGGAGGTGCGCATTATGCGGCATCTAAAGGTGGTATTTTAGGCCTTATGAAAGCGATGGCTAGAGAGCTAGGCCCCTCCGGTATTCGTGTAAATGCGATTAATCCAGGATTGATTTTGACATCACTCAATCTTCATATATTTGACGATGCAACCTGTGAACAATTTAAATCGCAAGTTCCTCTAGGGCGCTTAGGAGGTCCAGAAGATGTCGCTGGTGCTTGTCTCTTTTTAGCGTCACCACTGTCAACATATATAACTGGAGCATCTATAGATGTGAATGGCGGCCTGCATATTCATTAAAAAGATTATTTAGTTTTTGTTTGATTGAGCTGACCTTTTATCAAAGATTTAGGATACTTTATTCGCTCTAAACGATTTAAATTATACTTTTAGAGTTCCATCAAATAGAAACATAATAACTATTAGACTGATAAGTAAAACAGAAAATTAACTAAAAAAGCAAGCTTTGAAAATGCTGTAGAGAACAAATTGATAAAATAATTTCTGAAGATTCATTGAATTGAATACAGATTCATATCGTCTTGATCTAACTGCGCAATCAGGCCAGTTTCCCACTCAAGGTAACGGCGCGCCGCATCCTTGTTGCCATCATGCCGATCATGAACAAAAAATAAGAAATCAATGCAATCTATATCAGGCGGTATGGTTTGCGTAGAAATAGTTTCAAACTCTTTTGGAAACTCTGCACCCTCTAATTCATAAACCTGTATATTTAGATCCAATCCGTCAAGTTCCAAAAGCGCCCCGTAAGTGAGCGCAGGATCATCTGAAATAATCAGGATTGTTTCTTTAGCGCCTCGAATGATCTCATGTAGTCGAGGACGAATGGCCCAAAGAGCATTTGGCAAATGGCTCTTACGGTATTGCATGCTGCCACGAATATCTAGCATAGTGACAGAATCATTTTGATAGATTTGATACAAGTCTTTAGTCTTAAGAGTCGCTAAGCCAAGTGTATGATCAATCTGAATACGAGGTAAGCTAACTTTACTTTTTATACCTTCTTGTAAAACTGCCACATTATGCCCCATCTGCTTTAACCAGCTAGCAACGGTTATTGCCCGCACCCCATCAGAATCATACAAAACAATTCGAGCATTACGAACGCCAACAAATTGATCCGTAGCCTGAATTAATTGACCACCCGGGGTGTTTTGTGCTCCAGGAAGCCCATTGAGTGAAAACTCCTCTGCAGTCCTAACATCACAGAGATATAAAGATCGATCCTCATCATTTTTCCAGAGTAAAAACTGCTCATCTGAAATAAAAGGAATATCAAACTTACTCACCAAAGACTGAGAGGCTAGTAAAATCTCATCATCGACTCTAGGCTTTGCATATTGAGAAACTTTCCCATGATCGAGAACATAGTCATTGAGATACCAGCCTTGGGTACCATTCTCTAAGGCAAAGATTGGATTTTTAATCCCCAAATTAATCAAAGTTTGCGCGCCAATGATGCTGCGAGTTCTCCCTGCACAATTAATAATGATTTTGGTATCTTGACTCACAACATGACTTTTAATGCGGTAGGCTAACTCTCCGTTCGGGCAACATTGAGCCCCAGGAATGCTCATCTTTTTAAATTCACTCTGAGGCCTGCCATCTAAAATGATGAAATCCTCTCGGTCAACCATCATTTTCTTTAAATCATGCGCGCTTACTCTGGGCGTATGACACTGATGCTCAACTAACTCCCCAAAAGTTTTAGATGGCAGATTTACTCCAGCAAATAAATTAAATCCAGCATCCTGCCAACCTTGCGTGCCACCACTCAATAAATAAATATCTTGATAGCCCTGCTGAATAAGGGCTTGGGCCGCCTTCAGTGAAACACCAGCACCATTTTCGTCGTAGACCACAATCCTTACAGATTTACGAGGAGCTAATCGAGCCACATCATATTCAAGCCGACTATACGGCACAGAGGTTGCCAAGAAAAGATGTGACTCTCCATATTGACCATGTTCACGCACATCAAACAAAGCAATTTCAGTTTTTCCATGCAACCATTGTTTTAAAGTTTTTGCATCAACTGATTGAATCGCCATTACAAATCCCTATTATTTGAGACATCACCCCACTCTTACACCACTTCGTATTTCAAACGCTTCACCTTTGACATGTCTGTCCCCTCAATGCGAATTAAACTTGTAGAGTCTTTGCGCTCAGGTGCATGTAGGTCACCTTCGTTGTAAAGGTGCGCAACACCGGGAGTCAATGCGTAAGATCGAACAACTTTCACTTTACCTGGTTTGTCAGCAGTAGCCTCTTCGATTTTTTGAAAATCTCGCATTTCAGTCCTGCCATGCACCTGTCCATAAATAGCCCAAGAATGTGCATGATCATGTGGATCAGAACTTTTTGGGCCAAGATAATGATGAGCTAAAATACAAAATCCCAACTCAGGATCTTGATAAATCATTTCGCGTTCGCCAGTAGTTGGACCAAGATGCTTTGCAATAAAGGCCTGATCTATCAAAACATCTTGTAACGCTTCAGCGACTTTTTGACGCCCAGCAGGTCCAGGACTATTCTTCAGAAAATCGTGGCACTGCCTAGCAAATTGTTCTAATGTGTGACTCATGCTGACTAGCTCCTTTATCATTTTTAATGCCTTTATGTTACCAAAGTTTAGGTTGATTACTTTCGGTTAAATAACCCCGAATAATTGCTTCATCAAATACTCTATAAAAAAGAGCCTTCAGAGTCTTAAGATAGGTTTTCGATATAGCTGCTCCATTTCGTTCTTCACGATCTCAATAGGATTGTTCCAGTGCACATAATTCCATTTGTCTAGCGAGTTACAATAGAACTTAACATGCGACTATAGTTAAATAAATCTTACTAAGATATGAAAATAAAACATCTCTAAAGTGGGCGATTTTATTAACTAGTTAGCAAAGGAAAAATGTTCTAACATCATCAAAATTTATATTTTAAAGGCCACCTATCGATGGATAACCACCGCCCCTATAAAGATGAAGTCATTATCTCGTGGACAGAATTACAACGAGATGCAAAATTTATCTCAAATCAGTTACATGCAATGGGTTCTTGGAAGGGCATTATTGCAATTACTAAAGGTGGTTTAATCCCTAGTGCCCTCATCGCTAGAGAGTTAGACATTAAACTGATTGATACGGTGTGTATTTCAAGCTATGGCAGCGCCTCTACTGGAATTGATCAACAACAAAATGATTTAGAAGTCATCAAAATGATTGATGGGGACGGTGCAGGATTTCTTCTAATCGATGATTTAGTAGATACCGGAAAAACGGCAAAATTTATTCGCACAAAACTTCCAAAAGCATACTTTTGTACTTTATATGCAAAGCCAGCTGGAAAACCTCTAGTGGACCTCTATGTTCGAGAGTTCAAACAAAACCAATGGATTTTCTTCCCATGGGATATTGAATATCAATTTTCAGTACCAATCCACCACAGCCAGAATAGTACCCCTAAGGAATAATCTATTCCAACCAATCAAGCAACTTAAAGTTACTGATTGGTCAATGAAGCTTCATTGTAAAAGGGGGGTTATTTTTTATCTCGATGCGCCCACGCAGTTGTTCTTTTTTCCACCACAGCGAAAAACTCATACATCAACATCGCCATGACTCCAATGACAACTAAGCCAGCAAATGCGAGCGGCATACGCATAGCAGACCCGGCTGAGACTAATAAATATCCGATACCTTCATTTGATGCATTCATTTCTGATACCGTCGTCCCCACAAATGCTAAGGTAATTGCTACTTTTAAACTCGCATAAAAGTAAGGCAGACATCTAGGAACACCTACTTTCTTCAGAATATCAATACGGTTAGCTCCGAGTACTCTTAAAACATCTTCGAGTTCGGGCTCTAAGGTAGAAAGGCCTGTTGCAATATTGACCATAATAGGAAAAAAGCTAATTAAAAATGCTGTCAAAATTGCAGGTCCTGCACCAATACCAAACCACACAACGAGAATCGGTACAAAAGCCGCTTTTGGTAAGGCATTAAATGCAGTCATCAACGGATAAAAAGCATCGTAAGCCATTCGCGAAGAGCCAATTAAAAATCCTAACAAAACCCCTACAACAATTGAAATTCCAAAACCAACCATGGTTGTCCAAAAAGTGGTCCAAGCATGACGTAGAATTTCACCCTTAAACTCAATTAAATTTAAAGCAATCTGATAGGGGCTTGGGAAAATAAAATCACTGACATTCAACGCAACACAGATTAATTGCCATATGCCGATCGTGAACAAAAGCAACCATAGTGCAGCATATTTTTCTAATATCGATTTTTTTTGCATCACGCTTCCCTCACCTTTCCAATGTGAGTTCGTAACTCATGCACAATCGCAGTAAACGCCTCTGTATAAGTAACTTCAAGGTCTCTTGGTCTAGGCAAATCAATTTCTCGACGGTGAACAATTTTTCCAGGTCTTCTAGACATTACATAAACTTCATCCGCAAGATAAGTGGCTTCTCTCAAGTCATGTGTTACCAAGATAACGTTAAATCCTTGGGCCGCATGAAGATCACGAAGAATATTCCACAACTCTTCACGAGTAAATGCATCTAAGGCCCCAAATGGCTCATCGAGAAGTAACATTTTTGGCTCATGAATCAAAGCCCGACAAATACTTGCTCTTTGTTGCATTCCTCCAGAAAGTTGATAAGGCAACTTATCTTCATAACCTTTGAGGCCTACACTTTCAATTAATCGAATCGCCCGATCTCTAAACTCTTCTTTTTTAGAACGCATTTGCGAGCGAAATGGCTCAACGATTTCTAAAGGTAACAACACATTTTCTAATGTCGTACGCCACGGCAACAATGTGGGAGCCTGAAAAGCCATGCCACTAATACTTAATGGGCCAGTCACAGGCTTTTGATTGATCATGATCTGGCCACGAGTTGGCTCTTGTAAGCCAGTGGTTAGTTTCATGAAAGTAGATTTACCACAACCAGAGGGGCCAACAATGGCAACAAAACCACCTTTTTTTACCTCTAAATTAATATCTTCTATAGCAAAAGGGCCATTGATGGCCCCTTTGTCATAGGTATGTGACACATCTTTAAACTGGATAAAAGATTCGCTCATTTTGGAAAAATATTTCGTGATGCTGCAGATGGTAAAAAGGCTGGATTCCAAACAACATCTGGATTGACACGCGTCTTCGTATTAAACACGTCAGATACCTGTGATGCCATTAAAGCAACGCGCGGTAATGATGCATTTCCAAATCCTTCGGCTTTTGCATCTGGCGTAACAATCGCATCTTTGATTGCCATCCGCAAACGACGTTTTTCTAGCTCAACATTGATAATCCCATCCCTACGTTGAACAGCAGCGATAGCAGCATCCGGATTAGCTAAAACCTCTTTAGCACCCTTAGTAAATGCCTCTAAAAAAGCTTTGACGGCAGCAGGATTCTCTTTAATCAATTTGGGAGATGCAATAATCACGTTCCCATATAACTTAACTCCATACTGTGCATATGGAAAAGAAACGATGTCATCTGCTTTAATGCCGCGAGCCTCTAAATTCAGGATTGAAGTAAATCCAAATCCAGTAATCGCATCTAAGTCGCCTTTGGCTAACATCGTCTCTCTAAGCGCAGGCTCCATACTAATCCAATTAACTGCCCCAACCTTGTTGGCCGACTGAAATAAAGGGAATGATCTTCTGCCAGCGTCAAAGCCTGGTGCACCAAATTTTTTGCCCGTCATATCGGCAGGTGATTTAATTCCTGAACTTTTTAATGCCATTACTACTGCTGGCGTGTTGCCATAAACCACCATTAAAGCAACCGGCTTGTTGGGGGCATCAGGATTGTTTCCGTAAAACTCCATCAGGGCAGCAAAGTCAGCAAAACCCATATCATAGGCGCCAGATGCAACACGATTCACAGCATTTCCAGAGCCATTACCCGCATCAACAGTCACATCTAATCCAGCCTGTTTAAAGTAACCTTTCTCGACAGGCCATAGGAAAAAAGCAGCCGGCCCCTCAAAACGCCAATCTAGTTGAAATTTAATCGGTGTGTCAGCAAAACTAGTTACCGCGGTCATTGTAAAAACAGCGATTAATATTCTCTGTAACATTTTTTTCATTTTGCGCAGCCTTTCTAGAAATGATACTTTTCAAGTTGGTAATAATATAGTCGATTCAAGTCTAAATTAAATTAATTGGTTCTCACTAGTTATTTTGCACCAAGTTGGGATTAGGTTACTAAATTCTCCAGGCGAAATCGCGCGATGAGGCCAATTTGGTGAATGCAATCCTGAAACTCTTTAGAAACGTCATTGTTCAACCTTTGTGAAAAATTCTGAATAATGCCTGCTCGTTGGTAGCCCTTGACTGCCAATATAAAAGGGAAGCCAAATTTAGCGTTATAGTCGCGGTTTAATTGATTTAACAATAAGAACTCTTCTTCGGAACAATTGTCGAGTCCTGCACCACTCTGCTCCCTTAGAGAGTCATCGGTTAACTGCTTTTTAATGGCGGCTTTACCTGCTAACTCTGGATGTTCTCTAATGAGTTGTAATTGAGCCTCATACGGTGAAGAAAGGACAGTTTGCTGCATGCTTGAAGCTAAATGTGCCAAATCACGAAATGGTCGCGCACGGAATGCCTCCTGCGGAATCCAGGGACTATGTTCATAAATCCCTGAAAATATGGAAACAAATTCATCTTGATTGAGTTGATTAATTTTTTCTATCGATAACGGTGTGGCGTTCATGGCTTTAAATGATTAACTTGTGGTGGGTGAATGTCATGCCAATGCTTTGCGATATCTACTCGTCGGCAAATCCAAACATGCGAATGCGATTGAATGTAATCCAAGATACGCTGCAAGGCTTTAAATCGTCCAGGTCTACCCAATAATCGACAATGCATACCAATCGATAACATCTTAGGTTGATTCATCCCTTCGGGATCGCCCTCCGCATACAAAACATCAAAGCTATCTTTAAGATATTGATAAAACTGTTCTCCAGTGTTAAATCCCTGAGGTGTTGCAAACCGCATATCATTGGCATCTAAGGTGTAGGGCACAATCATATGGGAGTGGTCTTTTCCATCGGTTGTTGTTACATTTGTCCAAAAAGGTAAATCATCCCCATAATAATCAGAGTCATATAAATAGCCCCCCTGCTCAAGTAATAAGCGCCGGGTGTTTGGGGAGTCTCGCCCGGTATACCAACCCAAGGGCGGGGAGCCAATTAATTGCGTAATTCTTTCTGTCGCAAGTTGCATATGTTCACGCTCAGTCTGTTCATCCATATTTTGATAATGGATCCAACGCCAACCATGACTAGCAATCTCATGACCGTACTCAACAAATGCCCTTGTCAGTTCGGGATGGCGTTCAAGTGCCATACCTATACCAAATATCGTCATGGGTAAGTCACGTCTTTTAAACTCATTCAAAATTCGCCAAACACCAGCCCTTGAACCATACTCATAAATAGATTCCATCGATAAATGACGGCTATCGTAAGCCACAGCCCCAATAATCTCGGATAGAAATTGCTCTGAGCCAGCGTCTCCATGCAAAACAGAGTTCTCACCACCCTCTTCGTAATTGAGTACAAATTGCACAGCAATACGAGCCTGTCCAGGCCATTGTGGGTGGGGTGGATGCGCGCCATAACCAATGAGGTCGCGCGGATAAGATGAATTTATAGGCATAAACATTAATATACTGCAAACTTTCATTCAGGTATGCTTACGCATTAGTTTGTTAGATTAGTAATACTTATTCACCTCTTATTATCGGTAACAAAATTATGGGTAAACTCTCAACGCATGTATTAGATACCAGTATTGGTAAACCTGGAAAAGGTATTTCTATCCAACTATTTAGTGTATCTGGCGCCCAGCAAGAATTATTGGCGACACGACTGACCAATAGCGATGGTCGCTGTGATGAACCTCTTTTGGATGGGGATCAGTTGAAAACGGGTGAATATCAACTTGAATTTGATATCGGTGCCTATTTTGCAAAGTCAAATCCTAACTTACAACAGCCTGCTTTTTTAAATAAGGTTGTCATCCGCTTTCAGGTAGCAAATACTCAAGAGAACTATCATGTACCACTGGTTGTTACACCATGGAGTTATTCAACCTACCGTGGTTCATAAAAAGCTTTAGAATATTAAAAGTATCGTAGCGGGTATCTCAATTTGAGCGCGATCATTGGCTTCTGCAGTTCCGCCGTGGCAGAAGATAAAGATAACTTATGATTAGAATAAGTTTGTTTATGCTGGAGTAAGCACAATGGAATATCTTTTACCCTATTTAATTGACTGGCTAAGTCTACTCTTACGCTGGTTACACCTGATTGTCGGAATTGCTTGGATTGGAGCCTCTTTTTACTTTGTATGGCTAGATAACAGTCTTGTTCCGCCAACTGAGCAAAAATTAAAAGATGATGGTGTTAGTGGTGAGCTTTGGGCCGTTCATGGCGGTGGTTTTTACAACCCACAAAAATATTTTAACGCCCCCCCGCAATTACCTAAGCATTTGCACTGGTTTTATTGGGAAGCTTATAGCGCCTGGATAACTGGTTTTTTGCTCTTTGCGGTTGCCTATCTTCTTAACCCAAGCGTAATGCTAGTTGATAAAAATGTTTTCGACATGTCAGGCAATATGGCCGTCATTGCATCCCTTGCTTACCTTGTTGCTGGCTGGGTTGTCTACGATGCAATCTGTCGCTTCTTTGGGGTAGGTGATCAGGCAGATAAAAAAGTTGCGATTTGTCTTCTCATTTATATAGCACTCGCTTCCTACCTAGCCTGCCAAATTTTCTCTGGTCGAGCCGCCTATTTAATGACGGGGGCTATGATGGCAACCATTATGGTGGCCAATGTATTTTTTTGGATTATTCCAGGTCAGAAGAAGGTGATCCAATCCATGAAAATAGGCGAAGTCCCTGAAATAATTCATGGTCAACGGGGTAAACAACGGAGTGTGCACAATACTTTTTTTACACTACCTGTGCTTTTTGCGATGATATCCAATCACTACAGTGTGGTTTACAACTCTCCACACCATTGGCTAGTCTTAATTCTGATGATGCTAGGAAGTGCTCTGATCCGATTCTACTTTGTTTCGAGACATAAAAATAAACCGCACTATCCAGCATTAATTTTGGGGTCATTTTTACTCATCATTGCGATTTTTATCACTGCCCCATCACGGCCTACTGCTTCATCAAGTATCCCAATGTCTGCGCCAAACTTTACGCAAGTAAAAGCCATTATTGAGCAGCGTTGTGTCGCTTGCCATAATGCCAATGTAGCGAATAAGAATATTCGCTTTGATAGTGACGAATCGATTCAATCGCAAATGGCGCTCATCTATCAACAAACAGTTGTAACAAAAATAATGCCCATGAATAACGCGACTGGCATTACCGAAGATGAAAGACGCACTCTAGAAGCTTGGTTTAAAGCCAATAACAATTAGGAGATTAGAGAATGAGTATTCCTGTCATTGACCCTGCCGCACCCTTGTTTACTCGCAAACATATTAATCTTGCAGATGCAGAACTTGGCGCTAAAGCAATCAGTTGCTCCGATGAGTTTTTTGCGCCTCTAGAAAGAATGCTGAACCCCGAACCTGCGGTATTTATTCCGGGTAAATATGATCTGAATGGTAAATGGATGGATGGTTGGGAAACCAGAAGAAAACGTACAGCCGGTACCGACTGGGCCATCATTGAACTTTTTAGACCTGGCTGTATTTACGGGTTTGATGTTGATACTAGTTTTTTTACAGGTAATTTTGCTCCTGCAATTTCAATCCAGGCCTGCTTTGAAGAACAAACACCAAACGCTAACTCAACATGGTTTGATGTTTTATCTCCAAAAACCTTACTTGGTAATCAACACCATTATTTTGAAATTGAACCATCCGCGAAAGTGAGTCATTTAAAAATCACGATATTCCCAGATGGTGGCATCGCTCGCCTTCGCGTTTATGGCAAACCAGCGATCGATTGGTCAAAGATTCCAACTACTGAAGTACTTAATTTTGCCGCTGTAGAAAATGGCGCCCATACGATTATTGCCAATAATGAACATTTTGGTTTATCCATGAATCTGCTCAAACCTCAAAGAGGAAAGAATATGGGCGATGGTTGGGAAACTAGAAGACGCAGAGAGCCCGGATTTGATTGGTGTCTGATCGAATTAGCTCATCCTGTTCTTGTGCAAAAAATTGAAGTTGATACCTGCCACTTTAAAGGGAATTATCCAGACCAATGCTCGTTGCAAGCCAGTCTTGTTACATCAGGAACAGATCAATCCGCTATTACGGAAAGTATGTTCTGGCCGACGCTGCTTCCTTTGCAAAAGCTGCAGATGGATCACCAGCACTATTACACATCAGAAATTGCTTCTATAGGTCCGATTACGCATGTACGGTTTAATATTTATCCTGATGGCGGGGTTTCTAGATTAAGAATTTGGGGAACGAAAGCATGATTACCCTTCCTATTACTGAACTCACGCGCGAAAATTTTGCGCCATTTGGTGAAGTACTTGCCTTAGAAGGTGCCGAGCACTTTCCAATTAATCAAGGTAGTACAGAAAGGTTCCACGCACTGTCCTCAGTTGATACGAGCGACCAAAATGGTAAACCAATCATCAGTCTTTTTAGAGGGCAGGCTTTTGCAAGGCCGTTTGAATTACGGGTCATGGAAAGACATCCACTTGGAAGCCAATCTTTCATCCCTGTTACCAAAGATCTGAATAACAAATACTTAGTTGTCGTAGCCCCCGCTACTTGTCAAACAGAGACTGAAATTACTCAGCACTTACGTGCATTTATCGTTCAAGGATTTACTGGAGTCACTTATGCAAAAGGGGTTTGGCACCACCCATTAATTAGCCTTGATCAATTGCAGGATTTTATTGTTATCGACCGTCAAGGACCCGGCAACAATTGTGATGAAATTGAACTCAGTAATCAAATTAGGATTGATTAGGCTCTAAGTGCCCGTTTTTCTCAATCATCTGAATGATTTTCGAGACACCTTCTAGTTTCTTTAAGTTCGTCATGACGTAAGGTTTATCGATGCGCATTCTTTTGGTGTCGGACTCCATAATCTCTAAGTTGGCGCCAACATAATCAGCAAGATCAATTTTATTAATTACAAGTAAATCTGATTTAGTAATCCCTGGGCCACCTTTGCGCGGAATTTTTTCACCGCCTGCAACATCAATGACGTAAATGGTGTAATCCGATAATTCAGGACTAAAAGTTGCCGCCAAATTATCTCCACCTGATTCGATAAAAACAATATCAGCCTGCGGAAATTTTTCAAGCATCCGATCTACTGCTTCGAGATTAATAGAAGCATCCTCTCGAATCGCGGTATGAGGACACCCACCAGTTTCGACTCCCATAATTCGTTCTGCTGGAAGTGCGCCAGAGATGGTTAATAAACGCTGATCCTCCTTCGTGTAAATATCGTTGGTAATCGCCACAATATCGTATTTCTTACCCATCTCTTTGCACAGCATTTCCAATAAAGTGGTTTTACCAGATCCTACGGGACCACCAACACCAATTCGAAGAGGAGGAAGTTTTTTTGTACGCATAAATTTTTTCTCGGTTAAGAACGGAATAAGCGTGAATACTGGTGCTCATGACGACTCGACAGTATATTTAGCTGATGTGCAAACGTATTTAATACGAATTTTTCTGACTTAGACTGTTCAATGACAACTTCTAAGTGTAAGGATAACTTTTTACCAATCGCGACTAATATTTTCTGACCCGCTACTTGGCCTAAAGGAATTGACTTCACAGCCGCCATCACTTGATTTTCGAGCCACGAGTAGAGATAGATATGTAAGCCATTAATCGCTTGGACTTTTTGAGAGCTACAGATAAAGGCATGGGCACACGGCAATGTTATTGGCTGAATCGTATATAGCAAAAGTTTTTCTTGGTCACTACCCCAAGCATGTTCTTTAACCAACTTGAGCAGGGACCACCCCATTTGCTCTGTCTCCTGACGAAACTCACTCGTTTCTCTACTCGCCCAAAACCAATTATTCCAATAGGTAATTTTTTCCTCATCAAGCAATAACCATGCCTCATATAAATACAGCCAAATAATCGCCTCAGATTGAGTAATGACTGAAAACAGATGCTCATCAATCCAATGATGCGCCTCATCTGCATTAGAAACAAATCCATGGCTAACAGCTGCTTCTAATCCTTGTGAATAACTAAACCCACCAATCGGTAAGGTGGGTGACGCCAAGTGTAAAAGCGCTCCTAGTTCAGACGAGTTCATATACCACTTGATTTAAATGTAACTTAGTGTTCATGATCGTGATTACAGTGATGATCATGCGCATGATATGCAGACTGGGCCAAAGCATAATCCTCAGCAAAAGTTGCATCATGGCCATGCTTATGTCCACCGCCATAAGCCCCATTTTCGGGCTCAAAGGGTTGGTCAACCAATTGCACATCGACACCTAATTTTTTCAACATGTCCGATAAAACTGGATCAAACTCCAACTGAAGATAGTTTTCACCAATTTCAATCGGTATGTGACGATTACCGAGGTGATAGCCAGCACGCATTAATTGAAAAGGGTTTTGAGCAGTCACCCTCATTACTTTCTCCGGAGCTGCTTTGACAAGAATAAATTGACCCTGCTCGTCGACTAAAACATCATTGTCCCGCATCACACTTCCTCGATGCAGCACTAACAGAACTTCTTCATTATTCTGAAGAGTTACCACTTGACGACTCTTACTACGCTGTAAAAATGGCAGCTCTAATACAAGCGCATTTTTTAACAAAAATTTCGAAATTTTCGAATTACCTAAATTTTTTGATATTTGGCGCATATTTAAAATAAAAAATATCGTTGTGCGAGGGGCAACACCTTAGCAGGCTCACAGACTAATTGCAAACCATCTGCAAGAACTTCATACGTTTCTGGGTCGACAGAAATATTGGGTTGCCAATCGTTATGAACCATGTCTGATTTCTTAATATTTCTTGTGTTACTGACTGGCTCAAGTCGTTTTTTCAAATCTAAAGACTGAATTTTTTCATTTTGCATCGCTGCCTGAGAGACAAAGGTCATCGAAGTCTTAAGGCCGCCAGCAAATGCGCCAAACATCGGTCGATAGTGAACCGGCTGGGGAGTTGGAATCGAGGCATTAGGATCGCCCATCGCTGCGGCAGCAATCATGCCACCTTTAATAATCAAACTTGGCTTTACCCCAAAAAATGCTGGTCTCCAAACAACTAAATCGGCTAACTTACCTTTTTCAACTGATCCAACCATATGAGAAATCCCATGAGTGATAGCCGGATTAATCGTGTATTTAGCAATATATCTTTTAACTCTAAAGTTATCGGTTTGATGATCGCCAGTTAAGCTTCCTCGTTGATTTTTCATCTTGTGGGCAGTTTGCCAAGTCCGAATAATGACCTCCCCTACTCTACCCATCGCTTGACTATCGGAACTCATCATCGAGAATGCACCTAAGTCATGAAGGATGTCTTCTGCAGCGATCGTCTCACGTCGTATCCGACTTTCTGCAAAGGCAATATCTTCGGCGATTGAAGGGTCTAAATGATGACATACCATCAACATATCTAGATGCTCATCAATCGTATTCACCGTGTATGGCATTGTCGGGTTGGTAGAGGATGGCAATACATTAGGCAACCCTGCTGCTCTAATAATGTCAGGAGCATGTCCACCACCCGCTCCTTCAGTATGGAAGGTATGGATCGTTCGATTCTTAAAAGCATCAATCGTCGCTTCTACAAAACCAGACTCGTTTAAGGTGTCTGTATGAATCGCTACCTGAATATCCATTTCTTCAGCAACCGATAAACAACAATCAATTGCAGCAGGAGTTGTACCCCAATCTTCGTGCAGTTTTAAACCGATCGCTCCAGCTCTTACCTGCTCTCTTAATGGTTCAGGCAAACTTGCATTACCTTTTCCTAAAAAACCCAGGTTCATCGGAAATGCCTCTGCGGCGCTGAGCATGCTGTACATATGCCAAGGACCAGGGGTGCAAGTGGTTGCAAATGTCCCTGTCGCTGGACCAGTTCCTCCGCCAATCATCGTTGTTACGCCGCTCATGAGGGCTTCATCAATTTGTTGGGGGCAAATAAAGTGAATATGTGAATCAATGCCTCCCGCTGTAACAATCATACCTTCAGCAGCAATCACTTCTGTACCTGGACCAATCACAATATTGATAGCCGACTGTATGTCTGGATTACCTGCTTTACCAATTCCGGTAATCATGCCGTTTTTAATCCCAATGTCAGCTTTCACAATACCCCAGTGATCAATAATGAGTGCATTGGTTATCACTGTGTCGACACAGTCCGCACTTAGTCGTTGACTTTGCCCCATACCATCGCGGATGACTTTACCGCCACCGAATTTAACCTCTTCACCATAGATTGTGAAATCTTTCTCGACTTCGACCCATAGATCAGTATCCGCCAATCGAACTTGGTCACCTGTTGTTGGGCCAAACATTTCTGCATAGGCCTTGCGAGATATCGTTGCCATTAAAAAATCCTTGTCAGTTTTAGTTATTGATTGCCATACATCTGTAACTGAGAATCACAATTTACCCATGACTAAACCATTAAAACCATAGACGGTTTTATCTCCAGCCAACTCTACAAGCTGTATTGTCTTTTTTTGTCCTGGTTCAAAACGTACCGCTGTTCCTGAAGCAATATTTAAACGGTATCCTCGACTCCTTTCCCGATCAAAACTTAAAGAGGTATTTACCTCAAAAAAATGATAGTGTGAGCCAACCTGAATAGGTCTATCACCAACATTGGAGACAACCAATTCTGCAGTCTTACGCCCAACATTGATCTCAATATCCGGCCCAGAAGTTCTAATTTCCCCAGGAGTCATGTTTCGTCCTTAAATAGATTGAACAAATAGGGTCGCCGCAAAAATACCCGAACAGATCGTAAAAGCTTTTAAGATCCATTCATGTTTTTTGGATACGAACATGGCAATAAAGAATCCGATTGCATGAATTGCTACTGTACTCAGTATTAATCCCGAGAGGACTGAGGATGACGAAACATCAAGCTCTACTGCGTGGGTTACACCGTGAAAAACACCAATCACGCCAACAAATAAAGTAACTAGTGAAAATGATAATTTTGTCAATAAAACATGAACCAAAGGTAGAACGATGAGGGCTACTAATATCATTTGATTAAGAAGATGAAGTTGTCCATCACCAACGGCAAGTCCTGAAGATAAAATCGCACTGAGTCCAAATGAACTAACAAAGATGGTCGGCAATATCACGCCTTTCTTCATGGGGAATTGATAAGCCATCACACCAATAATGAGCATGGTCAATAAATGATCCCACCCCGTGAGTGGGTGTAGCAAAGCACTAACAAAAGAAGTGTCATGATTTGGATGAGCAAACGCCTGATTCGAAGCCAATAAAGCAATTAAAAGGAGCCCTTTTTTCATATTAAATCCTTATTGAATAGGTTGATGAACAGTGACTAATTTCGTTCCATCTGGAAATGTAGCCTCAATTTGTATATCCGGAATCATCTCGGGAATCCCCTCTAAAACATCAGATGACTTCAAAATCGTAGTGCCAAAGGTCATGAGTTCAGCAACGGTTCTGCCATCGCGCGCACCCTCCATGATGGCTGCAGAAATTAAGGCGATAGACTCTGGGTAATTAAGCTTTAAACCCCTAGCCATTCGACGCTCGGCAACTAAGGCCGCAGTAAAAATTAATAGTTTATCTTTTTCTCTTGGTGTTAATTCCATAACTTATTACCTTTTCATGTCTTCCAAAGTCGAAGTGGCAAGGGTGGAATTCCCGAGACTTCTAAACGATACTTTAACCACATATGAATAAAACAATCTTTTAAATATTCTACTTCTGAAGATATCGCACGCACGATTATTAGACCATTTTTTTGAGGTAAATTAATTCTCGTTGCACCAACTTTGAGATTTTCAGACCACAACAAGGAATCTCTAATCTGTTCAAGCAATTCTTCGCTCACCTGATTCCCACAAAACCACATCGTACCCATAACGGAATAAGGTCCAAGTTTAGGTGTGGATTTGATCGATAAATCATCAGAGTCCAAAATACTGGAATCAACCCAATAAAAACGGTCGTTGATACTTAATTGCAGTTCGTTTCGTAGATGTGCTTCAGACCAAATTTCGCCACTCGCAGTTCTTCCTAGCTGAGCAATATCCCACCCAATCATTGAGGACTCTTCCTCTAACTGAATATGAATCAGATTATGTGCATTTGAGGCGTTGAAATAGATATTTTCTTGCGGCAAAAAATCAAGGTACCCTCCTGAGGCAACACTTAACTTCGTTTGTTGAGAAGACAAAAGGCCATTTGATTTATACCATTTAGTAGCTCCAGGAGTTGTTATAACCGCCTTAGCATGAGGATGCACTCCAATATCTATCTTCAGGTGATCCCCGCCTGCTACACCAGCAGGCGGGTGCAAAATCACGGCATGACAAACTTCATCACCCTCTGGATATAAGGATTTTTGAATAAGTAAAGGGCCAACATGATCTCTTCTGGACAGGATAGTTTTCGACGATTGAGGAGCCTTAGTAAACTCTAAATGCAGGCTTGCATCCCAGCGTTTGGGTATTTTAAGTGGCTCTAAAGTGATGATTTCCATCTGTGAATTATGGCAGATACAAGCATTTTTAGACAGCAACTAAATAAGCAATGCCTTACCCATCAACCAATACGGCTTAGGAGAAAATTTTGTGCGCGTACTTACCTAGTACTAACTTTAGGAAGCGGCTCAGTTTGAAGTAGAGCATTAGCTAACTGGGTCGCTTTAACAATTCCAGAATATCCTGTGCACCGGCATAAATTCCCAGACAACTCATTACGTATTTGGCTCTCTGTATTACATTTTTGACGCACAATCATATCTCTGACAGTGATGAGCATTCCTGGTGTACAAAAACCACATTGCAAACCATGTGCTTCAGAAAAACACTCTCGAATCACTTTCATCTTGTCATCATCTTCAAACCCTTCAATCGTTTGCACGGACATGCCAGATACTGAAGTCGCTAAAGTAATGCATGATCGTATTGGCTCACCATTGACTAAAACCGTACAGGCCCCACATACCCCTAACTCACAAGCTAAATGAGTGCCTGTAAGATTAAGGTTATTACGAAGAAGATCAGCTAGCGTCATTCGATCATCAATTTCTGTTTGAAGATTTTGATCATTGACCTGAAGTGAAATTGAACTCATTTTTTTAAAGCCTCCATAACTGCTTTTTTAATAATTGATCGATGTAGATTAAATTCATAAGACGATGACAAATGAAACGTATTTTCAAGAAGGTCACTTTCTAATAAGCCATTCAACTCTTTATCTAAATCAGTATTTTTTATATTTGCAGACATGAGATATTTAGATAGTCGAGGTAATAAAACTGGCTTATCTCCTGCAGCTCCTAAGGCTGCATTGAAAAGTCCTAACTCTGGATCAATAACAATCGCCGCAATAGAGTGTGCAAACTCTCCAACCTTATGACAAAACTTAACATAAGACCACTTGGCTTCATTTGAAAGCTCAGGTACTAAAACCCCTTTTACCAAATCAGTTTCTTTTAAACTCGTTTGCATCAATCCACACTGAAATTCACCCATAGGGGTTTCTATCTCATTGGCATGATTTTTAATAATTACAGTCGCACCAAGTGCAAGAAGTGCTGTCGGCCAATCTGCAGCTGGATCAGCATTGACGATACTACCGCCAATAGTCCCTTTATTTCGAATACCACGATACGCAATACCTTGCGCAACATATTGAAGGTAACCCTTCGTGGGATCCGCAACCTTACCATCCTCAATCATTGCATGTGTAACAGCCGCCCCAATGAAGAAACGACCTTTCATAGAAAAGGATTTTTTTAAATCAGATATTTTGGAAACGTCAATGACCTCTTCACTAAATATTAATCGCAGACACATCATTGGCATTAAGGATTGACCACCCGCCATGTACTTTGCATTTCCTTCGTGAGTTTGATGCAAAGCGATAGCTTCATCTATGCTATGCACGCTGTGATAGTTGACCTTACCTGATTTCATACAATCACCTCAGACTGTTTAGCCAACTTTCCTCTCGCCTTTACAATTGCGGCGTAAACTCTTGGAGGGGTCATTGGTGTTTCATTCAATTCAGCGCCAATCGATTTAAGGGCATCTCGTATAGCATTTGCAATCGCTGCTGGCGGCGCAATAGCACCTCCTTCACCCATACCCTTCATGCCATACTCGGTGTGCTGTGATGGAGTAACCATATGGCCTATTTTTATCGCTGGTATTTCTGTTGCCCCTGGGATTAAATAATCTGCCAAAGTAGTTGCTAAGGGTTGGCCAGTTTCATTATAGGGAATCTCTTCATAGAGAGCCGTTCCTATACCTTGAGCAATCCCTCCAATAATTTGTCCATCAACAATTAAAGGATTCACCACTGTGCCACAGTCTTCAACAATTGCATAATCTAAAATATCTACTTTTCCAGTATTAATATCAACGGCTACAACGGCTACCTGTGTTGCATAGGTAAATACTCCAGTATCAATATTAGGTTCATAAGTTACCAAAACCTCAAGTAAAGGATCTATTCCTTTCGGAAGAGCATCCTGCCTTAAATGCGCAATTCGAGCAACTTCTTTTAAAGCAATGGAACTAGTAGAGCCATGAATTAAATCATCTTCAAAACGCAAATCCTCTAATTGACAACCAAGTAAATGCGCTGCAATGACTCCAATCTTGGTTTTGAGAAGTCGGCATGCTTTAGCAACAGCCCCGCCAGCCATGACCATGCTTCTTGAGGCAAATGTTCCCATACCAAAAGCACTTGTTTGTGTATCACCATGACGAACACTGACATGGATTGGATCAATCCCTAGCTCTTCACAAGCAACCTGGGCAAGAGAGGTTTCCATTCCTTGTCCATGTGAAACAATTCCCACTGAAATAATCAATGAGCCATCCGTCATCATCCGTGCGGATGCAGTTTCATATCCTGGAATAACAGGCACTCCGCGAGAAACCCATTCCCCGCAGCCATGCGCTGTCTGCTCTGTAAAAGAAGCAAACCCGACACCAATTAATCGGCCGTCAGATTCACCTTTTTGTTGACGTAATCGAATCTGATGAAATTCAATTAGGTCTACAGCTCGACGCACCGATTCTGCATAATTGCCACTATCAAATAATAGGTTGGTAATGTTGCGATATGGCATTGCTTCTACTGGCACCATATTTTCCATTCGAACTAAATAAGGTTCACGTCCAACGGCATGAGCGATCTCATCAATAATTCTTTCAATCGTAAAGCATGCTGCAGGTCTTGCCACCCCTCGATATGCGCCTATAGGTGATTTATTGGTAGCGACTGTGTATGTTTTTACGCGATAGTTTGGCACGACATAAGGTCCTGGAATATTTCTAGAGGCCATGCCAGTTTCCATAAAAGGGCCATTAGGCCAATGTGAATAAGCGCCAGCATCAACATGTATATCAACATCTAGCCCTAGTATTTTTCCTTGAGAATCAGCGTATGCGGTCACTGCATGATGATGCTCTCGACAATGAATCGCAGTCATTAAATGTTCACGCTTATCATCAATCCACCGAACAGGCTTTTTAAGCTTTAATGCTAGAGCAACAACCATTAACTCCTCAGGATACAAAACTCTTTTAGCACCAAAAGCACCGCCCATATCAGGTGTAATTATGTGCAATTGATTTTCGTCAATCCCTAAAACCTGTGCCATCCCAACACGAGTCTGGTGCGGAGATTGAGATCCAAGGTAGACAACTAACTCATTTAAACGATGATCCCATATAGCCAAAATTGCACGCCCCTCTAAAGGGGCAGCAGATTGTCGATTCATTTTAAAACTTCTCTGAACAGTAACAGTTGCCTGTTGCTTTGCAGTCTCTATATCTCCATATTGATTATGTTTAGAAACATAAATATTGTCGCCCCACTCTTCACGAATCAAGGGTGAGTCAGTATGAGTTGCCTCTAATAAATCAACTACAGCTGGCAATTCTTCAATGTCCACGAAGACGGAATCTGCAATATCTTCAGCGATGGACCGATTTGCACCGATGGCCATTGCGATCGCCTCTCCTGCAAATCGAACTCGCTCAGAAGCTAATGCAGGATGCTCAGAGTATTTAAAACCTTCAACCTTAGGTACTGCAATAATTGGTTTTACATTTGGAAAGTCACTGGCCTGAAAAACCTGATCTTTAAACTCCTCGGGAATTTGTATACTCTTAATAACTCCGTGAGCGTACGAACTTCGAACAAAAGCAACTTCAACAATCCCCGGAATCTGAATATCAGAAACAAATTGACCCTTACCATGAAGATGGCGTGTATCTTCTTTTCTTAATAATTGTGCTCCAACACCCTTACCTGGTTTATCCAATTTAACTATCCTTCAAAAGGTCATTCATTGACATCTGTTACACAGAATTTTTATTTACTTGATAAAAATTATAAATATTGCAATGATTCTTTATAAAGGCTTCAAGCCCATCTCTTTCACTAATTTGCCATACTTTTCAATATCGGCATGACGTAAAGCCTTAAATTCATCAGGGGATGTCAAATAAATCTCGGCGCCAAGGGTTTCAATTTGTTTACGCATTTCAGAAGTATTCATAGCCTCTTTTAAAGCTAGATTTAGTCTATACACAATTTCTTTAGGTAGTTTTGCTGGCCCTTCAATTCCCATCCAAAAATTCATAGTTGCAGATGGAAATCCTGCTTCCTTCGCTGTTTTCACGTCAGGTAGTGAGGGCGTTCTTTTTTCAGACATCACGAGTAATGGTCGAACGAATCCTCCTCGAATAAATCCAATTGTAGATGGTAAAGAATCAAATACCATGGATACTTGTCCCGAAATCACATCCGGAAAAGCCTGTCCTGATGATTTATAGGGTACGTGCACCATATTTAACCCAGTGGCATTCAATAAAATTTGCCCAGATAAATGGCCTGTACTTCCAGGACCGGCAGATGCAAAACTTAAATTATTTTTTCCAGATCCTTTGCCATAAGCTACCAAATCCTCAAAAGTTTTTACAGGTAAATTATTATTAACTACCAATATATTCGGCGTGACAATAATTGTCCCAATTGCCGTAAAGTCATCTTCATTCTGATAAGTTAAATCTTTTAACAATACGGGAGCTACAGAAATCATTGGTGGACTTGTCAATAAAAGAGTGTATCCATCAGCAGCAGCTTTGGCAACGACAGCTGCACCAATTGTGCCACCCGCACCACCTCTGTTTTCGACGATCACAGCTTGCTTAAGAACATTGCCTAAACTTTGGGCAAGCACTCTACCTATCGTATCGGATACTCCTCCGGTAGCATAAGGTACTATTAATTTAATAGGCTTTGATGGATATTCACTTTGTGCGAGCACATTAGAACTTATGAAAAAAACGTGACTAAAAACTACACTAAAAACGATTCCTGGAAACTTTATAAACCTTTTCAAATTAAACATTTATTTCTCCCATTTATCAATCTAAATTTAACTAAATTGCTGCCATCGCTGTTATTTCAATTAAACATTTTGGGTCATTAAGTTCAACCTTGCCACAACACCTTGTTGGTGTTTCATTCGGTATCACCCAAGCATCCCAAACACGATTCATTGCCGCAAAGTCATCCATCGACTTTAACCAAATTTGAGCAGAGATTAAACGTGACTTATTTGTTCCCGCCTCCTCAAGCAAAAGATGAATTTTTTCTAAAACTTGGCGGGTTTGATCTTCAATAGTTGTGCTTCTGTCATCAGGGACTTGCCCTGAAATATAAACAATGCCATTGTGAATCAATGCTCTACTGCGCCTTGCATTTTGATCAATCCGAATAAAATCGCTCATCTTTCAATTTCCTTAACGTTCAATTATTTTAAAAATTACTCCGTGCAATATCATTTCTATTTACATCAAACTCCGTAAGCTCCTCCACCCGCAGTTTCCATTAAGACTAAATCTCCAGGTTGTAAAGATCTTGGTTCCGTAGGATCAACATCCACACCATTAATCACTAAACGCCCTTGTAATCCACCGCCTCCACCAGCAAGTCCAGATGGAACAGATTTAAGTTGAGTCATTAAAAACGAAGCCGTAACACTTTTAGCTTCCTTCAGTAGTTCAAATTCAAAACTAATTCCATCTCCTCCATTATGTATTCCTCGACCACCACTATTGCGACGTATTTCTCTGCGAAGGACCCTAATTGGTGCAGAACTTTCCATTACCTCAACTGGAGTATTTCCTAAATTACCAGGAAATGACATTGCTGAAAAACCTGCTCTACGAGCAGTTGCGCCTTGGCCCGCATTTAAAAAATTGACGACTGCAAATCTCTTTCCTTGCCACTCACCAGACATTGTCATCGAAGAATTTGGAGACCCGCCTGCCCAAACTTTATCAGGCAATACTTCAGCTAGAGCTTTAAAAACAGCCGCTGGAAGTAAATGCCCAATTGCACTCCGACCGCCAGATGCAGCAGGATAGGTGGGATTAAATAATGATCCTAGTGGCGCAGAAGAAGTAAACGGCATAAAGCAGCCTTCGTTGTTTGGAATATCTGCACACAACAAAGCTTTTAACCCGTATACCGTGTAAGCAAATGTATAAATTGGAACTACATTTACTGCACGTGCAATCTGTGGGCTAGATCCAGTAAAGTCAATGTGGATGCTGTCGCCTTGAACATCTAATTGGCATTGAATAATGAGTGGTTCTTCAAATCCATCATGTTGAACGGTAGAACGATAAATACCATCTGGTATTTTTCGAATTGCATCTCGCATTGCTTTTTCAGAGCGCTTTCGTAATTCCGCGCCTAGAATTTTTAGATCAACGACCTGTAATAAATCCTGTAATCGTTGGGACATCATTTTACAAGCGGAAACTTGCGCCCAAATATCCCCCATACCTTGATCAGGCACGCGAATATTTTGAGTAATCATTTCTATTAGAACCTGATTTGGCTCTCCCGCATCAAGCAGCTTCATCATTGGAATCTGAAGCCCCTCTTCATAGATCTCCCGAGAACTATTACTTCGTAATTTGCCACCTATATCTGGAAGGTGTGAAACAACTGCAGCAAATGCAACTAACTTATCATGATGAAATATAGGTCTTACCGTTGTTACATCATGAATATGTCCAGAACCCTTCCATGGGTCATTCGTTATAAAAACATCTCCAGAAACCATTGTCTCTGGTGGATACTTATCTAAAAAGTGCCGAACTGTGGCTGGTAAACAACCAATAAATCCAGGCAAACTCATCGTCGATTGCGCTAAAGAGCGACCTTCCACATCAGTCAATACAATCGCAAAATCGTTTCCATCTCGAACCAAGGTAGAAAAACAAGTTCGTACAAAGGCTGCTGACGCCTCATCAACAACACTAATTAATCTCTTCCATAAGATTTCGAGCTCAATCGAACTTAAATGTTGCGAATGTTGGACGTCTTTATGGGAGTTCAGTTCATTTAATCGATTCATTTATTCAAACTCCTTAATAACAATCGAAACTGTTAAATCTGAAAGAATCGTAACCTCTGAGGCTACAGGTACCACAATCGTAGATTCACGCTCTTCTAAAATCAACGGTCCATGAATGCTTTGTCCTGCTTTTAATGAATAACGGTTATAGACATTTACCAACCCGTAAGCTTTTTTAAGGGGTAAATAAATACTTCTCGTTTTTAATTCTTGATTAGAAACATGCGTTCGATTGTCTCCCCATTCAAAATGATGGCCCACAACTTTCTCACTCCCTGTCAATCGCCATGTGATGATTTGAGGATTGGCATTGGGTACTAATCGACCATATAGTTTTTGATATTGATCTTCGAATAAACTCAGAATGAGTTTTCCCGTTTCAGAAGTTAACGATTGCCAATCAAGCGCAATAGATATATCAGCACCTTGACCGTAATAACGCATTTCAAGTCCAATTTGCCAATGAATGTTTTCAGCATTGGCCATTTCTAATTCTTTCTCAGCATCAGTTTTGAGGGTTGTTAAGGTCTGCTCAATGATTGGCCAATCACAATTGGCAAGTAATTGAGGATTAGACCAAGCGCGATCCGCACGAGCTGGTGCAGCTAACATACCTAGGCATGAACCTGCGCCTGCAGCTATTGGAATCAATACTCTTGGTATACGAAGATTTCTAGCTACTTCAACAGCATGCACGGGGCCTGCGCCGCCAGTTGCCACCATGGCAAAATCTCTAGGGTCGTAGCCATTTTCCGCAATATGGATGCGGGCGGCACTTGCCATATTTTCATTGACCATATTGTAAATACCCCAAGCAGCATCGGTCATAGTGACCTCTAATTGATCTGCCAAATGAGTCATTTCAACTTCTGCTTGGTCAGTATTTAATTTCATCTCACCACCTAAAAAACTATCGGCACTGAGATAACCCAAGATTAAATCCGCATCAGTCACCGTTGTATTTTTTCCTCCCTGGTCATAACATACTGGGCCTGGAACGGACCCAGAAGACTCTGGACCAACATTTAAAAGACCTAATCGGTTGACATAAGCAATCGACCCACCACCTGCGCCAATTTCAATCAGTTCTATACTTGGAATTAGGATCGGTAAACCAGAGCCACGTTTAAATCGCTGTACACGAGCACATTCAAAAAAATGTGCAATTGGTGCTTGTCCATCTACTGCGACACAGGCTTTTGCCGTTGTTCCCCCCATATCGAAAGCCAATACATGTTGAACGCCATTTTGACGGGCAGTATTTAGTGCAGAAAGGACTCCAGCCGCAGGTCCAGACTCTAACAATAAAATAGGTGTCTGAGCAGCAGCTTTCGCTGAGGTAAAACCTCCACTTGAAACCATGACTCTTAAAGGTACATCTTTTTGTATTTTTTGAATTCGATCTTCAAGCTCTTCAAGATAAGATGCGACGATGGGTTTTACATAAGCACTAGCGACAACGGTTGAAGTGCGCTCATATTCCTTGATTTCGGAGGCTACTTCAGAGGACAAGGAGATTGCAATTCCCGGAAATGCCTTTTGTAAGAATTGCCCAATCTGTTTTTCATGAACATCATTGATATACGAATGTAAAAAAGATACTGCAATCGAGTCTACTTGCATCTTTTTTAATTCTTTTGAAACTCTTTCTATTTCTACTGCTGATAAAGGATCAATGACTTGCCCCAGTGAGTTCAAGCGCTCCTTTACTTCAACATAACAATTGGAATCTACTAAAGCTTGAGGTAACTCAATATCTAAATCGTAAATATCGTAACGCCACTCTCGACCAATTTCTAGTATGTCGCCCATTCCAGTCGTTGTGACTAGTGCAGTCTTAGTTCCTTTGCGCTCTATTAATGTATTAGTAATTAAGGTTGTGCCGTGAACTATTTCAGATAATTGAGCCGCATCAGAGTTTAATGACTGGCCTACTTGCTCTAGCAAATTTAGGATTAACTTTGAAACAGCTTCTCCAGGGTCACTTGGTGTTGTTGGAGTTTTTCCAACCCAAATAAGACCGTTGGATGACAAAGTTGCAACTCCATCTGTAAATGTTCCGCCGATATCAACGGCGATACGTAATTGATGGGGAATATTGGAAAATTTGTTCATGAGCTTATGTTTGATTTTTTAATTTTGTACATTACATAGTTTCTGTATATCAATATGCAATCGTAATTAAACGCTCTTCAGTCATTTCACGAGTAGCATAGGCAGGTCCTTCACGGCCAAAACCACTATTTTTTACACCTCCAAATGGCATAACATCTGCACGGGCGCTAGAAGCTTCATTAATATGAATACCGCCAAAACTTAACTTTTTAGCTGTCTGAAAAGCAGTAGAAAGGTTACTTGTGAATAGGCCTACAGCCAAGCCAAACGGACTATCATTAGCACGCATGACAGCTTCATCAATATGATCAAACTCTAAAATACTAATCACAGGAGCAAATATTTCCTCACAATAAACGCGCATTTGATCTTTAACATTAATCAGAATTGTGGGTTCCATCACATTACCAACACAGGTCCCACCTGTGAGTAATTGAGCGCCAGACTCAATTGCTTCATTGACAAATGACATCGCTCTCATCGCATGAGCATGGCTTATCATAGGGCCAATCATAGTTGCTGGATCAGCTGGATCTCCCGCTTTAGCTAATTTTGCTGCAGCAATCAATTTTGGAATAAACGTTGCTGAAATTCGGCGATCAACCAATAATTTTTGCACTGACGTACAAACCTGTCCCGCTTTACGAAAACCTGCATTGATAATTTTAGGGATTGCCATATCAATATCTGCATCATGACAAACAATCGTACTAGCGATACTGCCAAGCTCTAGTTGGAGTCCTCGTAACCCAGCCGCTTTTTGAATCTCAAGTCCAACCCGCGTACTTCCCGTGAATGCATAATAAGCAATTCTTTGATCAAGTAATAATTGCCGTCCAATCGTTTCTCCAGGTCCATTCACCAAAGCTAATAATGAAGGTGGTAAACCTGCATCAATTAATATTTTGAAAAGTTCTATGGAAGTTAATGGTGTGATTTCTGAAGGCTTCAAAACAACTGCATTTCCACCTGCCAATGCAGGTCCTACTTTATGCGCAACGGTATTGAGTGGCGAATTAAAAGGCGTGATTGCGCAAATCACACCACGTGGCATTCTTAATGTGTATCCCATACGGTTTTTCATTCCAGAAGCGACCTCCATTGGAATTAATTCTCCATTGAGGTGTTTGGCAGCTTCAGCAGATAATTCAAGGGTTTGCACACAACGTCGTACTTCATTTTCAGCATCTGGCAAGGTAAACCCAGCCTCATTTTTCATCAGCTCCGATAAAATACTGATCCGTTCTTTTGTTAATCGTGATGCTTGCATGAGGATCTGATAACGATCATAGGGGCTTAAATGAGAAGATTCAAAACCCTGTAAAGCTCCATCAATGGCCTCTGTGACTTGATGAATTGATGCAACGGCCATTTGACCATACTCTTTTTCACTGTATTTGTCTTTTAAAACTTGTACTGATTCACCATCAACCCATTGACCTTTAATAAGAAGTTTAGACATATCAGTTTCTCTTATTTGTTTAAAGATAAGGCTTGCATAAACCCTAAACGTATCTTCACAGGATCACGATCTGTGGAAGCTATTGGGGTTTTATCATCAATTCGGGTTGCTATAAAATGCGGTCCATCCTCAGTCAAAGCTGCATCAATTAATTGTTCAAACTGTGCCTCATCTTTTGCCCAACAGCTTTTAGTGATGCCAGAGCCTTGCGCAATACTAACTAAATCAACGCACGAATTAGTCAAGGTTGCTTGCTTTCCAGTAATTTGATACATACCATTATCAAAAATAATCATGGTGAGATTTTTGATGGCAGATCTTGCAACGGTTCCCAATGCTCCCAACTGCATTAAAAGGGAACCATCCCCCTCTAAAGCAAAGACTCTGCGCTCAGGTTGAGCTAAGGCAACACCAAAGGCAATTGGAATAGTCAAGCCCATACTACCTAACATATAGAAATTTTCAGGTCGTTGACCATTCGCCCAAAGATCGAAATTATTATTACCAATACCACCAATCACAGCTTCTTTGGCATGCAATTTTGAAACAAGTCTCTTCGTTAAATCAAACCGATTCATGACCAGAGCGTTTTCGCGTGAATTAGATAGTAGATTTAAATTAGTCATATTCAGTTTTGCGCAGATCGTTTAGTTAAAAGAGGTGACAAAATCATTGCCGCTGGCGCCTGTGTAGCAAAAGCTTGCTTAATCATATTGTCAACAATAAATTCCACATCATGAAGTCTTTCAATTGCATAATTTTCAATTCCTAATGTATTCAGAACAGGCCGCATCGTTCTACAAACAATTGCCTGACCAACCTGAAACTCCCCTAAAGTTCCTCGCTCTGAAATCATCATCAACACTGGGATCTGAAATGGAACTGCTAAAGAAGCAAGAATATTGGCCAAAGTAGCAAACCCACTTGTTTGCATTAAAGTAATACCTCGTAATCCAGCCATATAACTTCCAGCAATAATGCCAATTGCCTCCTCTTCGCGAGCTGGGGCAATTACCGTAAAGTATGGGTCAGCATGTAATGCTTTTATTAATGGGGCTAATACTTTATCTGGAACATACGTAATTAAAGATACGTCATTACTCTTCAGAACACGCAATACGATTTCATACCAGGTTTCTTGTTGAGTATTAGAGGATTTTTCAGTAGTCATGAGTTCGTTAAATCATTTCATTTTTCAATAGTGTTGGTTTAAGAAGGCTTAGCATTAACTTCAGGAACAGGCATTACATAGGTTCCTCGGCCACTGGCAATTAATTTATTTTCTAAATCATAGATATAAGCTTCACAAACGGAAAACTGCTTTCCCAATTTAATTACTTTTGCCTTCACGATTAAATCTCCAGGCTTTGCCATACGGTGATAGTCAACCCGTAAATCAATCGTTGGAACAGGTTTTCCAACCGTTTCAAACAATACAAAATCTGCTGCAAAATCAATTAAGGCAGCTAATATCCCTCCTTGAGTCTGCATTAATTTAAGATTAGCTACCCACTCTTCTCGCCAAGTCGCACGGACTTCAATCGTCTCTTTATCAATACTCAATACTTTTAGGCCTAACCAACTTAAATAGGGCCCTTTATCAATCACTTCCTGAACTTGCTCAATACTCATGAAAGCTCCATCATTATTTTTTAGTAGGTGTAGTTTCTGAAACGTTTACTTGACCTGCGTTATACATATCAATCCCTCTAACCTCTAAAGTCTTGCGATCGATCTTACCAATGGTGTTGAGGGGGAGTGCGTCAACAAAAAATACTCGACGTGGATATTGATATGGCGGAGCACTTTTCAGCGCATGCGCTTTAATATCCTCTTCAGTGAGTTTGGAGTCTTTATTAAGAACAACAAAGGCAACTGGTAAGCGATACTTAATTTCATCAGGAACAGGAACAACGACAGCTTGAGCAATTTCAGGATGACGCTCCAGCATCAACTCAACCTCTAATGGATAAATATTATGTCCACTAGAAACAAACATATCGTCAGAGCGACCCACGAAGAAATACCAACCAGCTTCATCCTTTCGAAGAATATCTCCAGTGTTGTACCAACCGTCTTGTAATTTTTTATGAGTCTCATCAGAATTATTCACATACCCATTCATCATGCCAGGACTTCTCACATACAAAACACCTTGATTCTCATTTTCCCCGCCAACAAACTTAAATTCGTTATCAGCAATTGGCCAACCAATTGAATGCCTTGGACGTATCAAATTACTTTTATGATTTGAACCAAACAATGCAGAACTTGCTTCAGTGATGCCATAAATTTTGACAATTTCAGCTTTTGGAAACTTAATCGCAACCTCATCTATCAGGACATCTGATGCTGGCGCCCCGCCCAAAGTAACAAGTCGAACAAAACTATAATCATTACCCTCCAACAATTCTTGTTGCTGCATCATCATGGCAAACATAGTTGGCACACCTGAAACTACGGTTGATTGATATTCTGTAATGTACTCAACATATTTTTTTGCGTCAAATTTACGCATTAAGATTACTGTAGAGCCACCAACAAGTACGCACTTGATGGAATTCATGGCGTGTTTGTGATACAAAGGCGCTGCCACAATCATACGGTCGTCAGGACAAAAGTTGCGATCACGTGAAATCGTTTCAGCTACAAAAACGTGTGCTCGATGAGATAGGCTAACTCCTTTGGGGCGACCAGTGGATCCAGAAGTGTATGCCTGAAAAGCTTCTTGGCTATACGTTGGAGTTATCGCTGTAAATGCGCCATAGTCTTTAAAAGCTTCATATCCAGTTGGTCCGATATCATCGATTTCAATCAGTTTGATATTGGCAGGACATTTATCCCGTGTAACCGACTCACAGAATATCAGTTGCACATCAGAATTTTTTACCATCCACTCTAAGTTGTCTTGTGTTTGAAGAATATTTAAAAGAACTGGCACGATTCCAGCACGCATTGATCCATAGAAAATTTCTAAAAATTCTGCACGATTTCCTGAAAGAATACCAATCCGAGTACCCTCTTTTAGCCCTAAATTTAATAATCCTTTTGCCACAGCATCACATGAAGCATGGTATTCCTGATAAGTAATTTCTCGCTTTTTTTCAGGGTTAGTTACATCAATAATCACCGGATAAGTTTTATCTCGATATTCTGAAGCTATACAACCTAAATTTTGTATTAATGAACTCATATCTCAATAATCACTTTGCCAAAAACACGTCGATCTTCTAATAAACGTAAACCATCTGCTGCCTGAGCTAGGGGAAACACTTGATCAATGACTGGATGTATTTTTTTATCAGCGACAAATTGCAGGCATGCACGAATATCCTCTGGTACATAAGCTCTGGAACCAATGATTTCCATCTCCCTAAACCATAAAAAACGAACGTCAACAGTACACAGATGATCTATTGTTGACCCACAAGTAAGAATTCGTCCATTTACGGCCATACTACGTTGAGTGGGTATCCATGTATCGCCACCTGTAAAATTGATTGCAACATCTACACCTTTTTTACCTGTTGCGATCCACACCGCTTTGGAGAAATCTGGCTCATCAGCATAATTAATCACATGATCAGCACCTAGCGCTTTTAATTTTTGACTTTTTTCTTCACTACTTGTACAGGCATAAACTTCACACCCTGCCATCTTTGCAAACTGCAAGCAAGACACGCCAACACCACCACTTGCACCAAGGATGAGTACTTTTTCACCTGCCTTTAAACGACCGCGAGTAAATAGCATGCGGTGAGAAGTGCCATAAGCAATTGGCAGAGCCGCCGCTTCAATGTCAGTTACACCATCTGGGATTTCAATGAGTTGACGTTGATCGACGCAGATAAATTCACATAGGCCGCCATTACCATGCTCACCGAGCACACCACCCTCAGCAAATTTTGGAAATAAGACAACTCGTTTACCGACCCAATCATTAGAAACCCCTTCACCAACCTCACGGACGATTCCAACAACATCGCCGCCTGGAATTCGGGGCATCTTAGTCGGCAAATCTGGCATGCCATGAAGGACAAATACATCCATATAATTCAGTCCGCAGGCTTTGACCTCAACAATCGCAAAATTTGCTTTGACTTCTGGTTTGGGCCATTGATCTAACTTCATCTGCTCTACACCACCATGTTGCTGGATTGCAACCACTCTCATTTGATCTGTCATTCTTGCCCTTAAATATTGATACTTAAAACACTCACTATGTGTCAGTGGTCTTAGTCTAATATTTTTGTTTATTCAGCACAAATCAATTAATTCCAGTTATTATTCGTTTTTTTTAATAAATTGAAATCGTTCTATGAGTTTCTATGTGGCTTAGATTGTTGTGATCCAAGATTGCGAAATGATTAACCGAGCTTTTTAATGGTTTCCATCAAAACATCTAAAATTCGTTGAGTATTCGGTGAAAATGAGCGAAGGTGTCTTGTAATAAGGCATATTTCACGTTGAATCACCGGCTCGGTTAGCTCTGAAAATAAAAATTCCTGCATGGGACCTGCTTTAGCTGCCAAAGAAGGTAGTACGGAAATCTTCCCACTCAACCTTAGCATGGCATATAGAGAAGTTGTACTTGAAGCTTGATCATGGGGATCTGCGTTTTTCCCAAATGAAATTTCTGGATAAGTTTCAAGCAAGGAGCCTATCCCTGTATCTGAAGTAAGACCTATATATGGGTGATTTGCCAGATCCGCCCACTTTAAGGGCCGATTTATTTTAGCTAAGACGTGATCATGGGGCATTACAACCCCAAAGGTATCATGAAGCACGGGCCGGTAATCTAATTCAGGATAGTTAAGAAGCCGACTGGTTAATCCAAAATCAACTTCACCATCAAGTACTGCACGCTCAATTTTTGCTGAACCTGCATCTTGGATTGAAATGTTAACGTCAGGATATTGTTGCCGAAATGTAAGTAAGGCTGGAGATAGAATATGTACAGCCATAGAAGGTGCCGCTGCAATCCGAATTAAGCCTTGCTGACTTTTTGAAATCGCCTGTAAGTCATTCAGTGCATTATCAAAATCACGAACAATTTTTTCAGCTACTGGTTGAAAATTGATAGCATCTTCAGTCAACTCCACCCTTCTAGTCGAACGCTCAAAGAGCTTTAGTCCAATCTCTTCCTCGAATTGTTGAATAGTTGCGGTTAACGTAGATTGGGTTTGAAACAATCTAGCCGAGGCTAAGGTAAATGACCCAGTTTTTGCAACAGCTAAAAATGAACGCAAATGACGTAAGCTTATTTTTCTTACCATTTTAATGATGGATGCCTTCTCATTAGCATTTTATCCCCGCTGAATTGCTACAAACATTGTAAAAACTATTTTTTTAATTTAATGCTTTATAAGAACTTGTGGGTAACTACATAAGACAAATCTCACACCCAATCGCACACCGCTCAAACTCAGTTACAAAGTATCTATTTGTTTATTTTTAAAGAGGCTCAACTTCTTTTAATCTGCTGGCCTCAGGTTTAAATCTCTGTAGTCCTACCAAATAAGTTCTTCAAGTTTTGAGTAAAGAAAAATAATTCCGAATCAAAATCAACTATTCAACTTTAGGTCAAGCCGCTATAACGATGAAACCTACTGTTATCAAGGTATAACCTATTCAACAAAGAAAGAATGTATCCATTCATTTGTTTTTAAAGGTACATTAGGATTTTTTTCTAACTGCTCGCCTAAGGCCACAACTGAATTTCTTAAGTTTGGTGCAAAATCCTTAGCTAGAAGATCAATCTTTTCTAATACAGTATGACGCTCTAATGGCCTAGAAGAACTTCCCAAAGCTGCTTCACAAAACTCAGAAATCTTATCCCCATTTTTTAACTCAACAGTAACTTTTGCGGGACGATCATACGGCCAAGGACGTACGTCTTTCATTTCTTGCATCAATACTTTATTTCTATTTGAGGCAATGAGAGTATTAGACATACTTTCATGCAAAAAATTCTCTGTTGCTTTGGCGCCGTTAACAATAGTGGCAGCTACTGCATGAGGTATTGAAAATTTTGCAGCCAAAGTTGTTACAGGATTTACATTATTAAAGTTCATCCCCATTTTTGAAACTTCTATCAATACAGAATGAATCTCATCTCCACCTCGAAGATTTGGATATTCATTTAAGATTTTTTCTAATGCTTCCATCGATGCATGTGCATGATGACATGACCCATAAAGCTTATGATAACCAGCCGTAATGGTCCAATCGGACCCTAAGTCCATACAAAGATGCTCTGGCTTTGAATTTGCACCAAAACCAATTTGATAAATATCATATGGGCCAGAAGGTGTCCCATAAATATTGGCTTGTGCCATCTGGCAGGCAAAGTAACCCAACCAAGCCCCAGCTGCTGGCCAAGCATTCCGAATCAATGCGCCTTCAATTGGGTGACTGTATGGACCTGGCGAAACCATCGTACAAGCACCAGTTAAGGTATTCATGAAAAGTGTTTTATCAAAACGCATCAAGCTAGCATATCCAGCTGCTGCACAAACAACATTAAACACACCGTGGGGATGTAACCTAGGTAAAGTTTCAGGCCATGCTCTTGCGAAACGCGTGCCGACTTCATAAGCAACAACTACAGCCCTTAACATCTCTTGAATAGATAAATCATTCGCTTGCGCTGCTGCTAATATAAGTGGTTGGCTAAGCGCCCCCGGATGAACAGCAGTTCGGGTATATCCATCGTCAAGCTCATTCCAAGTAATAGCTAACCCATTAGCAAGTGCCGCATTCATCAAAGAAGTCTTGGGTCCATTCTTTCGAAAAACTGTTGCTTCCTCACTGCTTTTTTGATTCAACAATTGACTATGATAAGTATTTACTTCAGGCTCATTCGAAGCTGATAGCGTTGCGGCAATGTTATCACCCAGAATCAATACTGCTTGTTGTAAAACTTGATTAGGGATATCTTCATAGCGAAGGCTTGTTGCCCAATCTGATAATTTTGATAAATTTTCTGCAACGCTATTTTTAATAGCGGTTTGATCTACAGCATCCATAATTAATCTTTTCTAAGAGCGTGCCAAATTTTATTCGAGGTAAATGGCATCTCTACACCCCTTACACCAACAGAGCCTAAAGCATCCATCATTGCACTAGTAATTGCCGCAGGCGCGCCAATGGTTCCTGACTCACCACATCCCTTAACTCCTAAAGGGTTATGGGTACATGGCTGAGTTTCATCTGCTTCAGAAATAAAATCTGGCAATATATCTGCTCTTGGCATCGCATAATCCATAAATGAACCTGTCATGATCTGTCCAGACTCTGGTTCATAAATAGCACTTTCAAATAAAGCTTGACCAATTCCTTGAGCAATAGCTCCATGAACTTGCCCTTCAACCACCATTGGATTAATCACTGTACCGACGTCATCAATGGCAATGTAAGAAAGCAATTGTGTAACACCATTTTGTGGATTAATTTCTATTTCGCAAACTTGCGCGCCATTTGACCAAGTCAAATTTGGTGGATCAAAAAAAGCATTTTCATGCAAAACAGGCTCCATCCCAGGCGGTAAATTATGTGCATAAGTAGCTGCACGGGATACTTGATACCAGTCTAGTTTTTCTTTTGTTTTTTTACTTACGAAATAGCCTAAGCTATCAATGATCTGATGTTCAATATCGGCAACATCACTACCAAGAAGGTGTGCCGCAAGTAATTTGGACTTTTCAAGAATTTTGTTGCAAGCCATTGTGATAGCTCCACCTGCAATAACCATTGATCTTGACCCAAAGGTTCCAGTTCCATAAGGGACTCTTCCAGTATCGCCTTCTACTAACTCAATCATCGATAAAGGTAGGCCTATCTTTGAAGCGATGACCTGCGGAAATGTTGTCGCATGTGCTTGACCATGACTATGCGTGCCACACATTAAAAGAATACTGCCATCAGCTGAAACACGAATATCGGCTGAATCAAAAAACCCGGCTCTTGCGCCAAACATACCGGCATATTTAGACGGCGCGACCCCAGAACTTTCGAGGAAATAACAAACACCAAAACCGCGTATCATGCCATTCTGCTTTGATTGTGCACGGCGTTTCTCAAAACCAGCAAAGTCAGAAACCTCAAGAGCTCTATCAAAAAGACGTTGGAAATCGCCACTGTCATAAATTGGTCCTAACGGTGTGGAGTAAGGCATCTCACTCGACTTGATGAAATTTTTACGACGTAATTCCATACGATCCATACCGGTTTGCACTGCAGCTTCTTCAATCAATCGCTCTAAAACAAAACACGCTTCAGGTCTTCCTGCACCACGATACGCATCCGTTGGAACCGTATTGGTAAACATTGCATCGACCTCTGCAAACACTGCAGGAATTTTATAAGGACCCGATAAAACAGCCGTGTAAACCGTAGTTGGAACTGCAGCACCGACAGTAGATATATATGCCCCAACAGCAGCAAAGGTTTTAACGCGAACAGCTAATATAAAACCATTTTCATCCAAAGCCATTTCAGCAGTGGTCATGTGATCACGCGCTTGATAATCACTAATAAATGCTTCACTACGCGTTGAAGTCCACTTGATGGTTTTCTTTAGTTTCTTACAGGCCCAAGCCAAAATAGTTTCTTCAGGATACAACTTACCCTTTGTACCAAAACCTCCGCCAACATCTGGCGCAATCACGCGGATTGAATTTTCCGGTAAATTTAATTGCTCTGATGTGAGCTTACGAATATGATGCGGAACTTGAGTGGCCGACCAAAGCGTGAGCTCATGTCCATCCTCTCCAAGTGAAGGGGATACTTGGGCTAATACAGCTCTTGGTTCAATTGCTGCACAAATAATTCGATGATTTTTTATTTCTACACGAATCCGATGCGTTGCCTTTTCAAAGGCGGCATCGACTGGTTCCTTAGCGCCACGGTGAAACCTTACACACAAATTATTAGGTGCTTGTGCATGAAGTTGCGGGGCATTTGCAAGTGCGGCTTTCTCAACATTAACCACAGAGTCTAATACGTCATAGTCCACCTCGATCACTTCAGAAGCATCAATCGCTTGATGAACTGTCTTGGCAATAACCATAGCAACTATTTCACCAACATGGCGCACACGATCCGTAGTGATGGAATAACGCGGAGGCTCGTTCATTTGAGATCCATTTGCGCCAGGAATCATCCACAGCGGCGTCATTTTTCCAACGCCGTCTTTTAACAAATCTTGTCCAGTAAATACTGCAATGACCCCTGGAGAATTTTGTGCAACAGAAACATCGATGCTCTTAATTAGTGCATGTGCATGAGGCGATCTTAAAAAAGCACAGTAATATGTGTTTTCGGGAAGAATATCTGAAACAAATTGTCCCCGTCCTTTAAGTAAGCGGTTATCTTCTCTTCTTAAAATTGCTTTACCAATTCCTTCTGTATGCATGAAATTCTTTCTAATAAAAAAACTAGGGGTATGTATTAATTTAATGAGCACAACTTTTAATTTAATGTTATCTTATTTCTTAAATCCTAACAAATAATTCAAATTTTATAAAACGGAGACGTTATGAAACTCATAAAAAATAGTTTAATTGCTTTAATCATTTTGTCATTGGGTATTTTTTCTTCCTTAAGCATGGCTCAACAGAAAATGAGAATGGGTCTATTTATTGCATCCTCCGCTCTTCCATACTTTATTGCTAAAGAGCGTGGTTATTTTGCAGCAGAGGGTCTGGATGTTGAGGGAGTACCTTTAGCAACTCAACCATTAGTTGTTCAAGGAATCGTTACTGGAGATTTAGACGCTGCCTCCAATCTTTTGTCTTTAGAAGGCGCAAACATTAACGCGTTAAGACCAGACACATTAAAGTATATTTCTTTAAATTGCCAAAATGTGAAATACCAACTTGAGGCTTATGTGGTTCCTGTCAATAGCCCAATTAAAACCTTAGCAGAATTAAAAGGTAAACGAATCATGTCTGCGCCTGGCCCAGGAAATCTTTTTGTGGCAAAAGGAGTTCTGAAGGGTGCTGGTTTAGATGAAAAAGATTATCAAATGCAAGAACAACAAATGAGTGTTCACATTGGTGGTATGCAGTCTGGTCAATTTGATGCTGCTTACACACTTGAGCCAATCGTAAGTATGATGGTTTCTCAAGGAGTTGGTCGTAAGTTAGAAAGCGGTGTTATTGCTAAATATATGTTGGGTAGACCTGATGCCTGCGCCGTTCTTGGCGGTGGAGTACTTAGCTCTAAATTTATCAAAGAGAATCCTCAGGCAGCAGAGCGATTTGCTAGAGCTTGGTCAAAAGCATTGAATGATGGTAACAATGACCCTAAGGCCCGTGACCTTCTGGTAAAGCATATGAATACATCTGCCAGCATCGCTCAAACCGTGCCTTTGTCTTATTACAAAATGGCTCGTGATTTGAGTACCCAAGACATTGCCGACTTTCAAAACTTGATCAATCAGGCAACAACATACGGTTTAGTAAAAGAAAAAATTGATGCTAAATCATTTTTAAAAGTATATTAATATTCAATGAACGCAATACCTTATAAAAGAGTTTTACAGCCCCTGACGCCATTAGTTGGGGCTATTGCCTTCCTCTTAATTTGGTGGCTGTGTACCACTTTAAAATTGATTGATCCATTCTTATTGCCAACTCCACAAGCTGCCGCTAAAGCTATGTGGACTGGTCTATCAAATGGGACCCTATCCCTAGACATGATCATCACTATTCGTAGAACGATTTATGCCTTTTTAATTGCGGTACTTATCTGTGTGCCCCTTGGACTTATTTTGGGTAGCTCAGAACGCCTTTATAGTTCCTGCGAATTTGTGATTGATTTTTTTAGATCAACCCCTGCTTCAGCTTTATTTCCTCTTTTTTTAGTTATCTTAGGAGTTGGGGAAAATACAAAAATTGCCGTAGCAGCATTTGGGGCTGGTCTTTTAATTTTATTTAATACCGCCTATGGGGTAATGAATGCCAGGAAAGTAAGGCAAGCAGCAGCTCGTGTCATGGGAGCATCAAGTCTGAAAATTCTTTATGGCGTAACACTCCTCGAATCTCTTCCGCAAACATTTGTTGGAATGCGCTCAGGAATCTCATTTTCACTAGTGATCGTGATTGTTGCTGAAATGTTTATTGGCTCTACGGATGGATTGGGTCAACGCGTCATTAATGCTCAAATGATTTTTAATATGCCTGAAATGTATGCCACTATTTTTAGTGCAGGGGCATTAGGCTACGGTTTAAATCTTCTCTTCATTCTTGCGGAAAAACACTTTGTCCACTGGGGTGGAAAATAAACGTGTATTTCCAAATTTAATTAATTTATTATGACGGCACATATCCAAATTCGTGGGTTGAGTAAAACTTTTGCTGGACAGGTACTGTACTCAAACTTTAATCTCGATTTTCCTCATGGGAAAATAACTTCAATCTTTGGTCCAAATGGTTGCGGGAAATCCACCCTGATTAATATGATTTCTGGGCTAACGCCAATGGATGCAGGAGAGGTACTCTTTGATGGTAAGACTTTAGCTCAAACCGTTATAGGATATGTCTTCCAAAATTATCGAGACGCTCTTTTCCCATGGAAAAAAGCGATTGATAATATTAAATACCCTCTACAACTTGCTAATAAATCGTCTGGCGAAATCGAGTCTAGGACTCAGGAGTTAATTGAATCTTTCGATGTTCGTTTTGATTTAAATAGATATCCCTATGAACTATCAGGGGGTCAGCAGCAATTGATTTCTATTATGAGGGCGCTCGCCCCTAACCCGGAAGTGCTTTTTTTAGATGAGCCATTTTCCGCACTAGATTATGAAATGACTCTGTTTATGCGCGATAAACTGCAGGCAATTTTTGAAGCCACAAAAACAACCATGCTTCTAGTCTCTCATGATCTTGATGAGGCTGTGTATTTATCAGATCACATTCTAATGCTGACTCGTCGACCTACTCAAATTGCACGCGAAATAGAATTTACAGCACCAAGACCACGGACCCCTACAACTTTAACTTCAGAACTATTTAATCAAGTCAAAGGTCAGTGTCTTGAAATCTTCCAAAAAGAAATCAAAGTTATAGATTAGAATTATTTAATATTTTAAAAAAGGAGATGATCTATGAGCATCCAAGTATCGATGATCATTAATGGCCAATCAGTACAGCATGAAGTTGAAGAGCGAACACTCTTAGTTAATTTTATCCGAGACACATGTCGCTTAACAGGAACCCATATTGGGTGTGATACCGCACAATGTGGTGCTTGTACGATTCATTTAAATGGTAGAGCAATCAAGAGTTGTAGCATTTTGGCTATGCAAGCAGAAGGTGCAACAATTACAACGATTGAAGGTATTTCCCCCGATGATCAATTGCATCCGATGCAAGAAGCCTTTAAAACACACCATGGCCTGCAATGTGGTTATTGCACTCCAGGAATGATTATGAGTGCGATTGATCTTGTCAACAACTTTCCTAACCCGAGTAAAGAACTCATCCGTGAACAACTAGATGGGAACTTATGTCGTTGTACGGGCTATCACAATATCGTTATAGCGATTCAAGAGGGGGCCAAAGTAATGAGCCCTACTAACTAAATTTTCGGAGCGATTTATGTACCCATTTTCGTTTCATCAGACTACAAATGTTGCGCAATCTGTATCTTTAAAAAAAGAACATACGGAAGCAAAATATATCGCAGGTGGACAAAGTTTAATTGGTGTGATGAAGCTCAGGCTTGATAAGCCTTCCCAATTAATTAACTTAGGTTCTATTCCTGAACTTTCAGGAATCTGTGTCGAAGGTAAGACAATCACTATTGGTGCAATGACTAGACATGCTCAAGTTGCTGCATCAAAAGATGTGAAAGCTTGTATTCCAGGTCTAGCTCAACTCGCAGGTCTTATTGCGGATCGCATGGTACGTAATATGGGAACTATTGGAGGCTCTGTTGCTAATAATGACCCTTCTGCAGATTACCCCGCTGGCTTACTGGGATTAAATGCAACTATCATTACCAATCAACGTGAAATTAAGGCTGATGATTTTTTTAAGGGCATGTTTGAAACAGCTCTTGAAGCAAGCGAGTTAATCCAATCAATCCGTTTTACTGCGCCCATTAAATCAGCTTACGCTAAATTTAAACACCCTGCCTCAAGATACGCTGTCGTAGGAGTCTTTGTCGCGCAATTTGCTGATGAGGTACGTGTCGCTGTCACTGGAGCTGGCTCATCTGTTTTTAGACTTACTGAAGTAGAGAAAGCTCTTTCTAGTAATTTTTCTGCTCAAGCATTAGAAGCAGTTCATATTTCTGCTGATGGCCTAAATTCAGATTTCTTTGCGGACTCAACTTATAGAGCCCATTTAATTAAATTAATGGCAATTCAAGCTGTTAACCAAGCAAAATAAACTTCACAGGATTTACTATGTCAATTGATGTTGTTAAAGTTGAAATTAAAAGTGTTTCAGATGCCTCAGGACTTCTCCAACATATCGAGTCTGGAAGATTTAAAGCAGATGACGTCATAGCCGTCATTGGCAAAACCGAGGGTAATGGTGGTGTAAATGACTTTACAAGAATCTTATCTGATCATGCGTTTCGAAACGTATTATTGAAGCATGGCACCCGCACTGAGGAACAGATTCGAGAAATTCCGATGGTCTGGTCCGGTGGTTGTGATGGGGTCATTACGCCACATGCCACTATTTTTGCGCAAGTATCTGATACATCAAATACCAATGAAAGTCGATTAGTCATTGGAACAGCCCTTAGCCCGCGCATTTATCCTGAAGATATCGGTCGCTTGTCAATGGTAGAAAAAGTTCGGCAAGGCGTACTTCTTGCGATGCAAAATGCTGGCATTGAAGACCCAAAAGATGTTCATTATGTTCAAACCAAAACACCCCTACTGACCATTGAGTCTGTTCTGGATGCCAAATCTAGAGGAAAAACTTTAGCCTGTGAAGTGCATGATTCAATGGGCGTTTCTAATGGCACTACTGCCTTAGGAATTGCTGCGGCTCTTGGGGAAATTCCAATGCCAACTGAAGAAGACATCTGTGAAAATCACGCCTTGTTTTCTTCTGTAGCGTCATGCTCCTCTGGCGTTGAATTAGATTTCGCTCAAATTGTTTTACTAGGAAATAAATCAGGTGCAGGGGGCCATTTTCGTATCGGTCACGGCATTATGCGCGACGCCATTGATATCGATGGGATTTATGATGCTATTCGATCTGCAGGTTTAACTTTACCGGATCGTCCTAGAGCAAGTGACTTAAACGGCAAACTGGTTAATTGCTTTATTAAATGTGAGGCTGATCAAACAGGTAAGCTTCGTGGTCGTCGACAAATTATGTTAGATGACTCTGACGTACACCATCACCGACACTCAAAAGCAGCTGTGGGCGGGGTTGCTGCTGCCGCGATTGGTGATCCAGCTGTCTTTGTATCCGTTGATGCCATGCACCAAGGACCACGAGGTGGTGGCCCTGTAATTGCGATTGTTGACTTAGGTAAGTAAAAGTTTCTTTATTGATAGACTTTAGGGTCAAAGAAGCTCGTCCCCGCAATATAGCGTTTACCATCTGACATATCTGGGATTGGGCCCTTCTCGATTTTTCCTTCAAAGGTTAATTCGAGTTGAACCCCACTTGGATCATATACAAATAGTTGCCAAATTGTCGTGTTAGGAACCAAAAACTCACGATAAGGTAATTTCATTTCAATAAATTTTTCACGGTACTCATGATATCCCGTGCAAGAAAAAGAAATATGGTCAATTGCCGCAGTACCTAATGGCGTCACACCATCAGCTCCCAATGCTGGTCCACCAGCATAACAATGCAATATCGCTTGCCCACCAGGAATCGGGGCTGCTAGCCAAGCCCCAGGGAATCCAAAATCAGGGCGATAAATATCAATTAAACCTAAGACCTTAATATAAAAATCTTTAGTTGCCTCTAAATTATTCGTTTTAACTGCGATATGGAACAAACCATTTGTAATCATAATTTCTTTCTATTTATATTTTGTCGATCAAACTAACATGAGCAGAAACAATTCTCCAACCTTCAGGGGTTCTTACCCATGTTTGAGATTGACGCCCCAATTTCCCTGGCACAGTATCTCTTTCAAATAAGGTATTAGCTGTAGCTAGGTCATTTCCAAACGTGGTGATCACTGTTCTACTAATACTTCTTAATAAACCTTTTGATGGTCTAGCGGCTCGAAATGCTGCGATTTCATCAAACCCATATAAATTTTCATTCATGCCATAACGAATGACCAACGGATTATTCCAAAAAGAATTATCTAAAACATCAATCTTATTGTGAATCAAAGCGTCTTCATATTGATCAAAAAGGGCCTTTACTTCTGCATGAACGTTTGGAAGGTTAATTTGCATTTAATATTCTCATAATTATTAGGTGGTATTGCTTACATGAAAGTTTAACTTAAAGAAAGGACTAAATTAGTGTACTTTTAGTAAGGATCAAATCGGATATTAGTATCTTATCACTGCACGATGCTTGGTTCAATATAGATGATTTTCTATGCGTTGCTGCGAGGTAAAGTTGTTGTAAAACCATAACTTCTTTCATCCTAAAAATAACTTACAACTACTTTCTTGAAAATTTGAATGGTGAGCAATAACAAAATGGACGGCTTTATTTGAGGCATTAGATTTAGTCAAAGCGTTATTTAATTTTCGAAATGACTGATGAAAAAATACACGTTCAAAGTCACTCTAAAAATAGATTAACTCACAGTGTCGTGCAGCTTCAATATATGCCTTTACAATAGAGGTTCAAAATCAAATAATAAATTCAAGCTATTAGGAGCCAGTAATGATCAAATATCTCAAGCGTGGTAAAGATGTTCAAATTCGCTTAGACGAGGATGTCAAAGTCCGCCAAACTGTTGAGAACATTATTAAAGATGTCGAAGTAAGGGGTGACGAAGCCGTCAGGGAATATAGTAAAAAATTCGATAATTGGGATCCATCTGATTTCAGATTAAGTCAGGCCGAAATTGAAAAAGCTCGCAAATCTCTTTCCGCGCGCGAAATCGAAGATATTACCTTTGCACAAAAACAAGTTCGTAACTTTGCACAAATTCAACGGGACTCGATGAAAGATGTCGAAGTTGAAACCTATCCTGGTGTCATTTTGGGTCACAAACATATACCCGTCAATGCGGTCGGATGCTATATTCCTGGTGGTAAATACCCACTTTTAGCTTCTGCGCACATGAGTGTACTTACGGCTAAAGTTGCTGGGGTGAAACGTATTATTTCAACAGCTCCCCCATTCCAAGGGGTACCTCATCCAGCGATCGTAACAGCGATGTCGATGGCTGGGGCTGATGAAATATATGTCCTAGGCGGAGTTCAAGCAGTTGTTGCAATGGCAGTAGGCACGCAAAGTATCGCACCTGTCGATATGCTTGTTGGACCTGGAAATATGTTTGTTGCTGAAGCGAAGCGTCAACTCTATGGACGTGTGGGTATCGATTTATTTGCAGGCCCAACCGAAACTTTAGTGATTGCTGATGAGTCTGTTGACGGCGAATTATGCGCGGTAGACCTTTTAGGACAAGCAGAACACGGGCCAACATCTCCAGCGATTCTTCTTACCAACAGTGAAAAGCTTGCAAGAGAAACTATTGCGGAAGTTGAGCGCCAATTAGCCATCATCCCAACAGCCGCAATCGCAAAACAAAGCTGGGCTGATTATGGTGAAGTTATTGTCTGTGATACTTATGAAGAAATGCTACAAAAAGCGGATGAATTAGCCTTTGAGCACGTTCAAGTTATGACAAAAGATCCTGACTATTTCCTTAACAACATGACGAATTTTGGCGCCCTATTCCTTGGCCCAAGAACGAACGTTAGCTTTGGCGACAAGGTTATTGGCACGAACCATACTTTACCGACCAATCGTAATGCGCGTTATACCGGTGGACTTTGGGTTGGAAAATTTCTCAAGACCTGCACCTATCAAAGAGTGCTCACCGATGAGGCAAGTACAACAATGGGTGAGTACTGCTCTCGCTTATGTCATATGGAAAACTTTGCAGGTCACGGAGAACAAGCGAATATTCGTGTGCGTCGCTATGGTAACCGTCCTGATCTCGCCTGGTATGAACCAGTAGCTGCAAAATAATGACTATGCGAGCCCCTAACTTTAGAGTAGATGGTCAGCGTGCACTGGTAACGGGAGGTAGTCGTGGTATCGGTTATTGTGCGGCACTTGCCTTAGCACAAGCTGGTGCACAAGTGACAATAGTTGCAAGATCCCTTGACACACTGGTGTCCTCCCAACAGGAATTACTTGCCGAAGGTTTTACCTGTGAGATTGTACAACTCGATGTCACCGATCCTGTAGCGGTTGATCAAGCTCTTGTGGCTCGTGAACCGTTTCAAATTTTAGTGAACAATGCGGGTACGAATCGCCCAAAGCATCTCATTGATGTTAAAAATGAGGATATCGACGCCGTTTTTGATCTCAATATCAAGGCTGCTTTTTACGTTACCCGTAAAGTAACGCAGCAACTTTTAGCAGCAAAACTTCCCGGCTCCATTATTAATATCTCTTCCCAAATGGGAGTGGTTGGCAGTCCAAGACGTACTTTATATTGTGCCAGTAAACATGCTTTAGAAGGCATGACCAAAGCCTTAGCTTGGGAGCTTGGAGAAGCAAACATTCGTGTCAATACGATTTGTCCTACCTTTATTGAAACAGATATGACAGCCCCCATGTTTGCTGACGCGACTTTTAAAAAATGGGTTATTGAAAAAATTGCTCTTGGACGACTTGGTCAACTCGAAGAAATTATGGGCGCAATTGTGTTTTTAGCAAGCCCCGCTTCTAGTCTGATGACGGGAAGTGCTTTAATGCTCGATGGAGGCTGGTCGGCCGCATAAGCCCGCTTCACTTTCTGCAGAACAAATGCACCACTCTCATAATTGTTTATTTTATGAAATAAATGGATAGCATAATTTGATTGAGTTCTTTGTTCTTTTAATTACAGGGCTAGATATTGTGAATTTATGGCGCTAAGAACTCTAAAACAAATGACCACTTTTTGCGGCCTTTACACTTAGGTAACCTTCATTATGTATATTTGAAGGATAAATATGCGGCACACGCTCAATTACTTCAATATTACAATTCGCTAAAGCAGTCACTTTCGCTGGATTGTTTGTCATTAACTTAACTCGATTGATATTTAACATGCGAAGCATTTGAGCAGCTGGTAAATAATTACGCTCATCGGCGTCAAAACCAAGTTGTAAATTAGCATCTACTGTGTCAAAACCAGCATCTTGCAATTGGTATGCACGTAATTTATTAACAAGGCCAATGCCGCGTCCTTCTTGAGCAAGATATAAAAGAACTCCACTGCCAGCCAAAGCCATTTCACCAATGGCGCCACGTAATTGATTCCCGCAATCACAACGCAAAGAGCCTACTAAATCTCCGGTAAAGCACTCCGAGTGGAGTCTAACTAGAACCGTCTCTGCAGTGTTAATCTCACCAACAATAATTGCTAAGTGCTCTGGACCACCATCGCGAGGGCGAAAGGCTACCATTCGAACATTTTCCGCATTCTCCAAGGGAACCCGCGCTTCACTTACCTGCATCAACGATTGTGCAGCAATCGTCATATAAGATTGAATCGAGCTCTCCTGAACTGAGAAAATATCAGGATTGCCCACACCTTCGACGATTAGAGCAGCTGGCAAGAGACGTGACAATTTTGACAAAGTAACACAGGCATTGGCTAACGAGTCTGCATCCTTTACTTCCAGGTTTTTCATGTTAGGCTGAGCTCTCATGATTGAAAGTGGATTAGCCAAATATTCAATTAAATCGAAAGATAACCCCTGAGGGTGTGAAACCATACTGACTGGACGATCTGATTTATCGATACCTAGAACATTTATCCGGGTACCGGTCAATATTAATTTAGGCTGTGTGGTACCCGACTGAGTCAATAATTTTAGATACTCGGGAGTCAAAGCATCAACTGCCAAAGTCAAATAACTCATTTTTTCATCGTAAACGCGCACCAATGCACCACGTCGCAATTCCGAAATAGCACGGTCAACTTCTATCAATGGATTAGGTATCATCATTCATTAAAATATAGTATGTTGCTTAATTCAAGCAGGATTTACTTAGTAGCTCGCTAGAAACCACAAATAAGCTTATTTAATCAGTAAACTAAGTAAGTATTATCTCACTCTATAGTGAATTCCATTGTGAGATGCCCCGTTTCTAAAATCATTCAATAAGGCCTCTCGATAATTACCTCACCTTAGCTAAAATCACCTCCACCAATTCGAAATACATCAGTTGAGCTAAACCCTGAGTAGAATCAGTTTTTGAAAAATTTCTTGAATAAAGAATCATTTTTTACATACCTCATCATTTTAGAACCTTCTCGGCATGAATAAAAATGAAATTAAAAATAACCCCCATTTTTAATTGCCAGGTTTGAGAATTCAAACTTGATTGAATAGAGTTGAATTCTTGGCGTACATTTTGAAAAAATCATATATGCAATATTTTTATTAGGGAGTATAGTTAAATCTAACTAAAGGACTCCAAATGAAACTATTAATTTATATTACAGTTTTATTGATGATATGTGGATGCGCCGTTGTTGCCGTCCCACTGTGACTATCTAACGCTTCTTAAAATTTTCGTGTAATTACTTTTAAGGATTGGATTGAGTTTGATAAACCCAAGGTCTTAGGATCAAATCCTAACATCAATCCTAGTCTTGCAAATAAAATTTCATACATTTGATTTAGATTTAAATCTAAATTGATTTCATAGATAAAAACCTTATCAGAAGTATTTTGTATCTACTTTAATGTGTCCTATCGTACTGATATTTTATATTTTACGGAGTAATCTTCACGTCTCTAGGAGCTAGTTTAATACCCTAGGACCATCGGGCAAATCCCATAACCACCCTATTTTTAAGGAACATCATGATACATAATTCATTCACAAGAAAATTAGTCGCCGTAGTTGCTTTACTATTTACATTTTCAACCGCGCATGCAGCAGATATTGTTGACACGGCCATCGCTGCTGGCGATTTCAAAACATTAGTCACTGCCCTCAAAGCTGCAGATTTAGTTGATACTCTCAAAGGTAAAGGGCCTTTCACAGTTTTTGCACCAACTGATGAGGCCTTTGCAAAAATACCAAAGGCAAAATTAGATGCTTTATTAAAAGATAAAAAGGAATTAAAAAAGGTTTTAACTTATCACGTCGTATCTGGAAAAGTAATGGCGGCTGATGTTAAATCTGGCATGGTTAAAACTTTAGAGGGTCACTCTCTCACAGTGACTTCGATGAATGGTGTAGTGAAAGTTGACAACGCTACTGTAACTAAAACTGACATCGTAACTGACAATGGTGTTATTCATGTTATTGATGTGGTAGTTATGCCAAAGAAATAATTCACAGAATTTAATTCGGCAACGATCAGAGGCGCTTCGGCGCCTCTTCTGTTTGTGAAACACGATCTGTTGTGTAACCTAATAAAATGTTTAAACTTAAACAAGCCTTATTTGAAGTTACGTTCATCAACATTTTCTGAAATTCAATTGCTCATTCCAACGTATACCAAATAAATAACGATATAAGCTCAATAATTGAATGAATTTTGTTATTTCAAGTCTTTAGATATAGAATATAAATAATAAATAATAAATAATAAAAATCTAAATAGGGAGACATCATGGATAGAAGATCATTTGAAAAACTTCTTGTCAGTGGCGGCGTAGGTGCAAGTTTATTACTCAATAACAGTTCACCTCTTGCTAAATCATTTGAGGGAATGAATCCTGCAGATTACTTAAAACTGCCCTCTAATTTCCGATCGATCTTTGACCATCCTTATCCCCAATTTACGGAACAAGAATACTCAAGAAGAAAACAAGCTCTTGTAGATGTAATGAATGCACAAGAAATCGATACGGTCCTTGTGGTAACCACTGGAGGACTCGGCAATGCCACTAGATGGCTTACCAATTGGCCCGGAACTCAACAAGCTCTTACGGTCTTTAAGCCCAATCAAAACTCCACGATGTTCGTGGAATACCATAATCACGTGGCTCTAGCAAAGATTCTTGCTCGAGATACGGAAGTTATTTGGGGTGGAGACAAAGGAATGGCTCCTTTGATGGATTTTTTGGCAAAACAAAATACTAAAAAAATTGGTGTCATTGGCCCCTTAGTTGGTCCACGTTGGAAAATTCTGGAATCTAAATATCAAGTCGTGAGTCTAGATAACGAATATATCAAGTTAAGAATGATTAAATCAGAAGAAGAAATTTCTTGGCTAAGAGTTGGTGCGGCAATGAGCGATTTAGGCATGACGGCCCTAATTAAAGGAACTCGCCCTGGCATGACCGAACACGAACTTGCTGATCTTATTGAAAGAACTTATATTAGTCTTGGTGGAAATAACTGGATTCACTATATAGGTTCAACGTCGATGAAATCCCCTGATGTATGTGTGCCAAGACAATTCACTTCAAGAAGAAAAATCCAAAAAGGAGATTTTGTCTTTTGTGAACTGTCCGCTTCATTCTGGGATTATTCGGGTCAAGTTTTAAGAGGATTCTCAGTGGATGCTGAGCCAACGTCTCTTTACAAGGATCTACATCAAACTGCCTACAGCGCCTATAACAGTATTACGAAAGTTATTCGCCCAGGAGTAAATACTAAAGAATTAATAGAAGCCTCGGGAATGATAGAACGTAATGGCTTTACAACGAATGACGATTTGGTACATGGCTATGGCGGTGGATATTTTGCACCCATTTTAGGTTCCAAAAGTCGTCCCTCCGGACATTCTACAGATATGGAATTAAAAGAAAATATGTGTATGGTTATTCAACCTAATGTCATTACTCCTGATCAAAAAGCTGGTGTGCAATTTGGTGAACTGGTAAGAGTTACGAAAAATGGTTTTGAATCACTTCATCGCATGCCTCATGGCTTATTTAAAGCTGGGCAAGACTTAAAAATTTTAAATACTTAAACACTTCACTTCTATCTAAATCCTGTTTTTAATCATTTAGGTAAGTCAAAGCGGAAAGTATTTCATTAAATTTGATAAAGAGCACCTAACCTAAGGTGCTCTTTATCAAAATATTAAAGGGGCATAAAACATGAAAATAATTAAAGATTTTAGAGTTCGCTTTTTTTTAAACTTCTTGTTCTTCAATGTCTTTGGGGCATCTTCTGCATTTGCGCAAGCAGCTCCTGATCTTATTCTGCATAATGCCAAAATAATTACTGTAGACCAACAATTTAGAATCGTTCAAGCGCTTGCAATTACTGGCGATAAGATCACTGCCACTGGAACGAATGCATCTATCTTAAAACTAAAAGGTAAAGCGACTGAAGTGATCGACCTAAAAGGTAAATCAGTGATCCCTGGACTGATTGATAATCACGCTCACTTTATTCGCGCTCCAGAACATATGGAGTTACGCTTGGACGGAGTTTTATACCGTAAAGAAGCTATTCAACTGATTAAACAAGCTGTATCAAAAGCAAAATTGAATGGCTGGGTCGTCACAATAGGCGGCTGGTCAAGAACGCAGTTCTTAGATGATCCAAGAGGGTTTGATCTTGAAGAATTAGACCAAATTTCAAAAACTATTCCAATTGTTATTCAAGAAGTCTATCTTCGCACCTTTTTAAACTCTGCAGCAATTACGCAATTAGATCTCAATGAGAATACTCCAGATCCCCGTGGTGGCAAGATTCTAAAAAATTCAAATGGCAAAGTATCAGGCATTGTTGAAGGCGCTGGTGGAGTTGCTTTTATTGCGTCGAAATTACCTTTACCTACTACTCAAGGATGGCAAGAAAATGTCAAAACCTATGCCACATACCTAAACCAATTAGGTATCACTGCTTGGTATGATGCCGGCGGAAGAGGTATTGATGAGCGTCACTATCAAGCATATCAATCTTTAGCAGACCAGAATAAATTAACGGTCAGAGCTTTTTATACAACGATGCGGTCACCCTCTAATCCTCAAGAAGTTGATAAAGTTCTATTAGAAGTGAACTCTCAAAAGCCATTTCAAGGGAGTGATTTTATAGATAATATCGGTTGGGGAGAGTCAGTGTATGGTCCAGCATCTACCACTTTACTTAGCAATGACTTCAAAGTTCAAGCCCAAAATATGGAGCAGGTCAGACGATTAATCAAAGCCATTGCCTCAAAAGGTTTAATGCTCAATGCACATGTGGAAATGAAAAATGCGATTGATGCATATTTAGATGAATACGAAGCTCTTAATAAAGAAATTCCAATTAAAGGTTTAAAGTGGAGTTTTTCTCATGTAGATCAAATAACGATTGAACAAATTAATCGCATGAAAAAATTAGGTATGTCCGTTGGTCTTCATTGTCGCCCCATCATTCAAGGTCACCTCATGCAAGACGTCCACCATGAGGCATCAAAAACAATGCCGCCATTTAGATTGGTTCAAGACAGTGGTATTTCATGGGGGCTAGGCTCAGATGCAACTGCAGTGACAACTGCAAATCCATTCTATAACCTTGATTTTGCAATTACGGGCAGAATGGTCAGCGGTAAAAAAATTAACTATCAATCTGTAACTCGCGAAGAGGCATTAATTGCCCATACAAGAAATAATGCCCAATTTGTATTTCAAGAACATAATTTAGGCTCTCTTCAACCTGGTAAATATGCAGACTTACTTGTGTTAAATAAAGATTATTTAACAGTTCCTATTAATGAAATTCGCAATCTCTTTCCTTTAGCAACAATGGTCGCTGGTAAATTTGTTTATAAAAAATAATAGAGTATCAACTGACGTTATTTTCTTAGCTGATGTAATGTCATCGATGATTTAGAATGACCTTACACTTAAACAAAACTGCGGATAATCGTTAGTATGTTTATCAATCCAGTGATCATTTCTATTTTTAAAATCTTAGCGACCATTCTTGCAGCATTAGTTGCGGCATTAGTTTGTGTATCTTTACATACGCCACTTCCCTGGATGATTGGACCACTGCTGATTACTGCAACTCTTTCTATGCTTGGTTTAGGCACTCTAAGCTGGGCACCATTTCGTAACTCTGGGCAATGGATTATTGGGGCTGCTTTAGGGCTTTACTTTACCCCTGAAATCAGTGCTCTAGTCATTAGTTTGTGGTGGATTGTTATTCTGATTACTGCCTGGTCATTGGCTGTTGGCTATTTGTATGGCATGTGGTTATTTTGGTTTAACGCTTCGTCATTTGACAAATTAGATCGGCCAACAACTTACTTCGCAAGTTTAATTGGTGGTGCATCTGAAATGACTTTATTAGCTGAGCGTGAGCATGCAAGAACAGACCTTGTAGCCTCAGCACATAGCTTAAGGGTCTTAATTGTTACCATCTCAGTGCCGTTTGCTGTTCAGTGGATGGGGTGGCAAGGGTTAGACCATCATCCAACTCATACATATCAATTTAATCTCCAAGGTCTCATTTTTCTTATCCTTTTCACCGGCATTGGTGGCTTGATCATGAAAGTGTTGGGACGCTCAAATGCTTGGTTTATTGGGTCTTTAATTGTTTCTATTGTTTTAGCAACAAACGAAATTGAACTATCAAGCATCCCTCCAGTACTAACTAATGCAGCTCAATTACTGATTGGGATTAGTCTTGGGGTTCGATTTACCCCAGAATTTATTCGTACAGCACCACGCTGGTTAATCAGTGTCACGATCGGAACCATTTTCTTGATTGGTATGTGCGTTTTAGCTAGCTTTAGTCTAAGTAAACTAATCAATTTACCCCTGGCCACAATTATCTTGGCAACTGCACCTGGCGGTATTTCTGAAATGGCAATCACAGCGAAAGTTATGCAACTTGGGGCGGCAATTGTGACTACGTTACAGGCATGTCGACTCATTGCAGTTTTGCTTTTAGCAGAGCCTTTGTTTCACACTTTAAAACGTTTCAGAATCATCACCAAATAAGACTATAGTAATAATATTCAAAAAGGAAAATCCTATGCAACTAACCATCAATAACGAAATCCATAATATCGATGTTGAACCAAATATGCCCTTACTGTGGGCGATTCGTGAAGTGGTTGGGTTAACCGGTACAAAATATGGTTGTGGTATCGCTCAGTGCGGTGCCTGCTCTGTTTATCTCAATGGTGAGTTAACTCGGTCCTGTTCAATCCCCGTCTCTGCAGTGGGTAGTATGAAAATAACAACGATCGAGGCTTTATCAAAAGATAACTCTCACCCCGTTCAAAAAGCATGGATTGCCCTTGATGTTCCTCAATGTGGCTATTGCCAATCTGGACAGGTGATGGCAGCTGCAGCGCTATTAAAGCGTATCCCGAGGCCTACCGATGCAGACATTGATAACGCCATGTCTAACATTTGTCGTTGTGGGACTTATCAAAAAATACGGGATGGGATTCATGTCGCATCTGGTCAAAAAAAACTTGCTGATGTACTTACACAGTACGAAGCCTCTCCAACAACTCGCGGTTAAGGAAATCGAATATGACAAATTCAAATAACTCTCAAGCACTTTTAGAAAATAGCTCTCGTCGTCGTTTTATCGTTGATACTGCAGTGGTTGGTGGTGGCCTGATGATTGGGTTGGCGACTATTTCAAATCTTGCAATGGCTCAATCAAAGGGAACTTACAATCCCAACGCAACGATGACTTCTGGAGACCCTGAGGTCAATGCTTGGGTAAATATCAAGCCCGATGATACCGTAGTGGTCCGTTTTGTTCGTTCAGAAATGGGGCAAGGCACAAGAACTGGTCTAGCACAACTGGTTGCAGAAGAACTCGAATGCGACTGGAAAAAAGTCGTAACTGAATCCCCAACTCCAGGACAAAGTGTTGCGCGCAAACGTGTTTGGGGTGAGATGGGAACATTTGGTAGTCGTGGAATTAGAACCTCAGAAGATTATGTGCGTCGTGGAGCTGCAGCAGCCAGAGTCATGCTAATGCAAGCTGCGGCAGATTCTTGGAACGTTCCTGTGAGTGAGCTCAGTGTCAACCAAGGTGTCATTACTCACTCTAAGTCTGGAAAGAAAACTACTTACGGAAAAATAGCTGAAGCAGCTTCTAAAATTAGTCCTCCTGATCCAAAATCTATTACTCTCAAAGATCCAAAAACTTGGAAGGTGGCTGGTAAGCCCTTATCTCGCATAGATACCTCCAATAAAGTCAATGGTAGCAAAGTGTATGGCGCTGATCTGCAATTACCTGGGATGCTGGTTGCGGCTATCAAAGCCTGTCCCGTATTTGGTGGAAAAATAATAAGCTATGACGAATCTAAAATCAAAAATCTGCGAGGCGTCAAAGGAGTCGTCAAGGTAAATGATAGTACCTTAGCTGTAGTTGCTGATACTTTTTGGCGAGCCAAAACAGCTCTCGAAGTACTGCCAATTGTTTGGGACGAAGGTAAAGGAGCTAATGTTTCATCGAAAGATATCGACAAAATCATGTTGGATAGTTTAGAGGAAAAAGGTGATTTTGTTATCAGGAATGAAGGTGATGCACTAACAACGATTCAACAATCAGCTCGTCAATTACAAGCCACCTACTACACACCCTATCAAGCTCACGCCAATATGGAGCCGATGAATGCCACCGTAAAATATACAGCAGATAAAGTAGAGGCATGGATCCCCACACAAACTGGCGAGGGTTCATACGCAGCTCTTGCCGAAGCAGTCGGTTTACCACTTGAAAAGTGTGAGGTTTACAAACTTGATGCAGGAACTGGGCTCGGTCGTCGTGCAGCCGCTCAAGATTTTGTGAGACTTTCCGCAGTCATCGCCAAAAGCTTTCCAGGTGTGCCAGTAAAAACGATGTGGAGTCGCGAGGAAGACATGACGCATGACTTTTACCATCCGATGGCAGTTGCCAAAATGACTGCCGGCATGGATGCTAATGGAAGCATTACAGGTATGCACATTAAGGTTGCCGGTCCATCCATTAGAGCGACCTTATTTCCGATGGCGCTCAAAGATAATAAAGATGCATTTCAAATGCAAGGTTTAGATGCTCAAGCTGGCGAAAGTCAATTAGGCTATGGTTTTCCATCACTTTTAACCGAGTATGTAATGAAAAATACCCATGTACCGGTAGGTCACTGGCGTGGGGTTAACACTAATCAAAATGCCATTTTTATGGAATGCTTCATGGATGAGTGTGCCAAAGCCGTGAATAAAGACCCCTTAGCTTTTAGGCAAGCGCAGATGCAAAAATATCCAAAGCACTTGGCAGTTCTGAATGCTGCAGCTAAAAAAGCCAATTGGGGAGCGCCTTTGCCTGCTGGAGTACATCGTGGAATTGCTCAATTCATGGGCTATGGCAGTTACTCTGCTTGCGTTGCTGAAGTCTTGGTTAAGGGAAAAGTTGTTCATATCAAACGCCTTATATTTGCTTTGAACTGTGGCCATGTGGTGAATCCTTATTTGGTTCGTGAGCAAATTGAAGGATCTGTAGTGATGGCTTTGGGCGCTATTTTTAACCCCGAAATTACGATTGAAAATGGCCGCGTTAAACAAACCAATTTTGACTCCTATCCACTGCTCAAGCTAGCATCAACCCCCAAAGTTGAATCCGTCTTAGTACCGACCTATGACTTTTGGGGTGGAGTTGGTGAACCAACGATTTGTGTTGTAGGACCTGCAGTCATTAATGCTATATCTGCAGCGATTGGTCGACCACTGAGAAATTTCCCTCTACATAAGGAAGGAATTTCTTTAGCCTAAATTAAACCGTAATCTTTGCTGCCATAATGACGTCTCTCCAGCGGGCGGTATCCTCTTCCATGAATTTAGCCATTTCTTCGGGGGTATTACCTACTGGTTCAGCACCAACATCCGCCATGCGAGCAATAATCTCAGGTTGTTTTAAGATTTCTCTGACATCGTTTGATATTCTTTTGGTAATTTCTGTTGGTGTCTTGGGCGGCGCTACCATCGCAAACCAAGTAGAGGCCACCATTCCTGGAACATCGTCCTGAATGACGGGAACGTTCGGAAATGATTTGACCCGCTTGGCGGTAGTCATCGCTAAAATTTTTAGTTTTCCAGCTTTAATATAATTAGTAGTAGCGCCTAAATTACCAAACATCACATTCACTTGGCCAGCTAACAGGTCTGTAAGGGCTGGTGCATCACCTTTATAAGGAACGTGTAGCATTTTGGTGCCAGTTTTCAGTTGGAATAACTCTGCAGTCAAATGCGCGGTTGAGCCACTCCCTTGGGAGGCGTAAGAAAGCTCACCCGGATGTGCTTTAGCATACGCAATAAATTCTTTCACATTATTCACTGGCAATGATGGATTTACAAGCAGAGCATTAGGTACCGACGCAATGATGGTAATCGGTACAAAACTTGAAGGGATGTAATTGAGTTTTGGGTAAAGAGAGACATTGATAGTTAGAGATGGGGGCGGCGCAGACATGATCAAGTAACCATCCGGTTCAGCATTGTACAAAGTTTCGGCGGCAATATTTCCTGCAGCACCAGGCTTATTAACAATAATTACAGATTGCCCAAGTTTTTTTGCAAGCTCTTGGGAGATGAGCCTAGGTAATAAGTCGGCAGTGCCTCCAGGTGGATTTGGTACGAGGATCTGAACAGATTTATTTGGCCATGTATTTTGAGAAAAAACAGATGTTCCATGCCAAAGGCCTGGTAATAAAACTGTTGACTGAAGGATGCTACGACGGATTGAATTTATTTTTTTCATAGTCTCTTATAGTGGGATGACAAGGAGAGTTTCAATCACTCTTGAATCAAAAACTATTAAACGTTCTTTAAACTTTACCCCAGACGGACGCAGTTCAATCATGTCTTGTGCTTGACCTGTAAAGATGACCTTAACCTCTCCATCTAAATCCATCGTACGCACAACCATAAAGTTAGACCGTGTATAAATCATCTGCTCATCACGATGAGTGACTTGTATCCCTGAAATAATATGGCGGTAGTGCTGAGGCTCATAGACATTCGCCAAACGCATCGATAGAATACGATCTCGCAGTTGTGCGGTACTATGGCAATCGATCACCGCCAGGGGTAGATCACGATCATGGTTAAATCGTGACTTCACTGTATAGCGACCTTGGTCATCGAGCAGTTTAGCAATGTCTTCGACACGATTTTCATCAATCGCGCGCGCCCATTCGAATATCAAATCTTGAATGATGAAGTATTCATCTGATTGAATAAGAGTAGTCCTTTGAAGGTTTTCAGTATTCAATTACAGCCCCATATCTTGACGATAATTATGCCAAAAATTACGAATAGCACGTTCAGAGAGTTTATGCGAACCACCACTCGTGAGGTCTTTACCACCCATCTCTATAAATGATTGGCCATGTTGACCATCAGCAATTGCTCGATAAGTCATCTCGCAAACTGCTGCGTCTTCGACGGAAATCATCCCTGCAGAACCCGCCAAGTTAGTTTGTAGTAAACGTGTTTTTGTCATTTCAGGAGAATCGTCTTCAAAACCAAAATAGGTCCACACTAAATCTAATTGACCTTGACCTTTAGGAAGCAGTTGACGAGTAGCTAAACTGTTTGCGATTTGATGCAATACAAAAGATGGGTACAGAGATAAAATTTGCACACTCACACCATCACCAATCTCATCCGTCCACTTGAGAATGCTCGGATCTTCAAGACGAAGTTGATCGTTAACGGAGCGTAATTCCGTTTTAGTGGAATCGTAATTCGCATCTTTCTTCTCAGTACCGGCCTTTGTGTAGAAATAAACATTACGTCCTGTTTTGTCTAACACCATACCGGACTCTTGGGTTTGGCGGGATAGGCCAAAAGTGCCATAGAACGTATGCAAAATATTGGCATGATAAGAATCTCTAGGATTCTCATGATAATTTTTCCAATTTGAATGAATACGTTGCGTGTCGTAACCTAGAACTTTAAGAGGACGATTGAGTAATCGTTTGATCCCCTCGCCTACATCTCCAAGCCACGCTTCAAAATCTTCTGTATCTTCTTGAAAGGTTGCAAAGACCAATCCACAAAAACGAGCCACGCGAAGTTTTTGTAAACCATGGTTTTTTTTATCAAAATCTTTGGGTAAACCACCCTGACCATTAAGACCTTGACTGAAGGCGGCATTACTTAAATCACCATTGAGTTGATAACTCCATGCATGGTAGACGCAATACAGTCTTTTGGCGGAGCCGAAAGCTTCTCTACAGACCATATTACCGCGATGTGCACAACGATTGATGAGGACATTAGCCTCACCATCCTCTGTGCGTGTCAGCACAACAGATGTTTCACCTATATACGTTGTTTTATAGTTGCCAGGTTCTGGAATTTCTGCTTCAAGACCGACATAGTGCCAAGACTTGCCACGAAAAATATTTTCTTGTTCGCGAGCATAGATACCAGGGTCGGTATAAATCCAGTAAGGGGCTCGCGCCACACCTTCAGCAGGCCATACTTGAGGGGTTATGTTTGTCTCAGAGTTTAGATTCATTATTTTTCTGTTTGTTAACATTCTATAAAGGATGAAATTTACCCTAAATGGAATCAATTACTTGTAATCTATCTACCTCTCAATGACGAAAATTTGACATTCTCATCGTTGTATAGACACTTCGGATAACGCAATTCATTGAGTATGAAACTATTTACTTTTTACAGACCCAGGTTCATATTCATCAGTATGGGTAGTGACTGCGCGATAGAGCATCACTAAAATTCCGATTGTGAAGATGATCGGCTTATAACCATTGATGTAAAAAATGAATCCCCCAATAGTTAGGATTAAGCCAACGAAACTCCAACACACACTGTTTAAAAGTTTACTCATAACATTCCCTTATTTAATTTTGTATATTTTGACATATTTTTAATGGTTAAAGATTGATCTACTTGTTTAGATTCTTTTTTTATTTCCAAAACGATCAGGTTTCATTTAGAATAAGTTTAGTATTTATTTAAAGGAGGCTATATGGTCGAAGGACGTGCAGTTCAATCTCGAGATAAAGTGACGCAGATTTATCGTAATGGAATCGTTGTTTTTGTAGTGATCTTTTCTACTATAAGTATTTGCCTATGGTTTCTTTCTAGCCTTAATTTTTAGAATGTAACCTTGCTGTAGACATTGTATTTATTTCAATATCTCAATATTTAAAAGGCTTTTAGATAATTTCTAAAAGCCTTTATTCTCTTTTACGATACTGATAAATTTTGCTATTGTTGCTTATTAAAATAAACAATGACCCACAAAGCTAGCACCAAAGCCCAAATAATTTTTGAATTTTTAATCAAAAACTTCAAGCCTTTATCCTCGATTGATAAATACTTTTTCTTTCTCACTATCGTATTGACGTTTATAGTACTTTCTCGATTCTCTAAATTTTTACCCCAATTGTTGATGGACTCATTTAAAAAATGTTCGCTGTTTGTGGTCGTTGGCGTCACTTGATATTGGCTTTGTAATTCAGTTAAGCTTTTTTTTGTTTTCTCTAACTCCATCTCTAAAAAAATTGCTCTTTGAACTAAAAGGTAACTCGCATTAGGTTGTGTAGAGAATGCTTCATTAATCTTTTTCTCAGCAAGTGCGTCTTTATAGTTGATTCTGGTTTGTATCAACTGTCTCAAAAATCCCATGAGTGTGAATGATTCGTTTTCAGTCATAAAGTCCCCTTATAAAGTTATTTAATTAACTTCTAAAACCATCAAAAAATAGTGCTTTTACATAAGTTGTTATTTAATAAAGCTTTTTTAGGCTAATTTATTAAATGGACGAAACCAATAAAGCACATACAAATCAACAACTTAACTAATTTTAACATTATAAGGACAAAAAGTGTAATTAATTATTGACATGTCAATCTGTCTAATTTAAATTACTGTTAGGAGTGGGTAAATAATTTCATTTATGAATACTATTTACCCATGAATAGCCCACGTGCGGGCTTTGCACGAAAAAGATCTTTCAAAAGGAGATATCACAATGTCAGATCCAAATAAAGTATGGCCGACGGGCCTTACAGAGGCAGAGTCAGAAGAGATTCACAGACACTTAATTCAAGGAACTCAGTTCTTTGGAATGATTGCTGCGTTAGCTCACTTACTGGCTTATATTTATTCACCTTGGCTCAAATAATAGAAGGGGCACAAAATGATCTACGGAAAATTATGGTGTGTGGTTAAGCCTTCTGTTGGTATTCCACTTATTATTACTGCAGTGGCATTTGCTTCATTCAATGTCCACTTACAGTTAGTAAACAATACCACTTGGGTTAAATCTTTTTTACAAGGAAGCGCCCCAGTTGCAGCGGTGGCAAAAGAAGCACCGAAATCGCAGTAGCTCGCGGGGAAGAGCAAATCAGGATGAACCTCATCCTGATTTGTTCCTAAGTTTAAATATAATAAATATATAAATGACATCTTTAAGCCAAAAATTAATTAGTAATTGGTCTAGGCTTGGAACGCGTTTTTTGCCCTTCGCAGATGCCGCAACCCCTGATGTCCCACTTTCGCGCTTACTACGTTTATCACTCTTTCAGGTGTCAGTTGGTATGGCTTTAGTCATGCTGGTTGGCACCTTAAATCGCGTTTTAATTGTGGAACTAAAAGTACCGGCCTATTTAGTTTCTATGATGATTTCTATTCCATTAATCTTCGCACCATTTAGAGCGTTAATTGGTTTTAAATCGGATACCCATCGTTCTGCGTTGGGCTGGAAGAGAGTCCCTTATATTTGGATGGGAACCTTGGTGCAATTCGGCGGCTTCGCCATGATGCCTTTTGGATTACTCGTATTATCTGGTGCGGGTCAAGCAAGCAATGCTCCCCAATGGATTGGTCAACTAGGTGCGGGTATTGCATTTTTATTTGTTGGCGCGGGCCTACACACCACCCAAACAGTAGGATTGGCACTGGCTAATGATTTAGTACCTCCAGAATCCCAACCTAAAGTAGTTGGCCTCATGTATGTCATGTTATTAGTTGGCATGATCTGTAGCTCCATCATTTTCGGTACTTTGCTGAGTGACTTTAGCCCGGGAAGATTGATACAAGTTATTCAAGGGGCTGCAATGGTGACCATCATTCTGAATGTCATTGCACTTTGGAAACAAGAAGCTAGAAGACCAGCTCACTTATATCCCGAGCCACCCAAAGGAAAAACGTTTAAAGAGTCATGGAATGTTTTTTTAGAAGGTAATTATGCAACACGTCGTTTAATTGCTGTTGGTATTGGCACCATGGCATTCTCGATGGCAGATGTTTTATTGGAGCCGTATGGCGGAGAAATTTTAAAACTGAGCGTATCTCAAACAACTAGCTTAACTGCCGCTTTAGCTGTTGGTGGACTAGTCGGGTTTGGATGGGCTTCCCATATTTTAAGCAAAGGTGCCGACCCTTTTAAAATGGCAAGTATTGGTGCCTTAGTTGGTATCCCGGCATATCTTGCAGTCATTCTATCTGGGCAACTTGGAGAGCCGTTACTTTTTGCTCTTGGCACTCTTTTTGTTGGCTTTGGTGCTGGACTATTTGGACATGGCACCTTAACTGCAACCATGAATCTTGCTCCAGAAGGACAAAGTGGTTTAGCTCTTGGAGCATGGGGCGCTGTTCAAGCCTCTGCCGCAGGTATAGCAATCGCTATTGGAGGCATTCTGCGTGATGTAGTTGCAAGCAGAACGAACTCATCTATGTTCGGCTATTGCTCGGTATATATTGTTGAAATTTCTATGCTAATTATGACTATTGTGGCTATGTTGCCGCTAATAAAAGCACGTAGTATCAGTAAAATGAAATAACTAATGTATTTGTTGCAGTCAAAAGTTTTAAATTTGTTTGTTTTAACGTATGATTTAATTAGATTTATTCACAAAGGAGAATTGAATTGAAAACTTATCAACTTTTTATGCTGTTATGGGTTCTTGTTGTGTTTTTTTGGTTAGCTAATTATTTCAATAGCGATAAAACACCCAAAAAATAATTTTATCTAACTGTTTGAATTAATCGAGGAGAAGAATATGGGGCGCTTTCCAAACCCGCAATACGTTGGCTTTGCAATTATTGCAATTATTGCAATAATTATATTTCGTTTATTAATGCCTCAGGGCTCTGCAGGATCCTTTGGTATTTGGGTTGCAGCAATCTTTTTTGGAGTCATTATTACTGGAATCTTAAGATTCAACTCTATGAAGAAAAAATAACTGTCATTGAATGACGCGGCATTAAAAATTAAAAAACACGATTCATTTCTTCATTTGAATCGTGTTTTTTAATTACATCAAATATCTATTCCAAGGTTTTTCAACTTCATTAAGTCATTTATCAATTAGCTTCTTCAAGCGAATTGGACTTCTGAATTAAAAAAATCGTGTAAATATTGATTTTTCAATCCCAATCGCATCTAGGCCACAAGCCGCTAATAAAGCCTGACTATCACCATGATCAATAAAACGATCCGGTAAGCCAAGATGTAATGTCGGTAATGCTAATCCAATCTGATTGAGATATTCAACGCAAGCACTACCAGCACCTCCCTGAATCGCTCCTTCTTCAATCGTAATCAGTCCATCATGAGTCTTAGCTATCTGCTCTAACATTGCCTCATCAATCGGTTTTACAAAGCGCATATCAACAACGGTTAAATCGAGCTTTTCTGCAACTTCTAAACACGGATGTAACAAAGTTCCAAAGGCTAATACGGCAAAGCGCTTACCCGCTACCTGGGTAGATAATTTTCTCAAATTAGCACGACCTAATGGCAAACCCTCTAAGCTAGAACTTACTTCGACTCCAGCACCACTTCCTCGAGGATAACGAACCGCGCTAGGGTGCTTTGCATGGTAAGCCGTTGATAATAGTTGGCGGCATTCGTTCTCATCACTTGGCGTCATTACCAGCATATTTGGTATGCAACGCAGATACGGAATGTCATATACCCCTGCATGCGTCGCCCCATCGGCGCCAACAATTCCAGCACGGTCTAAAGCAAACACCACAGGTAAATCTTGTAATGCCACATCATGAATCAGTTGATCATAGCCACGTTGTAAAAAGGTTGAGTAAATAGCCAATACTGGCTTTAATCCTTCGCAAGCTAAACCTGCTGCAAAAGTAACTGCATGCTGCTCAGCAATACCAACATCAAAATAACGCTTAGGAAAATTCTTCTCAAACTCCACTAGACCAGAACCTTCGCGCATCGCAGGCGTGATACCGACTAACTTTTCATCGACTTTAGCCATATCGCAAATCCACTCACCAAAAACTTGGGTAAAGGTTGTTTTGCTTTGTGTTTTTGCGGGTAATATACCCACTTTCGGATCAAATTTTCCAGGCCCATGATATTTAATCGGATCAGCTTCAGCAGGTCCATAACCCTTCCCTTTTTTAGTGACAATATGAACAAATTGAGGACCATCACCTTGGAGTGCTAACTTTTGAATATTTTGAAAAGTTGGAATTAAAGAATCTAAGTCATGACCATCAATTGGACCAATATAGTTAAAACCAAAGTCCTCAAACATCGTATTAGGGACAACCATGCCTTTTGCCTGCTCTTCAAGTCGTTTGGCAAATTCTCGCAATTGCGGAACAATCGATAAAACATTACCGACAGCATTTTTGGTGGTGTCATACAAAGGACTACTAATTAATCTTGCAAGGTAACGATTTAATGCACCCACTGCAGGAGATATGGACATATCGTTATCATTTAAGATCACAATTAAAGGTAAATTTCTTGTCACTCCAGCGTGATTCATCGCCTCAAAAGCCATGCCACCAGTCATGGCACTGTCCCCAATAACTGCAATTGCCACATTCTTTTTTTCCTGAATTAAAGCAGCATGTGCCATCGCAGTTGCCGCAGAAATACTCGTCGAAGAATGTGCTGTACCGAAATCATCATACTCACTCTCTGATCGCTTTGGAAATCCAGAAATCCCACCAAATTGTCGAAGTCCAGACATCTGGTCGCGACGACCCGTCAATATTTTATGTGGATAACTCTGATGCCCAACATCCCAAACAACCTTATCTTTTGGCGTTTGGAAAACATAATGAATAGCAATCGCAAGTTCGACAGTCCCTAAATTAGAAGACAAATGCCCCCCTGTTTTAGAAACGGAATCTAGCACAAACTCGCGAAGTTCATTAGCAATTTGTGGAAGTTGAGACCGAGATAACTCTCGAAGGTCGGTAGGAGACTGAATAGTTTTTAGCAAATTAGTCATTTTTAACATGTTCAGCCCTTTCGTCCAGTGCTTATAAAAATCTTTGATACAATTTTTTGACACTCATCAATGCTAAATTCCTCAGCATGATTCAGTGTGTGTAATGATCCGTGTAAAAATTTATTGGATAAAGCTCGAGCCAACTCTGCCATCACTTCCATGGGATCATCACCCCGCTGAATTTTTCTCTTGGCTTTATCTAGCTCAATTTGTTGAAGGTCATCACTTCTTTGCTTAAGACTATTAATTAACGGTACTGAGGATCGCTGCATAAACCAATGCATAAAGTTTTTCACTTGTAAATCGATAATTAACTCAGCATTTTTTACAGCACTTAACCTTAAATCATTACCCTCTTTAACCACCTGTCCTAAATCATCTACTGTATATAAATAGACGTCTCTTAATTTACTAATTTCTGGTTCTATATCTCTTGGAACTGCAAGATCAATCATCACCATCGGGGCAAAGCGTCGCTTTTTAAGCGCTGTATTAACCATTCCTAAGCCGATAATAGGCAATGAACTCGCCGTACAAGAAATAACAATATCAAATTGGGAGATCTTTTCTGGCACTTCAGATAACGGAATACATTCGCAAGCATATCCTTCATCAGATATGTACTTGGCTAAGCTTTCGCCTCGTTCAATCGTCCGATTAGCAATCGTGATGGAAAGTGGCTTTTTACCTAAAAAATAAATCGCACATAACTGAATCATTTCTCCAGCGCCAATAAATAAGATCCGCTGTTTTTCAATATCGCCTAAAACGCGTTGTGATAAACGCAGCGCAGCACTGGCCATTGAAACCGCATGTGTACTGATCTCGGTATTAGTTCTGACATCCTTAGCAACCGCAAATGTTCGATTAAACAGTTGATTCAGATGCATGCCGATAGAGCCCGCTTGCTGAGCTGTTTGCGCAGCCTTTTTAATCTGCCCAAGTATTTGAGTCTCCCCAAGGACCATAGAATCTAATCCACAACCAACTCGAAAAACGTGCCTAACAGCCTCAGACGCTACAGACGTTTTTACATAATCTAAAATTTCATGTTTTGGTATTCCTTGCTGGGCAGATAGCCAATCAATTGTCTTGACTTGCAAGAGTTCCGGAGTAATGTTTTGATCATTTGCAGCGCAATATATCTCGGTTCGATTACACGTAGATAGTATCGCTACTTCTGAGTTCGTTTGCTCATTAAATTGATTCAGATACTGACGTAAATCAATGAGTGCATCGGACAAATGATCATCAGAAAACGCCACCTTTTCTCTCACACTTACTGGTGCAATTTGATGTTGAATACCGATACTTAAGAGATTTAACATAGTTGTAATTTATTAAAAAGGGCCATTTAAATTAACGGTACCTAAGTTGAGTAATATGGCTAGGCTTACCCAAATAATGTAAGGCATCATCAATAAACTAGACTGCCGGCTAAAGCTCCACGTAAAGACAATAATTGCCAAAACAGAAGACCATAAAAACAATGCTTCATATAAAGACCAATCTGGACGGTGTAATTTGAAATAGAGCAAACTCCATAACAAATTAAAAAATCCATTACTTAAAAACAGAATTGATAGGACTACTTTTTGTTTTCTTAAAGTCGCTTTTTCCCACGCAATAATCCAAGCAATCGTCGCAAATAAAAAGATAGCAGTCCAAATAATGCCAAAAGCCCAGTCTGGTGGTTTCCAATCAGGTTGTTGAAGTGCAAAATACCATGGGCCAAGATCAGTCAATAATTTACCAAACAAAATCACGACAAGAAGCCAGGCTCCTGCAGCTAAGATGTGAGGTTGACGATAAAAGTTCAGATTCATGAAGTTTTAGCAATCCCGAGTAAATGTCCCATATCTTTAATAAAGATCTTGACGTGCGCCAGCGGTTTTTTACGGACTAATTTTTTATTCATATAAGCTTCAAATGTGAGTTTTTGCACATCTTGGTCTTCACACATTTTGACAAAACTTTCTCTACGTTTATCAGTGGTGTACCAGAAATGTTGCATCACTCCCAGAACAATAAAAGGTAAACGATGCTCTTTCATAAAACGCTTTCTAGCTAAACGTAATTTACTAACTTCATTGGTGGCCAGAAATTCACAAATTGCTTCAGCGGCAAGTTGACCACCTAACATCGCATAATAAATGCCTTCACCAGATGCAGGTGCTACAACGCCAGCAGCATCGCCAGCTAGAATCACGTTCCTACCATTATCCCAACGCTTTAACGGTTTCATTGGCAAAGGAGCCCCTTCGTGACGAACGAGCTCAGCGTCTGCCAGTCCAACATCTTCACGTAATTTACCAACGGCGTTTCTGAGTGAAAAACCTTTATCAGCACTACCAGTCCCAATACTTAAAGTATCACCATGTGGAAAGACCCAACCATAAAAATCAGGTGATATTTCTTTTTGATAGATCACATCACAGCGCGACATATCATAATCAGAATTGGTCACTGCTGGTTTACGAATAATCTCATGATATGCAAAAACATAATTAGCCTCGGAGCATCCTGGTACTCCAGCGGCTCTTCCGACACCCGATTTTGCACCGTCTGCGCCCACTACCGCGCGCGCATATACATCAGCAGAGACGCCCTCGCCAATTTCTGCCTTGGTTCGAACACGGTAAGTGATTTTGACTAAATCATCTTCTTGCACCAGTGTCGTAAAGTTACCAACTCGACGAATTGCGCCATGTTTTTTGGCACGTTCACGCAACCATTCATCAAACTCACTACGATTTACCATGCCGACAAAGCCATTTTCAATCGGAATATCTACTTTTTTACTTTTAGGTGAAACCATTCTGGCAGAGGTTGCTTTAGCAACCAATAACTCATCTGGGATTTCATAGTCTCTAATCAAGCGCGGAGGGATTGCACCACCACAAGGTTTTACGCGTCCATCCCTATCGAGCAACAATACTTTCTTACCTTGTTTCGCCAAAGTCTCGGCAGCAGTTGCTCCAGCAGGTCCACCACCGACTACAACCACATCAAAAATTTCTTTATTCATCTCGTCCACCTAATCTTTATCGTTGAATATTTTTTGCAAATTTTGCAGAGATTACAAATAACAATGCTTCTAAAATAAATACAAATGAATACGCAATTGCTGTATCTGTAATCAACCACCTTGCAGCATCACTTGCAACTGCTCCTAATAAGCCACCTAGTCCAAAAGCTATCGCCTGCGCCCCACCCCACAAACCAATCCTGACACCTTCTTTACCTGATCCATCTGCTACCGCTAACCGCATCATGGAGGCAATTGCCGCTATCGAAAATGCTCCATTTGCCACCCCTAATAAAAAAACATTGAGATTGAGTGGCCAACCAGGGCCAACAAAACCGCCAATACATAATCCCGCCATCGCAATCGCGGAAGCAAGACAACCATAAACTGTCCAAAATCTCAAAGATCCAAAATATTTTCTTAAAAAACTACTACCGCAAACAGCTACCATGAGCATTCCCATCAATACCCCAGAATGCTGGAGTCCTGACAAACTTGTCGTTTGACCAACGGTGTAATTGAATACAATCCCTGCAAAAGGTTCAAGTATTAAATCTTGCGAACTAAATGCCAGCATGGATATAAAAATAAATTGTGTAAAGTGCCGAATATCGCGATCCTTCCACATCTCTGCAATGGCTTTTTTGAAGGGTAGATGATCTTTTTTTGCCTCCGGCAAACTTTGCGCATATGCACTGACTTGATCTTCTAATCGATATAAAGCTAGTGTCGTCACGACGATACCAATCATCGATACGACTGAGGCAATCGCAACTACTTTGAGTGGTGTATATGGATCTATCCATTTTCCAATCACAATACTCGTCATTGCAAATCCAAAAATCATCATGAGCCAGACAATCGTTGCAGCTGCTGCTCGACGTTGGTCATTCACACTTTTTGCTAAAAGTGCTAACAAAGATGTCCCACTAATGCTTACACCAACTCCAATCATCACAAATGCTATAAATGAAACAATTAATCCAAGAATAAAATTCATGCCAAGTAGTGCTGTTCCTAAAGAAGCTGTAGCACCACCAACTCCTAAAACACACATACCGCTAATAATCCATGGCGTTTTTCTTTTGCCTTGATCTGATATAAAACCCATCTTCGGGCGAATCACTTGCACAAAATAATGAAGAGCAACCAATATTCCTGGGATTAAAGCAGGTAAGCTTAACTCCACAACGATGATACGATTTAACGTTGAGGTCGTCATTACAACAATCGCGCCAATACAAGTTTGTACTAAACCAAGTCGAATAATTCCAATCCATCCAAGGGATACATCATCCTTGGTTTGCTGTTCAATGATGGATGTGGATGGATTTGAACTAAACATATCAAGCTTCCAGATGACGTATACCAAAAGCCGCGATCATCATGCCACTAACAAATAATGGAACTCCAAAACCACTATAGAATAAGGCGCGGTCAATCGGCTTATCTATAAAGTATTTCATTAGACCCATCTGAAAAAATATCAGTATTAATATTGCCAAGCTATTCCAAGTTTGGTCGATTGAATATAAATAAATACAAACCATTACTTGAGGGACCAACATAATGAGGCAAGCTACTTTTGCGGCTAAATCTGCGCCTAATTGAACTGGCAAAGACCGAACGCCCATTTTTTTATCGCCTTCAATTGCTTTGAAGTCATTTAAAGTCATAATGCCATGTGCGCCAACGCTGTAAAGCCCCGCGAATAATAATGAGGATTTGCTAGGAGTGAAGGTTGCCGATAACAAAGCTGCGCCAGTAATCCAAGCTAAACCCTCATAACTAATTGAGCACGCAAGATTTCCATACCAACCATTTTGTTTTAAACGGATTGGAGGCATGCTATAAGCCCAAGAAAACACGAGTGCTAACAAAGTGGCGAAAAAGCCCCAAGTTCCTAAAAACGAACTAACAATCAATGACAATAATGACCAAATAATTCCTAAATATAACCCCCAGCGTCCAGGAATGCGTCCAGATGGAATGGGGCGGTTGGGTTCATTCAAGGCATCAACATGACGATCAAACCAATCATTGACTGCTTGACTCGATGCACAGACTAAAGGCCCGGTTAGAATCACACCTAATAAAACAACTTTCCAGTTTTCACTAAAGGGCTCTCCAGAACTAATTGCTCCGCAAGCAAAAGCCCACATGGGTGGAAACCATGTGATTGGCTTTAAAAGCTCGATAAAGGCAGGTAATTTCATGGACATATATTCTTTGTATATATTTATTTACCAAGTAGCGTGTAAATTAAATTTTACACTTTTTAGGTAAATAAACCATGAAATTTACTAAGGAGTTTCCCTAGTTTAGCGAATTATTTCTAAATGAGATTTATGCTGCTGAGGTTTTTTCCAGGCCTTTTTGTAGGCCCTTTGGCATTGAAAACACGGTGTTTTCAACAATTCCCGGCAAGGTCTTAACAACGCGCAAGCCATAATCGCGGATGACCGAGATAATTTCTTGAGTTAAGTTTTCAGGTGCCGATGCTCCTGCAGAGATACCTACTCGCTTTTTATCGATAAACCATTCGGGTTTTACCTGCTGCGGATCATCCACCAAATATGCAGGAACCCCCATTTTACTAGCAAGCTCGCGTAGTCGATTGGAATTTGAACTATTGGCACTACCAACCACCACCATGACATCCACAAAAGGAATGAGTTCCTTCACGGCATCTTGACGATTCTGGGTTGCATAACATATATCTTGTTTTTTGGGCTCAACAATATTGGCAAAACTTGCTTTTAAAGCTGCAATAATCTCTTTGGTCTCATCGATGGATAAGGTGGTTTGCGTCACGTAAGCAATTTGCTGATCATCCATCAAAGGTAACTTGGCAATATCAGTCACTTTTTCCACTAAATAAATATTGTCTTTGACCTGCCCCATCGTACCCTCTACCTCAGGATGCCCTTGATGACCAATCATCACAATCGGTATGCCTGCGGCATGTAGTTTTTGGACTTCAACATGAACTTTATTTACCAAAGGACAAGTGGCATCAAAAATACGTAAATCACGTAAGCTAGCTAAATATTTAATTTCGGCAGAAACGCCATGTGCACTGAAAATAAGCGTTGCGCCATCAGGTACTTCAGATAGCTCTTCAATAAAAATAGCACCCTCACTACTCAACTCAGCAATCACTCGGGCATTATGGATAATTTGATGACGTACATAAATTGGCGAACCATACTGTCGTAAGGCTTCCTTCACAATTTGTATCGCACGATCTACTCCAGCACAGAAACCTCTGGGTTGAGCAAGCAAAATGTCAGCGTCTAAGTGTCCCATAAATTATCCCTCTTCGCGAAAGCCCCACTTCCATAAAAACTCTAGTTGAAACGGTATAACCAAAAAGAGATGTTCAACAATTGCCAGAGTTAATAGGGTGGCCAAAATCGCATTGGATGCCATCTCAAAAGAAGCAGCACCATTAATCAAAGCGCCACTCCAGAGCGGCACCACAAATAAGCACGAGGCAATAATTGAAATAGGCATGAGATAGTTCATCGAACGACGACGAAAGTAGGTCTGTAAATACTTCAAATGCTTCGGCAAGAAATTTTCATTTAGATTGAGTACGCCTAAGAAAATATTTAACTTCGCACTTTGTCGCATGAGCCAAAGAATGACAAAGGTCCAAAAACCAGTCAGGTTTTCTGAATTCCAGCTACATACCGCCACACCAATAAAGAGCAACAATAAAGCCAGTTCATGATAATTGAGTGCCTCAAAAGCATATCTGGCTCGAGACCAGCCCGTTGCTCCCTCTGGGCAAGCCGTTCTCCTTGAGCCAGTAACATATCCTAATAAAAAGGCAATCTCTTGCCAAGCCCAAATCAATAAAGAGCAACAAAAAGCACAATAAGCACTCGCAACAGTTGATGATTGACTACTAATATTTAAACCCCAAAAGGCACCTAAAAGTACGGCCGTATTGGCAACCATAATCCATTTAAAGTACATAGGTGATAGACGGTCCAGCCATAAAATCAAGCCTGTACTAAACCACCATACAAATATGGTGAATAAGAAAGGATACAAGGCGCCTATCATATCAAGTACTTTCTACCAAACCGGCTTTAGGCGAAAATCTGCTTTTAATTCGTTCGGGACAACCGGGATTAAATACAAACTTACAAATGTTGCTCCAGCTTGAATAGCAGTGCCTAAACGCTTTATTTTCGGCAAAATACCAGGCTGTTCTTGAAGTTCAACCATGCGATCGGACAACTCTCTTAGCTTGGCAAACTTATCCCAAACTTTTTGATTATCTAAGTCAATCGTAAATGGAAACACCTGTTTTGTGATCTCAGAAGTTAAATGTAATACCTCTTTGTCATACTGTGTTGGGGAAACACCCAAGGCTTTATGAAACTCAACACGTGAATGATCTCGAACATACATCGTTGCATAAACCGCAAGCAAGAAGAATCTAATCCAAAGCTTGTTTACTCCTGATAATAATTTCGGATCCGAACGCATCAATACCGCAAACGCTTCACCATGACGGAACTCATCATTACACCATTTATCAAACCATAAAAAAATGGGGTGAAAACGTATCTCTGGATTTTTATCCACAATACGGAAAATTTTGATGTAACGCGCATAACCAATTTTTTCAGATAAGTAGGTTGCGTAGAAAATAAACTTTGGTTTAAAGAAAGTGTATTTTTTGGTTTTTGCTAAAAAACCTAAATCAATACCCACACCAAAGTCTTTTAACCATTGATTTATGAATCCTGCATGACGACTCTCATCACGCGCCATATATCCAAATAGCTCTTTCAGGTCAGGGTTTTTAACTTTCTTTTTAATTTCAGCATAAAGGACACAACCAGAGAATTCGGAGGTAATTGAACTAATCATGAAGTCCAAAAACTCTTGATAAAGACCTTCAGGCAATTCTGAATAGTTCTTCAGCATATCATCAGGACGCTGAAAGTGTGACTGATTCGGATCGGCTTCAAATTCTTTCATGAGCTTATCCCACTCACTACGCATGCTCTCAATATTCATACCATCTAATTCCTTAAAATCAGTGGTATAAAAACGTGGGCTTAGAACGGTATTTTCTAAAGCTTTATCGGTAGAAAGATTGATAGGATGCGTATCCTGAAATTCCGGGGCTAAGGTATTCATAAACTCTCCTTTTTATTATGACTTCTTTTGCAAGCTTAATTCTCTTGCGCGCTGTTTTGAAAATCGTGTTGATGAAAAACTTACTTCGTAAAGCATGGTTATTTCAAAGCGCGAAAAGGTGGTTATAAACCATCTCTTGAGGGCACTAGCTTTAAAATAAGACGCCTTACCTTTAACTTGTCGCTTTTGACCATAAGGCAAATCAACTGGAACTTGGTGTAGTTTTACAGAATCACCAGGACCAATATCTACATCTTCAAGGTCAACATGGGCATACAAGTCTTCCCAGGTATTTGACATATCTAATGAATAATTTACTTGTTTGGACATATCAATTCCTATGAATTATTATTTTTTAAAAATACTTTAAAGCTTTCAACATTCGTTGACCCAAACGACTCTAACTCAATTTTAGTATTGGTCAATGGGTCCAATAAGACTAATCTTCCATCTTTAAAGGACATCAGGTTCACCGGCTCATCTTTACCAAGTCCGCGGATGCGTCTCTCTCTTGCAACCGTCCTTAAAATACCTCTAACAAATCCAGCTTCACCTTGGACAACATCGATGATTTCATTATTTGCCGCATCAATCACCGTAACTCCCCCATCCCGCCTATCTTCAAACTTCAAAACCTTTACCTGATTGATTTGTGAGTTCGATATTTCATTATTTTTTTCTATAAATAGTTTATTCATAAAAAAACCAAACAAGCTCAGCAAAATACATGCAATAAATGCCTTGATTGAATGCGAAATTTTGGTTTGCGGGAAATAATCGTTCATGAGGTTTCTTTACGTTAGGCTTAAATCGTTTGTGAGTCCAACATTTACACCTTGACGAGTTCGGTCAGGTTGTATGATGGACGTTTTAGCTACTACTTGATTGACTGCTATTTGATTTTCAGCAGACCAAGCTTGTGTCAATAATGTGGCTACCTCTTGAACGTTCGCAATGTTTCTGAGCATCGGCTCAGGATGATTGAATTGCATAGGTCTCACATGGGGCCATAAATGAAGGTATCCAATTTTTGTACTTTCAGTGACCTTTAATGGAATATTTCCAAAACCGTCTTTTTGAGCCTTAAAATCAGCGCTAATGATTTCTTTATATGGCAAGTTAAAGGATAGCGTTAATGCCATTCCAATTCGCATGACGATGCGACGGTTGGTAATTGTATAAACGGCTGATGTTGCTGTGAAATACGCAAGCGCCCCTAACAGCCCAATACAAACTACGCTTAGAGCCACCATCCATGCAGTAGAAATCATAATCACTTTTATACTATGCTCCAAAGTAATTCCGTCATAAATTCGGAAAAAAACTAAGAACATAAAATAAGCAATAACTGGACGAATATAAAATATATCTTTAGCGGTTCTCCAAACATTTGGTGAACCTTGCCAAATAACCTTTTCCCCTTCAGGAAGTTTTTCAGGTAAGCCATACTCGGCTTCTAATTCATACTCGCGCCCGTTATTGAGTTTAGTTCTCATGCTCTTGGCTCCTGACGCTCAGGAGTTGCGTATAAAGTTCCAGCCCCATAGTAAGCCATTACTTTTTCCTCTTCTAACAAGGTTATTTGTGAATTACTTTTTAGCTTTGGTACATCTTTGAACTGAGTGCTCAAAATTGCATTGACGTTCACGCCATTTGGTTTCACGTTTGCAAAGTTAAGAGGAATAAGAACTCTGCCTCCAGATGTGAGTTCTACTTCAAAGTAACGAATCATCGATTCCATATGATCAACCCAAATATCAGCTACAGTACCTGCAGCTTGATGATCAGCACCAAATACAGTCATACCCATAGGATTTTTATCTTTTTTATGAACCGAAAATGTTGGTAACTGAGAGAGTGGCACAATTCTTGGTTCACCATGTAATCCAACATCTGGTATGTCAGCACGGTTCGCGTACGAACCAGGGCCAACTCCAGCAAGTAAGGGGTTGCCAGTCGGAACTAATGGCGCACCAGCCATATGATGCGCAGGCACTGCGTTGAGAACTTCTGGCGCAGGAACTTTAGCTAGGGGAGCTAAATATTCTTGACCAGCTTCAGTCAAAAATGATTTTGACTTTGGCATCATAATCAAACCAGTTTCATTTGTTATTTTTCCATAACGCTCAGACTCCAAAGGAAAGCCTTCACGTTTACTTTCTAAAGTCAAATAGACCAATAGCCCAATAAAAAATAAAATAAACAAAGTGAATATTAGTGATGCCACATCCCAACCTTGAGTAATTGCTCCAAATCCAGTCATAACTTCCTCCTTTAAATAATTAGCTTGGTAATTCTGCCAATCCAAATTTTGTGTTTGATTTCCTTTGATTGGATTGATAAAGCACCAAAGGTCCTAAAGCAATTAATGTCGCAAACATTAAATAAATTTCAATGTGATACACAAATTGATATCCTGTAGCGGGATGATTTAATGCATCCCCTAAAATCCCGTGCTTTGCATAACCTGAGATGAGATCGCGTATTAATCCACCTAATGAAATGCCAACTCCTGAAGCTGTTGTATTGACTGCGCCCCATGCACCTATAGCCATTCCCGTCATGCCCGCATTATCCATTTGCATCGCAATAATTAAAGTGCTAATGGAGAAGAGTCCTGCCCCAAAGCCAATGAGGGATGTTCCTAATCTAAATAATGTAGGTGAATTCAGCGGCTCCGCAAAAATAACTGCAGAAAAAGCAAATAAGCCTACTAATAAAGCTAATGCTGCAATCCTATAGGGGTCGATGCCTCTCGCTAACCAACGTGCGGCTAACGCAAAGGCGATTAAGGCACCGACAGACATGATTGCTGTCAGTAAACTTGTTTGAGATACGCTTAAGCTTAGAATCTCGCCACCATAGGGTTCCAAAATAATCTCTTGCATGCTAAATGCTGCTGTACCTAAGCCAAGCATGACCAAGTAACGCTTAACTTGTCCTTGGGATACAAATTGATGCCAACTTTCCCGAAAGTCTGGTCGCTTGATTGCAGGACTGGTTTTATGTGGTTGTCTGGCCTCTTGTTTCCAAAGGGCAATAATATTTAGAAACATGGTAACTGCAGCTGCACCTTGAACCACTTGAATCAATTGAAATTGAGTAAATGGATTTAAGAATAAACTAAATACGATGCCGCTAATAACCATACCTACTAACAACATGACGTACATTAATGCAACGACTCTAGGCCTTGATTTCTCAGATGCGATATCAGTTGCTAACGCAAGACCCGCAGTTTGTGTTGTCTGCATTCCAGCACCAACCATCAAAAATGCTAGTGCGCTGGCAATGTGACTGAACCAAATTGGCCAATGCGTATCACCTGACAAAAGAATCAAAGCAAAAGGCATAATCGATAAGCCACCAAATTGCAATAAAGTTCCAATCCAAATATAAGGTACTCGTCTCCAACCTAGAACTGAACGATGTTGGTCAGATTTAAAGCCCACAAGCGCTCTAAATGGCGCAAAAACTAAAGGTAGGGCTACCATCAATGCGACTAACCATGCACTTACACCCATCTCAAGAATCAATACACGATTTAAAGTTCCTATCAAGAGGGTGGCAGCCATACCAACCGTGACTTGAAATAAAGATAATCGTAAAAGCCTAGATAAAGGTAAGTCTTCAGTCACCACATCCGCAAAGGGGAGCAACTTAGGACTTACCGCCGTCCAGGTTTTTTTATCGACCCAAAATGGAAGCTTCATTTTTTTGTGATTTCCATTGTTTGTGATTTATAAAACATACTTGATACTTTCTGAGTAAAAGTAACTTCCCAGCCCTCTAAGCCCTCAGTTCTCATAATCTGTTTACGTATCGCATCTTCTGCAATTGGCACAATAAATGGTGAACGATCTTTCTTTGGAAAAAGCTTGCCGGAGCGAATCATTAATTCCAGAGCAAAAGTGCTTGGGGCAAATGTAAAAATAATTTTTTCTTGCGTATTTTTGGCTAATTCTCTTAAAACAGAAACTTTATCGCCACCCTGATAATGAATGACAGAGTCCATACATACGACATAATCAAATACGCCAAATTTAGGATCAAGCATATCGCCTGCATGAAACTCGACTAAGTGAGCAAGGCTTGGATCAATTCGCTCCTTTGCTAAATCAATTAATGTGGAAGATAAATCAACGGCAATCACATGGGCGCCACGCTTAGCTAATTCAATTGCTAAAGCACCAGTTCCACAACCAGCATCTAATATTCTTCGACCAGATAAATTCGTTGGCAATCTGCTCAAAAGAATATCGCGGGTTTGATCTCTACCCGCGCGCACAGTTGCTCGAATGCCACTTACAGGTGCGTCAGAGGTTAATTTAGCCCAAGCTTGAGCTGCAGTTCTATCAAAGTACTCTTCAAGCTCACTACGCTTTTTTTCATATCGTACAGTTGTCATCAGTCAAACCCTAATAGATCAAAAATTTCACGGTCTTTTAAACTTTCCGCCTCAATCGGAGGAAGTTCTTCTAATAAAGAAGCTGCTAAACGCAAATATTCGTTCTGCACAGCCTCGATTTCTGGGGTTGCTTCCATTTCAAAAATAGTGCATTTTTTTAATCGACTACGACGAATTGCATCAAGATCAGGGAAATGAGCCATCGTCTTTAAACCAACACGTTGATTGAACTTATCTATTTGGTCAGTACCCGCACTACGATTAGCAATGACGCCACCTAAACGCACATCATAATTTTTAGCTTTAGCGGCAATTGCTTGCACAATTCTGTTCATCGCAAAGATAGAATCAAAGTCGTTCGCAGTCACAATTAAGGCGCGATCAGCGTGTTGCAATGGAGCAGCAAAGCCACCACATACAACGTCACCTAATACATCAAAAATCACCACATCTGTATCTTCAAGTAAATGATGTTCTTTTAACAGTTTGACAGTTTGACCAACCACGTAACCACCACAACCAGTTCCCGCAGGTGGACCACCAGCTTCCACACACATCACACCGTTGTAGCCTTCATAAACAAAATCTTCAATTTTGAGCTCTTCAGCATGAAAATCAACTGTCTCTAAAATATCAATTACGGTCGGGACTAACTTACCTGTCAAAGTAAATGTTGAGTCGTGCTTTGGATCGCATCCAATCTGCAAAACACGTTTACCGAGCTTGGAGAATGCTGCAGATAAGTTTGAAGATGTTGTACTCTTCCCAATGCCACCTTTTCCATAAATAGCAAATACTTTTGCATTACCAATTTTGACGTTAGGGTCAAGATGTACTTGAACACTCCCATCACCATCGGGTGGCTTAGCTGTGTTCAATACTGAGATTGGGACAGAGACTGTGTTCATGAGATTGCTACTCCTTGGTAGACGCCTTCGAGTCGATCTTCTAACTCTTCGGCAAATTGTCGCAACTTTGCGAGATCTTGCGGTGATGGATTCCAGTACTTCCGCTCGCTAGCTTCTAGCAAACGATTGGCTACTTTTGCAGTTGCGCTAGGATTTAAATTTGCTAAGCGCTCACGCATTTGGTCATCGAGAACAAATGTCTCGGTAATTTGTTGATATACCCATGGCTGAACTTGACCTGTGGTAGCTGACCAACCAAAGGTATTTGTTAAATGGGTCTCAATCTGACGAACCCCCTCAAAGCCATGCTGCAACATCCCTTCATACCATTTAGGGTTGAGCATACGTGTTCTAGTTTCTAAGTTGACCTGCTCATTGAGGGTTCTAACTGTGCCTTTACCAGATGTTTGATCGCCAATATATACTGGGGAATCAACACCACCTTTAGCTTGTTTAACAGCTTGACTAATGCCCCCTAAGGTATCGAAGTATGTATCAATTGTGGTAACACCAAGCTCCACAGAGTCTAAGTTCTGATAAGTGAGTGATACATCAGCAAAAATTCCGTCTAACAACTCAGCTTTTTGTAGTTGAGGTTGACCACTCACACCGTAAGCAAAACCTTTGCGCTTCTTATATGTGTTGGATAACTCTTCCTCATCATCCCACTTACTGTTATCTATCAATAAGTTCACATTCGAACCATAGGTACCATCTGTATTACCAAATACACGTAGCGCTGCTGTTTCCATGTCACAGCCCATGCGCGCCATGTAATCCAATGCATGCTTACGAATAAAGTTTTGCTCACTAGATTCTTCAGCCATAGCAGCAATAAGAGCCGCTTCAGCGAGTAACTTAATTTGCAATGGCATTAAGTCTCTAAAAATTCCAGAAATCGATACGACCACATCAATACGTGGACGACCTAATTTTTCTAACGGAATTAAAGTCGCACCTGCTAAGCGGCCATAACTATCAAAACGTGGCTCAGCACCCATTAAGGCGAGCACTTGACCAATTGGCGCTCCTTCAGTTTTGAGATTATCTGTACCCCATAAAACTAATGCAATTGATTCAGGTAAGGCATTTCCATCTGCCATATGACGATCTAAAATACGCTGAGCCTGTTGAGCTCCATCTTTAACCGCATATTGGCTCGGAATTCGGAACGGATCAAAACCATGTAAATTTCGACCGGTTGGTAATACCTCTAAGTTATGCAAAACATCGCCACCCGGAGCTGGAGGAATGTATCTTCCATCAAGCGCATTCATGACACCATCTAACTCACTATCCATCTGCATAAACTTATAAGCTGTCTGTAGGTCTGTAATGATTTTGTCAATGTTTTCAATTTTTCCGAGTTTATGAGCAAGAATAATTTCTTGCGGCAAAGAACCTTTAACAATATCAAGGAATACACCATTATCGAGAGTCACATCGACACTAAATTTGGCCATGCTCTTGAGCATATCAAGGCTTGCATTGAGTTCTTTCTTCTTACCAATAATGTGTAAACCCTCTGGAATTAATGCATACTCATATTCCAATAACTCTTGACTGAGTTTCACTACTTCAGCACTAATCTGCTTTTGGTTTAAATTATCCCAAGAGGTAGTCGCTGGAATCACTTCAATGCCAGTCGCTTGGCTAAGAATAAGTTCACTCAGTTGCTCGCGTTCTAAGACATTGGCTGCGTCATGATCATATTCAGGCAACAAACGAAAACGTTCAACAGATGCTTTTAAGTCTGCAAGGCCTTTATATAGACCAGCTTGTGCAATCGGTGGAGTTAAGTAGCTAATTAATGTTGCGCCTGAACGTCTCTTTGCAATCGCACCTTCGGATGGATTGTTTGAAGCATATAAATAAACGTTCGGTAAATCTTTAATCAAACGATCTGGCCAGCAATTTCCGGTTAATCCAGTTTGTTTACCTGGCATAAACTCTAAAGCTCCGTGCGTACCAAAGTGCAATGCAGCATGTGCACCGAAATCCTCACGCAGGTAACGATAGAATGCTGAAAATGCGTGTGTAGGTGCAAAACCTTTTTCAAATAACAAACGCATTGGATCGCCTTCATATCCAAAGCCTGGTTGGACTGCGACTAATATATTGCCAAATTGTTTACCTAAAACGTAGATTCCTGATCCATCGCTTAACTGTTTACCAGGTGCTGGCCCCCACTGCTTTTCAATTTCGTTTAACCAAGTTTCACGTTTTACATGGTCATTTGCTGGAATCTTAAAGTGAACATTTGCATCCGTGTTGTACTGTTGTGCATTTCCTTTTAATAGTGATTCCCTTAACTCGTCAACGTTTGCTGGCATATCAACTTGATAACCATCATGTTTCATCCGCGCCATGGTTTCATAGATTGACTCAAAAACACCAAGATAAGCTGCAGTTCCAACTCTACCTGCATTTGGTGGGAAATTGAAAATAACAATTGCGACTTTACGATCATGGTGCGTTGATTTTTTGAGAGTGATCAACTTATCCATTCTTGCAGCAAGCATATCAACACGCTCAACACACGTAAACATATCGTTCATGTTATTGGTTTCTGTAAAGGTGCAACCACGATTGCAACCAGTACAAGTAGTACCTGGCGCGCCGGAGCGTCCGCCATAGACCATTGGGTTAGTAGCGCCATCTAACTCAGGAATAGCCACCATGAGAGTACTCTCTACAGGCAATAATCCACGCTCAGAACTACCCCAATCTGAAAGATTTTGGAACTCAACGGGGTGCGCTGCAATATATGGCACATCGAGCTTACCTAAAACTTCCTCTGCTGATTTTGCATCGTTATAAGCTGGTCCACCAACGAGGGAGAACCCAGTCAAGGAAATCATTGCATCAACTGTGCACTTACCATTTTTCAGGAGGAATTGGTCAATTGCAGGTCTTGCATCAAGGCTTGCGGCAAAAATAGGAACGACTTGATAACCACGAGCCTCAAGTGCTGCAAAGACTGCATCGTAGTGTTGTGTATTACCTGCTAAAACATAAGATCTCAGCAGCAAAATACCAATTTTTCCTTTAGCCTTGCTATCTGGAACGAGTTTTGGAACTTGATTTAAATCTTCACTAATGCGCCCTTTGAGTCTTGGGTGATAAACGCCTGTATCAGGGTACATAACAGGTTCGACAACTTTACTCTTCGTATTTCTAAGTGATACTCTTGGGCCATCTGCATATTTATGAATGAGAAAACGTACCATGTGATACATATTCTCTTCTGAACCACCTAACCAGTACTGTAAGGTCAAAAAATAATTACGTACGTCTTGTGCAGTTCCTGGAATATATTTAAGGATTTTTGGTAGACGACGCAACATCTTCATCTGAGCTGCGCCACCCGTTGTGTTTTTCTCTTTAGGGCCACGCATTTTCTTGAGCAAAGCCAAAGGACCACTAGCAGGCTTACTCATATCAAAATTACCAATTTTGGTCAGAGGAACAACCTCTGCCGCTGACATGGCACAAACCATTGCATCACAATGATCGCGGCGCGCTTTTAAATCATCCAAGATTGGTAAAAAATGATCTTCAAGAAACAACATCGTTGTAACAACGATATCTGCCTCGGCAATATCTTTTTTGCACTCTGCGAGTTTCTCTGGAGCAGTCGCCCATCCAGCAGCCGCATGGATTTTAAAATCCAAATTAGGCATCTCGCGTTTGAGCGCGAAATTTGCTTTTTCACTTGCACTCATGAGATGCGTATCCATCGTCACAAGAACAAATTTAAGTGACGTTTTATTAACGACTGTAATAGGCTTTTGCATCGTAAAGCGTCTCCAAAGTGATCTGCTGCATCCCATGCTCATTTGCGTACCTTTCGGTATTACGCCGAGCCTTTCCACGAACAAAAAAGGGAATCTTTCCTAATTCCTTTAAGGCATCCGCCGACCAAGCTGTTTGGTCAGTAGAGGCTTGTTGTGTTGTAGGCTGTTTTTGTATTTCGAGCTTTTCTTGTTGGTCATGCTGCTTTTTATGTAACACTGGTACTTGCTCTTCAAAATAAGCTGGTGCTTCAGACGCTTGATGAGAATGCGAAGTTGCACCCCCCACATGTCCAAGGTGTGAAGCCGGAACATTACTATTAAATTCAAAATCTTCTCTAAACATCATGATGAGATGCTCTTCTAGGCCCATCATCAAAGGATGAACCCATGTATCAAAAATAACGTTTGCACCTTCGAAGCCCATTTGTGGGGCGTATCGGGCAGGGAAATCCTGGACATGTACCGGCGCTGAAATCACAGCACATGGTACCCCTAAACGTTTAGCAATATGGCGCTCCATCTGCGTACCAAGCACTAATTCAGGTGAAAGCTCCGCAACTTTTTCTTCAACTTCTAAATAATCATCTGTAATGAGAGCCTCTAAGCCATAAGATTTGGCTGCTTCACGAACATCCTTGGCAAACTCTCTTGAGTAAGTACCCATACCAACCACTTGGAAACCCATCTCGTCACGAGAAATTCTTGCAGCTGCAATCACGTGGGAGGCGTCACCAAAGATAAAAACACGCTTACCTGTCAAGTAAGTAGAGTCTACTGAACGGGCATACCATGAAGAGTTGGATTGAATTTCTTTCAGAACTTTTTCTTCTGAAATACCAGCTAATTGAGCTACTTCTTTCATAAAGTCAATGCTGGCATTGACTCCAATTGGCACCACTTTTGTAAAAGCTTGGCCATACATTCTTTGCAACCAAGAAGCAGTCGTTTGGGCAATTTCGGGGTAGAGAACAACATTAAAGTCCGCATGAGGAATCCGAGTGATATCACTAGGGCTAGCACTTTGTGGTGCAATCACATTAATTTCAATCCCCAACATAGTGAGCATCTTACTCACTTCTTTTATATCGTCACGATGTCTAAAACCAAGTGCTGTTGGTCCGAGAATATTACAACTCGGTTTTTTACCTGCTGCTAGTTTTTCTTGACGTTGCTGAATGTGAGCTGCAACGGGAGTCTTTGTATCTTGCACTGTTAAATGGCGGACAATCTGATAAAACGTCTCTGATGCACCCCAGTTTTCTTTCTTTTGATAGGATGGCAACTCTAATGGGATGACAGGAATTGGCAGATTCAGAGCCTTACTTAAACCACCTGGATCATCTTGAATCAGCTCAGCAGTACATGAAGCGCCGACAATCATCGCCTGAGGCTTAAAGCGATCAAATGATTCTTTAGCCGCATTTTTAAATAATTGCGCAGTATCGCCACCAAGGTCACGAGCTTGGAAGGTTGTATATGTTACAGGCGGTCTTTTTGGCAGACGCTCAATCATCGTGAACAATAAATCTGCGTATGTATCGCCTTGAGGCGCATGCAAGACATAATGCAAGTCAGTCATCGCGGTTGCAACTCGCATTGCGCCAACGTGTGGCGGTCCTTCGTAGGTCCAAAGCGTTAATTGCATAGGGCCTCCGTATCGAATTGCAACTTTGCTTTACGACGCAGAGGTCTGGCAAATAACTCAGCAAGATCAGCCGCTTGATCATAGCCATGGATTGGACTGAATACGAGCTCAATCGCCCATTTAGTTGTATAACCTTCAGACTCAAGTGGGTTAGCAAGACCTAAGCCACAAACCACCATATCGGGTTTTGCTAACTTGAGACGATCTAATTGTTTTTCTACATCTTGCCCCTCTGACAACTGAACATCTGAAGGTAGCCAAGCTAATTCTTTTTCTAAAATCTGCTTATGCAAATATGGTGTTCCAACTTCTGTAAGCTGCATACCTAATTCGCGATTCAAAAACCTTGCTAGTGGAATCTCCAATTGAGAGTCCGGGAAAAAGAAAATCTTTTTGTCTTTTAATGTCTCTTTGAGAGGGGCAAGTGCCATCTGGGCTCTTGCTTTTTTCGGCGCAGTCACTTTTTCAAACACTTCTCGTGAAACGCCCATGGCATTTGCAATCGTTGCTAGCCACTCTGTCGTTCCTTCAATACCAAATGGGAATGGTGCGCTGAGCATTTTGCCGCCACGCGCTTCGAGGGCACGCACCGTATCTCCAAGGAAAGGCTGAGCCAATATAAATTGGGTATTAGAGCCTATTGATGGCAATGCTTTTGAATTTCGTGGCGGGAAGAAACTAATATTTGTGATGCCCATCTCTGAGAAGAGCCTAGCAAATTGATCTTCAACGATATCCGGCAAACAGCCGACAATCATCAAGGACTTTTCTGAAGTATTTGGCAGTTCAGGAACAAGTGCATTTAAGCAGGCATCTTCTCCCTGAGTAAAGGTCGTCTCAATACCACTACCTGAATAATTGAGGATTCGAACATTTGGCCCAAATTGTTTATCTAAACGACCTGCAGCACGATGTAAATCCAATTTAATCACTTCAGAGGGGCATGATCCAACAAGGAACAAGAGTTTAATATCTGGACGTCTAGCAAGTAATTTTTGTACAACTTTATCAAGTTCCGCATTGGCATCGGCAAGACCTGCTAGATCGCGATCATCAATAATTGCTGTTGCAAAACGCGGCTCTGCAAAAATCATAACGCCTGCTGCAGACTGTATTAAATGCGCGCAAGTTCTTGAGCCAACGACTAAGAAAAATGCATCCTGTATCTTTCGATGCATCCAAATAATTCCAGTTAGCCCACAAAATACCTCTCGCTGTCCGCGCTCACGGATAACTTCTGGTGGTGCGCTGCAACCAGGTTCAATTATTGGTTGAATAGGAATGACTGCGTTCATGATGCATAGCCTTGCTGGAAAATTTCATTAGTTGCTTCAGAAGATTTTTGCTGAAGAGCTTCATATTCTTTTCTTGCAACTCTTAATTTCCAAAGGAATTGAGCGGCATTGATGAAATAGGCTCCATAAGCACATAAAGCTAAAAGCATTAATGAGTTTGGACTTAAAGATTGATTAAATAAGCAGTAAACATAAGTCAAATGAAGAAAAATCACGAGCATACTAAAGACATCTTCCCAAAAGAACGCTTCTGCAAATAAGTATTTATCAAAAACAACTTTTTCCCAAATACAGCCAGTTACCATAATTAAGAGGAGAAAAAACGTTTTAAGCAGAATTGAATAGTTGGCATAGTCATAATCTTTTTCCGTTAAAAGGAACCGAATAACCAACGTTATACTTACTAAAAAAACCAAAAACTGTACAGGCGCTAATACACCTTGCACGAGTGTCCAGATAGACTGATCTCGCTTAATACGCTGTTCTGGTGTATAAAGAAGCTTACTTTTCTCGCTCATCACTCTGCCTAATGGGTAATATTCAACATCTGTAAACAAAAGTTTACGCTTAAATACATTTACACAATATAGGGAATTCCCTAGTTAATGTAAAATAAATTAGACATATATTAAAATAAGGTGTAAATTGGTCTTTACGGTGTATATACCAATCTCTTTTTAAGTGGGGCGGAGTATGATGAAGTCTTTAAACATAATAAAAACCACTCTCACGGAGAAGGTAATGAGACACGCGCCCAACAATAATTTTGATGAAGAAGCTTGCTTTGAAAATGAGCAAGGAAATGCCCGTTCTCGTAAAGAGCCCGTTGATATTTTGATTCAAATGCTTGATCAAGAAATCATCCCTAGACTTCTCGTGACCCACCAAGCAAATTCTCCTTTGGAAGCCTTAGCAACCACCGGACAAAGAAAAATACTGGATCCAGAGGTTGATCTCCTTTGTGGGCTTGCCATCAATGGAAGCCAAGAAACTTGTATTGAATATATTAAAAAACTAATCTCGAAACAGGTCTCCATTGACTCTATCTTCTTAGACCTCGTTCCATTAACTGCAAGGAAACTTGGAGTGCTTTGGGAGCAAGATATATGCACCTTTACAGATGTGACTATCGGATTATGGCGTCTGCAACATATACTGTATGAATTAACTAAAGACTTTCAATTGAAGAATAGTCTACCAATTGAAAATCTCAATGCATTGTTAATACCAGCACCTAAGTCCCAACATACTCTGGGTTTGTTTATTGTGGCCGAGTTTTTTAGAAAAGCGGGTTGGAGAGTTTGGGGAGAACCTAATTTATCGACCGAAAATATTAATAACCTTATTTTCTCTCAATGGTTTGATGTGATTGGTATCTCCATTGGCTATAGTGAGCAACTGAATGGAATTAATGAACTCATTACCTCCTTAAGATCACGCTCCATGAACCCTAAAGTTTCATTCATGGTAGGTGGCCCACTTTATAGTTCAAACCCTGAACTTTTTGATGATGTGGATGCGGAAATTAAATCTGGCGATGCAAATGAAGCAATACGACTTGCAGAAAATATTGTTCTGCAGAAAAAAAGTGTAGGCTTAAATTAAATGTTATTTAAGTATAAAAATCATTACAATAATTGTTTAATTTTTTTTACATGATGCCCCTTTAATGAATACAAATTCAATTAACTTTTCTAATGCTATTGACACCTTAGATTCCGCATCAGCCGCGGAATTAGTAAGTCACGTCGCGGATACGGTTTTGATAATGGATCAAAATGGCATCATTGAAAATGTTTTAAATACTCAAACACCTGGATTTAACCATCTAAAGCATCTAATTGGGAAGTCTTGGGCTGAAAGTTCCTCAACTGAAAGTCGTAAAAAGATTGAGGCACTCCTATCCCCTCATCAGAGCGCGGATTCGCAAAAGTGGCGTCAAATTAATCTAACAATTCCAAATAACCCTGATTTACCTTTAATGGTGTCTGTACTACACCTTAAAAAAGATAACAAAATCCTCGGTATAGGTAGAGACCTTAGAAATTTAGCTAATCTTCAGCAGCGCTTAGTAGAAGCTCAACAAGCAATCGAAACGGATTACCTAAGACTGCGTTTTGCGGAAGCGAGATATCGCCAACTTTTTGATTTAAGTACTAATGCTCACATCATCATTGATGGCAGCACTTTCAAAATCATAGAAGCAAATTCTGTGGCGCAACAGCTCATGGTTGATAAAACTCGCCGAATCGTTGGGCGCTCTCTCGCTGAATTCATCGATATGAGTGACTTTACTCAACTACAAGAACTACTCAATAACTCAAGAAACATCAATACCCCTAAAAAGGCGAGTGTAAAGTTAGTTAAAAATTCGATTCAAGCTGAAGTAACTGTCAATTTCTTGAGAGAAGAAAATCAAACTGTATTTTTAATTAATATAACGCCATTATCGGAAATCATCCAAGACTTCAAACTCAATCCGAATAATGAGCGCTTAATCAATGCTATTCAATTCTCTTCTGATGCATTTGTCATCACTGATCTAAACGGTAAGATTTTTTCTTGTAATCATACTTTTGTAGAAATGACACAAGTTGAAAATGCTTCTGATCTTGTGGATGAGCCTATCGATAATTGGTTAGGTCGCGCCAGTATCGATCTGCGTATTATCTTAAATAATTTAAAAGATAAAAACTCAATTAAACATTACATAACTAACATTATTCCAAACGGTAATTCAACTGGGACAGAAGTTGAGGTTTCTGCTGTAAAAGTAGTCACTGAGCATGAGTCTTATATTGGATTTAGTATTCGCCAAATTAGCCAGCGCATCTCACAACGAAGTCAGGCCTCTGGTGACCTAAAGCAAACAGCAACGAAACTCACCGAACTCGTTGGCCGCGTTCCTCTAAAAGATATTGTGAGCGAAACTACCGACATGATTGAAAAAATGTGCATCATGTCGGCCCTTGAACTCACCATGAATAATCGTGTTTCTGCCTCAGAAATGTTAGGCCTTTCTCGCCAAAGTCTCTATATAAAAATGCGCCGCTTTGGTATCACCGATCCGAGTGGAACTGAAGATCTTTAATCTGGGTCGATAATGCAAGCAACGGCAGTATTGAGTCTGGTTAATTACCCATCAAGCTCAATACCTTGGGGAATATCGCGTTTAGTCATTGGCAAATATCCTTTTAAAAAAATTTCCGGATTGCAATTTGTAAAAGTTCTTGGCTGCGGTAAACATGGTGGTTTTGATCTTAATCCTAGCTTTAACAAACAAGGCTTACTCTGCGTATTTGACTCTTTCGATCAAGCCAAAGATTTTTTAGAGACTTCAAGCATTATCGAAAACTATAAAACTCACTCGAGTGAGTTTTTTTCAGTCATGCTGCAGGCTTACTCATCTAAAGGATCTTGGTCGAACCAAATGATTCAAGTGACCCAGCCTCCTCCAACTGATGGTCCGATTGCAGGCATTACACGTGCTTCTATTAAATTTTCTAAAGCTCCAGCATTTTGGAGTAAAGCTCCTCCCGCTCAAGACTCTTTAGAGCATGCGCCCGGATGCTTACTTGCGGCCGGCTTAGGTGAGGCGCCTTATTTACGCCAAGCCACATTCACCATGTGGGAATCTCCTTCAGCGATGGATGCATATGCTCGCAGCGGGGCACATCTTGAAGCGATTCAAACAGCCTATCAAGGGCAATTTTTTTCTGAATCTATGTTTACTAGATTTATTCCAATCAATCCGCAAGGAATATGGCGGGGTAAGCATTATGACTAAAAAAAAGATCGTCATCATTGGTGGTGGAATTGCAGGGCTTTGTGCATGCCTAAAACTAGCTCATCAAGGTTATGATGTCACCCTTTTAGAAAAAGCTGAACAGGTTGGGGGCAAAATTAGAACGATTCAAGCTGGGGATCTTTTGATTGACTCAGGCCCAACCGTATTTACGATGCGCTGGGTCTTTGAAGAGCTCTTCAAAGAATGTGATGAAAACTTTAGTGAACTTATTTCTACAACTTCATTACCGGTTTTAGCTAGACATTTTTGGGGTAAAGAACAACTAGATCTCTATGCTGACGAACACTTAAGTGCTAAAGCTATCCATGAATTTTCTGGAAAAAAACAATCTGATTTATTTTTAGAGTTTTGTCGTGTAAGTAAGAAAGTCTATGAATCACTTGAGTCACCTTATATCCGAGCTCGAAGACCAACACTAACAAGTATGATGAGTCAATTGGGTCTTTCTGGAACAAAAACCTTAATGGGGATTGGTCCCTTTAAAAATCTGTGGCAATCTTTAGAGAATTTTTTTCCAGACCCTAGGCTGCAACAACTTTTTGGAAGGTATGCAACCTATTGTGGATCCTCACCCTTTTTAGCCCCCGCAACATTAATGCTGATTGCTCACGTAGAAATGGTGGGGGTTTGGTCCATTAATGAAGGAATGACGAAGCTTCCACAAACGATCGCTCAATTAGCAAGAGTCAGGGGTGCATCGATTCGTAATGGCGCTCAAGTGAAACGTATGCTACTTTCTGATAAAGAAATCACTCAGGTTGAACTTGATACAGGAGAAATGATCCCAGCTGATGCAATCATTTTTAATGGCGATGTCGCAGCTTTATCAAGTGGTCTCTTGGGATCAGAGCTTCGAAGCGCAACGCCTGCAATGCCAACAGTCTCATCTCTTTCAGCCATTACTTGGTCGGCAAGTATCCCTTCTAATCAGTTACCAATTAGTCATCACAATGTTTTTTTTGATGATGATTATGCAAGTGAATTTACCAGTATTTTTGATGCAAAAAAACTTCCTTCAAAACCTACCGTTTATCTTTGTGCCCAAAGTCGGATTCATACAGAGAAATTATCTACTCCATCAGAAAAAGTTTTACTTCTTGTGAATGCCCCTGCAAATGGTGATCTACCCCCGTCAACTTCGGAGATTGAATTATGTCAACAACACGTTTTTCAACTACTTGGGAAAAGTGGTTTTCAAATCAACCAAGAATCTTGGGAAATGGTTCGTACAACTCCACAAGACTTTCATCAATTGTTTCCAGCAACCAAGGGGGCACTCTATGGAATGGCAACACACGGCTGGATGAGCTCCTTCCAACGACCCAGTTCAATCTCCAACATCAAGAATCTATTCTTAGCGGGGGGCAGCGTTCATCCGGGTCCGGGAGTACCAATGGCAGCTTTATCCGGAAGACTGGCGGCCGCAACCTTGATGGATCGCCTGCCTTTGACCAAATAGTTCCCCATGGTGGGTATCTTTGGTGGTACGTAGATGGAATCAGTGATGATGGTCAACATGGCATTACCATCATTGCTTTTATAGGTAGCGTCTTCTCACCTTACTACCAATGGGCAAATCGTCATGAATTTGCTGATCCAAATAATCACTGCTGTATCAATGTTGCTCTTTATAGCCCAGGAAAAAAACGCTGGACGATGACAGAAAGAGGGCGGCGCTTTGTTAGTCGAGATGCGACCAACTTTCAAATTGGTCCTAGTGATCTTCATTGGAACGGACAGTCTTTAGAAATTAATATCAAAGAACGAGCTGTACCATTTGGTCAGAAAGTGATTGGCAAGGTTAAAGTTTTTCCAGAGCAATTATTTAATTACTCTGTACCACTTGATAAACTAGGTTTACATCGCTGGGGTCCACTCGCTCCTACATCGCGAGTTGAAGTTGAATTTTTAAGTCCACAACTAAAATGGAGTGGTCATGCTTATTTAGATTCAAATGAAGGTGATGAACCTATTAATCGAACTTTCTATGAGTGGGACTGGGCTAGAGCTTTATTAAAAGATGGTAGTACTGCTGTTGTTTATGACGTGCGGGAAAAGAGCGGCGTCGAAAAACTTCTAGCTTTGCAATTTAATCCTAACAGTACCGTAACTGATTTTGAGATTGGTAATCGTCATCCTTTACCAAAAACGATGTGGAAAATTCAGCGAAACATCAGATCAGATAGGAATAATCCCAGCATCATTCAAGATCTTGAAGACACACCTTTTTATAGCCGATCTGTATTAAAGAGTCATTGGCTTGGTGAAGATCTAACTTGTATGCATGAAACCTTAAATGTCCCACGCTTTTCTTCTACCGTTGTACAAATGATGCTTCCTTGGAGAATGCCAAGAATCACTTAGAAGGATAAGGCTGATTCATACGAGCTATACGATGTCTTTCTGCTTTTTCAAGGGTATTAATAACCCAAACTGCCCGTTGCTCTAAACTTCCTGCATAGTGAGCATATGGATCTTCATAAGGTACCGACTCCACTAAATATTTAATCTCTTTGATTGGCTCAAGATTAGTTTTAACCTCTCCCACATGAATCATTGCTGATAAAGCTTTCAGCATTAATATTTTTTTGCGCCCACTAGAAACAATTGCACGCTTAGATACAGAATCTAAATCTTGCTTTTCAATTTGGCGCCCAATTTGGGCATAAACCAATCTTGCACCATAAATAGCCGCTCTACAATCTCTTGGTAATTTTTTTATACCATTTTGTGATCGCTGATAAAGGATGTCTGCAGTTTTGAGTAATCGATCAACTACACGTGCAATTTGTGGTGTAAAGGTTGGCTCTTTTAGCCACGCATCGGGATCAATCCCCTCTTCACGTAACCAATCTAGAGGCAAATACAATCTTCCGTTACGAGCATCTTCTCCAACATCTCGAGCGATGTTAGTGAGTTGCATTGCAAGACCTAATTCGCAGGCACGTTCAATTGGTTCATGATATCTAGTCCCCATAATTAAAGACATCATTGCCCCAACTGATCCTGCCACACGGGCAGCGTAGTCGTAAAGTTCTTCAATTGTGTTGTAGCGACGCCCCATCTTGTCCCACTTAAAGCCCTCCAATAATGCTTCTAGTAGAATTTTTGGAATCTTATATTGTGAAACCACTACGGCGAGTGCTCGATCAGCCGGCACATCCATGGGTTGTCCTAAATAAATCAGATCAATGCGCTCTTGTAATGTTTGAATAATACCAACATCGTCTGGACCGTCATCGACGATGTCATCCATTAATCGACAAAATGCATATAAGGCTATTGCAGGATTCCGAACCCGTTTTGGTAAAACTCTAGAAGCTGCAAAAAATGATTTTGATCCGCCTCGCATGAGTTCTTCACACTGGTCCGTATCAGCAGAACTAGATGATGGTCCATTTGCCATCAGAGCTTGATGACGAAAAATAATTAAAGGATTAATGAATAATTTAGAAGCCATAATGACTACTCCTTCTTTGAACGGCAGGCATCACACTTTCTAAAGCTTTAGCCGATGATAAAACACCTGGAATTCCAGCACCTGGATGGGTGCTTGCCCCCACCATATATAAACCTTGGATATCTTCACTAATATTGTGTGGCCTAAACCATGCACTTTGCAGGAGAAGAGGCTCTAGCCCAAACGCAGCACCCTTAAACGATAGGAGGTTATCTTTAAAATCTTGTGGCGTCATACAAAATGATTCAGTAATATGTTCACCAAGTTCAGGTAAAACAGTTTGTTCTAAATACGTCTGTATGGAACTACGATAAGTCTCCATATGCTCTTGCCAGTTGATACCACTGTCAAGATGAGGCACCGGTGATAAAACATAAAAAGTATCATGACCTTCTGGTGCCATTGATGGATCAGTGGCGGTTGGACGATGAAGATACAGGCTAAAGTCTTTTGCTAAATGATGCTTTTTAAAGATATCTGTTAACAATGACTCATAACGATCGCCGAGTAACATCATATGATGAGGAACTTCTGGATACTGACGTTTAACACCAAAATACCAAACAAATAAGCTCATTGAATATCGACCATTTTCAATTTTCCGATTCGTCCAATGTTGGCGATGCTTTTCATCAACTAAATAACGATAGGTCCATGCAGAGTCTGCATTTGAAATCACATGATCTGCATAGAGGATCTGCCCATCTTTTAAAGTAACGCCTGTGACTTTATTATCCGAAATATTAATTTTAGTTACTTGACTTTGGTAACGAATTTTTACGCCAAGTCCTTCTAAAAGCTTGGCCATTCCTCGAATTAATTCGCCGGTACCACCCATGACTGAATGCACGCCCCACTTACGTTCAAGCGAATTTATTAAAGCATAAACAGCTGTTACAGAAAATGGATTACCGCCAATTAACAATGGATGAAAACTCATTACTTGACGTAACTGAGGATCTTTAAAATATCTTGCAACTAACTTGTAAATACTCTCCCAAGCTTTCATCTTAATCATACTTGGGAGTGCTTTTAATAGATCAGTAAATTTTGTAAAAGCAACGGCACTTAAGTCTTCAAATCCAAGCTTGTAACACTTCTCCGCTTCTTTTAGAAATTTTTCATAGCCCGGCAGATCACTTGGAGCGAATTTAGCAACTTCTGCTCGCATTTTCTCTGGATCACCTGTGTAATTAAAAACTCGACCATCATTAAAGCGCACCTGATAAAAAGGATCCATTAAACGCAAATCAATATCATCACTCATCTTTTTGCCGCATAAAGTCCATAACTCTTCGAGTAAGAAAGGTGCGGTAATAATGGTTGGACCGGCATCAAAAATATAGCCATTTTTACGATGAACATAAGCGCGTCCACCGGGTGAGTCTAACTTCTCAAGAACAGTTACTTCGTAACCCTTTACAGCTAATCTGATAGCAGCGGCAAGACCACCAAAACCAGAGCCAATAACGATGGCTCTTGATGCTTCAGGCTGAGATTGATCTAATTCATTAAGGAATGGAATTTTGAAACGATCAACTTGTTTGTCCACCACCAACTCCTTTAAAAAATGGCGCCCGAAGGCGCCATAAAACAGCGCTACAACACCTTTAATTTATTTAGCAACCAATGATGTTCCCACCTTTTTGGTCTCAGAATACTGCTGTGCTAAATATGGATAATCTGCGAGCATGCTTTTGCCATAAAGTGGCTTATTTGCCCCTTGATGGCATGTGGAACAGTTTGCTTTTGCCACATCCCCTGTGCCACCTAAACGATGTGCTGGGAAAGTTGCTGTTAATGGCTCCATATAGGTATTGTTGATATCTTTTACCATTTGAATGCCAAACCATGCCTGACCTCGCTGAGGTGAACTTTGTGACCAATCTGAAAATGCTCTAGAGTTATGACAGTATGTGCAATTGACTCCTAAAGATTTAGAGAAATGCATCATGATGCCGTACACATGTTCAGTCTCCTGTAGCGAATGAACATTACCATTTGGTAAACCTTCTTTACCTATAATACGCGCCGGATTACTTTGTAATAAGTATTTAGAGAATGGTTCATTCGTTAATGATGAGTAAGCAACTGACGCAGCTGGTGCATTCTGACCATTACGTTGCCCTAAAGCTGGCCCACTAATACCCTGTGGAACATCTTTAAACCAAACATTTTGGGGAATATGATTGCCTCGGTGACATGTGTAACAAGTTACACCCGTGCCTTGCACATGGTCTTTCCAATTCGCATTAATGTTTTGATTCATTTGTATCATCCGACGAGAAACAATTTTTGTATATTTCTCATCTTCAGCAAAATTAGCAACATTGTGACAGTATGAGCAGCCTTCCTTAGGTGCTACCCAATTGGTCATACTCACCATAAAAGTAGTGAATTGTGCTTGGCTTAAGTTTCCTAGTACCTTGACGTTTTTATATACTTCGGAAGCTTTAGGACCATCACCTGGCGCAAGACCTGTTGATGGTGGCAATTCATTCTGCTTAACTTTTTCGGCTGTGATTCTAGGATTCTGGATATCTGCCATTCCAGTACCGCGAAAACCACTCTGTGCTTTTTGGAAAGCAGGTCTTTCACAACCAGTCAAAATAAATGTAACTCCTAATAGAAAAACTAATAGTATTTTTCTCATTATTTAACCCCTTGAACTGAAGGTGTAAAAGCTGGGGTTGCAATCGAAGGATCAACCATATTCGTTGATGGATATGAAGGTACCATGCCATGATGCATTGCCCATACATACCAGTTATCAACAAATGTTCCTGTTAATAAAATTCCAATGCCGCCTGTAATTGGGCATAACACTGCGAACCACCAAGCCCAACGGTGGATAGATTCCATCGTGGCATTAAAGCCCATGGTCCAACGCCAGAAAAGTGCTGCACGTTCCGATGCGGTTCCACGATCTACGATTTGCTCAATCTCTCGCTCTCCTCCATAACGCCCGACCGCTAAAATTGTAGCGCCGTGCATGCCGAAGAGAAGCACAGAGCCATATAGGAAGAATATCGAAAACATGTGAAATGGGTTATAAAATAAATTGCCATAACGAATCGATAAAGCTGCTGTCCAATCTAAGTGTGGGAAAATTCCAAAAGGAACACCTTCACTCCAACTACCCATGAGTACTGGGCGGAATAGGCCTAACACGAGATATAACCAAATCGCTGCTGCAAAGGCCCAAGGTACATGTGTACCCATACCAAGCGCTCTTGCCCGATTATAGGTTCTCATCCACCAAAGTAAGATTGATGTTGTTAAGAATAAACCGCAGATATTCCACCAACCACCTTCGCTCAATGGGGCAAGACGAAGTCCGTATTTAGGCGACGGCGGATCTAGCGAAAGCCAAAACAGCTGCTTAGCCATTTGAATTGGATTCCAACCCACTTGTGCAAGCATATTAAAACCAATAATCACAAATGCTGTCATAAAACAGATCAGTGAGGCAACTCCCAAACGACCTAA
>CANFOL010000007.1 GCA_947448695.1 Burkholderiaceae bacterium
TGTGTTTTCAAGTATATGAATATGTTCATGCATATTCTGAGCTAAATTTAAAATTGACCTCAGGAATTTTTGGGTCAACGTTTTTCATGTTGACTGGCTTCCATGGTTTTCACGTTACATTGGGCGCTATTATGTTGGCTGTGATTCTAAGCCGCTTAATTAAAGGCCACTTTACTCCCGATAATCATTTTGGATTTGAAGGAGCAGCTTGGTATTGGCACTTTGTAGACGTTGTTTGGTTAGGACTCTATTTAGTTGTTTATTGGATGTAAACAAACCGCTGCGATGCAGCGGTTTTTTATTGCCCGACCCTTATTCCGGTAGTTTGAATCCATCCAAAAGAATATGCTATCCAAACGGATGCAAATAGAAGTAAAGATAGGCTAATACGGATAAAAAGTGACCTAACCATATTAGAGCTAGACCCCTTATCACGCATCATAAAAAAAAGTGCAGAAGCAAGGCTAGCTAAAATGCATAAGAAGATAATTAGGATAATAATTTTCATAATAGGGCGCTTAATAAATTAATGATTGTATCTAGAGTTATTCAGGATATCAAAAATCGACGTATTGCATTTGTTGCGATGGTATTTTTAGTGGTTCTCGGGATAGAGTTGGGGTATTGGCAATTACGCAGAGCAGACGTAAAAATTCAGCAAGAACAAAAAATACGTGAATTAGCAGAGCAACCACCAATTAATGCCAATGATCTTCACTGGACATTGGAGCAGGCTTTATACCATCGTATGCAGGCAACTGGATATTGGATGCCTGAACGAGGTATTTGGTTACAAAATAGACCGCATCCATTAGGTAAAGACCCCAAAACCGGCATTGCTACAGGTTTTAATTTGCTAATGCCTTTAAGGCTTTCCTCAACCCCCGAAATGGTTGTATGGGTTAACCGCGGGTGGACCCCTCGAAGCTTTGAAAAAATAAATCAAGTTTCTCCTGTCAAAACAATAACTGAAAAAGTGACCATCGAAGGCATTGTGTTTCCTGATAGCGGAAAAACATATCAACTTGCCCCTGAGGCTGAAAATTGGGCGAGCGATGGTTTAAAAATTCAAGAGAATCTTGTGATTGATGAGCAGTCTTTTTTGGGAAAGCAATTATTACCTTTTGTATTACGTGAGCAAAACACTCAAAGAGTAGATGGTTTAGATAAGTCTTTGCCGACGCCTAAATCAGGCGTTAATACACATTATGGTTACGCATTTCAATGGTTTGGGCTAGCTTTAATGACCTTCTTGTATTGGGGATTTACAGCTTTTCGCAAAAGATCGTAATCATTGCGATAATAGATATTTATTTGAGCTTGTGACATGCAAAATCAAGAACCTTTAATTCCAGCCAGCCAGGTCAATACGACATCTAAGGCTAAATCTGGTATATGGCAAATGTGGTTAATCATCATCATCTTTGCTGCGCCAGTCATTGCATCTTATATGACTTTTTATGTGATTAAGCCATCAGGTGGCAAGACCAACTATGGGCAATTAGTGTCTCCTGTACAACCCGCACCGGCTGATTCACTGATGCCCCATGTGTATGGCAAGTGGACTCTTCTTATAGCTAGACCTGCTGAGGATTGCTCTAAAGATGAAGAGCGTTGCGTCAAGCTACTTTTTTTGCTGAGACAGGTTAGGGCCTCACTTGGAAGGGAAATGGAAAGGGTGCAAATTGTTTGGATTAATACAGATAACTCAAAAGTAAGCGAAGCTCTCCAAGAAGCTTATAGCGAGAAAGTTGGCGTGAAGATTATTCAAATGCCAACGAATGAAGAAAGTAAAAATCAATTAAATCAATGGTTGAGTATGGATGATGCTAAAGATGCAATCCATTTATTAGATCCTAAAGGTGATCGCATGATGCGTTTTAGTGTCAATCCTCAAGTTCCCGAGTTTCCTAAAATGAGAAAAGACATAGAAAAACTTTTAAAGTGGAATCCAACTGGTAAGTATGGCAAGTAAATTAAAAAGGTTTTCTTGATGACTTGGAAGTTAATTATTCAGCTTGGAGTAATTGCTTTATTTATAGGAGCAATTCCGCTGCTCCTAACTGCCTATAAAGGTAATTTGCAAAACTTACAGCGTTTTGTATGGCTATTAATTTTTTTAACATTTGATTTAATTCTTTTTGGAGCCTTTACAAGGTTGACAGACTCTGGACTTGGGTGCCCTGATTGGCCAGGTTGTTACGGACACTCGAACCCACTATTTGCAATGGACCATATTCAAGAGGCTCAGCAACAGATGCCCTTTGGCCCTGTGACAGTTACAAAGGCCTGGATTGAGATGTTACATCGCTACTTTGCTAGTGGAGTCGGATTCTTAACCCTTAGCCTAATGGTAATGACTTGGATAAAAAGAAAAGAGTTTGGTTATCGTATTTTTCTTTTCTCAGGTGGGCTATTTTTATTAGTTTGTCTGCAGGGCGCCTTTGGAGCCTTAACTGTTACTTTGCGGCTTCAGCCACTAATTGTTTCAATACATTTAATACTTGCCCTTTGTTTTATCATGGGGCTTACAGTGTTGTCTGAATTAACAAAAAAGAATCAACAGACTTTAAAACCCCAGAACTATTTAAAGGCGATTCCGTTCTTTGTGATCTTAGTGGTCTTTAGCCAAATACTATTAGGAGCTTGGGTTAGTACTAATTATGCTGTTTTAGCCTGTAATGGTTTTCCAATGTGCAATGAAGAGTGGTTCCCACAAATGGACTTCCTGAATGGATTTACATGGTGGAGAGAGCTTGGGAAAACTGCTTCAGGTGATTATTTATCTATAGAGGCATTAATTGCAATTCATTGGACGCATCGCTTAGGAGCAATGATTACAACAATAACGCTGGTGTGTTTTTTGTATTTCTTAATAAAAATCAAACAAGCAGGAAATTCAAGCTTTCAAATCCAGGCCCAATATTGGAGTCGATTTGTTTTATTCGTTCTTTGCACCCAACTATTAAGTGGATTATCTAATGTGATCTTTCAATGGCCTATGATCGCAGCCCTAATTCACACGGGAGGAGCATCTGCTTTGTTAATTGGCTTAACTAAGTTACTATTACTTTCTTTTCAAAAGTCTTTATCAAAATGACTCAACATACTTTAACTAAAACAAAATGGCGCCAGTTGTATGCTTTGACTAAACCTCGGGTGACACAATTAGCTGTTTTTTGTGCAATGATTGGTATGTTTTTAGCTACCCCCGGCATGGTTCCTTTGCCAATACTAATTGGTGGTTCTTTTGGAATTTTGTTATTGGCGAGTGCTGCTTTTGCAGTCAATTGTTTAATCGAGCAAAAAGTGGATGCCAAAATGAAAAGAACCGCTTGGCGAGCGTCCGCCACCGGTGAGGCAACTACTTCTGAAATCCTAATACTATCTTCAGTATTGGGCGTGATGGGATCTATCATGCTGTGGGTTTTTGCTAATCCTTTGACCATGTGGCTAACAATATTAACTTTTGTAGGATATGCCATTATTTATACTTGGTTTTTAAAGCCCGCAACCTCACAAAATATTGTGATTGGTGGCTTATCTGGAGCTATGCCACCAGCCCTTGGATGGGCGGCTGTAGCCAATGACGTGCCCCCAGAGGCATGGCTATTAGTGCTAATTATTTTTGTTTGGACCCCACCCCATTTTTGGGCATTAGCGCTATATCGCCGCGAGGATTACCAAAACTCAGAATTGCCTATGTTGCCCAATACCCATGGTGAGCAATATACCTTGTTACATATTGTTTTATATACTTTGATCATGTTAGCCGCTTCGATTCTGCCTTATGTTTATGGGATGAGTGGGTTACTTTACTTACTCAGTGCAATCATTCTGGGGGGTATATTTTTAGCATACTCTGTTAAGTTGTACTTTCATTATTCAGATGCATTAGCAAAAAAAACATTCAAATACTCTATTTGGTACTTGTCTTTCTTATTTGTTGCATTGTTGATTGATCATTATGTTTAAATTTAAATCATTCAAGCTTTTGCTGTTGGCGTTCAGTGTTTTGACATTGTTATCTTGTTCACAACAACAAAAATTTAATAATGTTGATATTTCTGGCTCCACCTCTTTTTCACCTGCTTTTGAATTACAGGATCATCATGGGCAAGTTAGACAAATTGAAGACTTCAAGGGTAAAGTTGTTGTGATTTTTTTTGGCTATACCCAATGCCCAGATGTCTGTCCAACCACGATGTTTGAGATGAAAAAAGTAATGGAACTTCTGGGTAAAGATGCAGACCAAGTTCAAGTGGCTTTTATTACCCTTGACCCAGTTAGAGATACTTTAGAGTTATTAGAAAAATACGTTCCAAGTTTTGATACGCGATTTTTAGGACTTCGTCCGCAAAGTCCTGAGGCATTAGAAAAGCTAGCTAAAGGGTATAAAGTGTTTTATCAAAAGGTTTATGGTAAAGACCCGCAGTACTATACGATTGATCACACTGCTGGCAGTTATGTAATAGACAAAAAAGGGCAATTACGCCTTTTTGTAAGGCATAACCAAGGTGAAAAAAACCTAGCAGATGATTTAAGAAAGCTAGCAAAGGAAAATTAATTATTTACTTGGTTTAGATGCTCGCGCATTTTTTTGAGCGCAGAAGTTTCAATTTGGCGAACACGTTCAGCAGAAATATTAAACTCAGCAGCTAAATCGTGAAGAGTTAGAGGTGTTTTGCCTGATGAGGCAGACAGCCATCTCGCACAAATAATTCGTTGACTTCTGGCATCTAAAATATGCAATGCAGAATCAAGCCCTGAAGTCTCAAGTTCTAAAGCCTCTTTACGAGAAAGAACTTCTGTCGGCTCAAGACTAGAGTCTGACATCCAAGCACCTATTTCTTTTGGGCTCTCTTCGTCATGATCCGGCTCTAGTTGCATATCATGACCACCTAAGCGAATTTCCATATGGCGAACATCATCCGCTTTTACATCTAAAGCTTTTGCAAGCGCATTAATTTCATCATCTGACATAGCGTTTAAATGAGGCTTGTTACTTCTCAAGTTAAAGAAAAGTTTACGTTGAGGCTTCGTTGTTGCAATTCTGACTAGGCGCCAGTTTTTTAGAATAAATTCATGAATTTCAGCTTTGATCCAATAAATAGCATATGAGACGAGGCGTGTGCCTTGAGAGCGGTCAAACTTTTTAACAGCCTTCATTAAACCAATATTACCTTCTTGTATTAGGTCGGCATGAGGCAATCCATAGCCTAAATATTGACGAGAAACAGAAACTACAACACGAAGATGACTGAGAACTAATTTGCGAGCAGCATCTAAGTCATTTTTTTCAGAAAGATTTTTTGCAAGCTGAATTTCTTCAGTGGCGGTTAACATCGGCATTTGATTTACTGCTGAAATATAAGCTTCAAGACTTCCAACTCCACCTTGTGGAAGAGTTGGCATTACTGGAATAATGCCATTTGAAATGATGGGTGTCGTTGTCGGAATAATTAATTTACTCATATGTTTATTTTAGCACTCATTTTATCAGAGTGCTAAAATAATTTATTGCCTTAAGCTATTGATAAATATAGTTAATATTATATATATTGACGATATTCACCCATCTTAAAACTTTAGTCAAATATCTTGGAACTGAGCTGGAGTATTAGTAGTCTATAGAAAATCTTGATGAATTAAGTTAATACGACAAAACCTAGAACCATCAATGCCAGCGAGTTGGCAAATATTTTGCATAGTAAAGTGGCATCACGATATGAGTTTGCATGATCTCTGTTGACCCCTGCGTTCCAGTGAGTTTAATCGTTTTGTGTGGTTGGCATTTTTCAATATATGATTGCAGCGACTTTGCGCGTGTGCGTTTACCGCTTTTGACTTCAATTGGAATAATTTGGCCTTGATCATTGGTGACAATGAATTCAATTTCTGCGCGTGCGTCACACCATGAAAAGCTAGGCTCTATGCCGATTGCAGCCAATTCTTGTTGGACGAAATTTTCAGCGATATAGCCTTTGTATTCGAATGCTTGCTGTTTGATTTCGCGATATCCGACGCCAAGCATATTGTTGAGTAGACCGACATCAAACAGGAAGAGCTTAACTTTGTTTTCTTCTTGGTAAGCAGACAGCGGTGTCCTAGGCATTCCTTCTATCGGGTGGTTTTTCAATACGAGGCGACATCTGTGTAACCAATTGATCGCTGTTTCAAATTCACCATAGCGTGATTTATTTCGATAGACACCTTTGAATTTGAAACGGTTGACTGACGCATCGACGACTGCAGACAACTGAGCAGGGATTTGATTGAAGACGGCTTCAATTAATTGAGAGTTGCCTTTGTTTGAATACTTTCCAAAATCGCGACGGTACCCTTCAACTAAGTTTGCATGAATCTGTGTAACGTTTGATATACGTTCGAGTATGCTTGCTTCTGGATTCGCAAACCATGCTGCGACTGCCTCAGGCAGTCCGCCAGTGAAATAGTAATCCGTTAGTTTGTCAAATAATATGCTGTGCGCTGCGGCGCTATTAACTTGCGTTTCGAAAGCTTTGATCAGTGCAGGTTCATTTGAAGCGAGTAGGAATTCGTAAAATGTCAGAGGGCGCAAATTATATTGCTCGACTTTGCCAACGGGAAAAGAATTGAGTAGTCCGAAATTCGAACCACTGGCAGCGATGTAATAGTCTGGAGTTTTTTCTGCAAAATATTTTAAAGATGATATTGCACGCTCGCACTCACCAATTTCGTCGAGTATTAATAAATCGGTAGTGGGATTAAAAACTTGCCCTGTGAGCAATTCAATATTTGACAGAATATCGTTTGGGGCTAGTGATCCAGAAAATGCTTGGGCAAGATCAGGGCGTTCCAGAAAATCGAGATGGAGCGTTTGAGTAAATCCCTGCCCTAATAATTGTTTCAGTAGATACGTTTTTCCGGTCTGACGCGCCCCATCAATTAACAATGGCTTGCGTTGCGGCTGCGATTTCCAATTAATGAGCTTATCAAGTAATTGTCGTTTCAATGGTCTCCCCTCGGGAATATGGAAATATTAGCGGCACCTAAATCATTTTTCTGCCACATTTTGTAGTCTGATTATACTTTAATTTGCACTATTATGCGCATAAAAATGTAATTTATTCCTTTTATATGCGCCAAAAGTAGTTTTTTGGATTAATGAGACGATCTAAAGACTAATCAGTATCGTTATTTAATCGTTGTTTAATAACTCATTTGCAAATAAAAGCGCTGAAAATGGCTGAATTTGTTCCATTTTTTCACCCACGCCAAGGCCCATAATTTGTGGAAAATTTGGGGTAGATCTCAAGGACTGAGCTATCGCACATAGAACTCCCCCTTTCGCAGTACCATCAACTTTTGTGATAATTAAACTAGATAATTGCAGAGCATCATGAAAAGCTTTGACTTGTGTTAAGCCATTTTGCCCAGTGTTGCCATCTAGAACCAAAATAGTTTGGTGTGGAGCGCTAGGAATTAGTTTTTGGATCACCCTTTTGACCTTTTTGAGCTCTTCCATCAAATTCGACTGGGTTGCAAGTCGACCAGCAGTATCGATAATTAATATATCTGTTTGTCTAGCAAGAGCTGCGCCAATAGCGTCATGGGCAACGGTTGCAGCATCTCCGCTGGATTGAACGATAACTTCAACCTCATTGCGTTTACCCCATTCACCTAACTGCTCTCTGGCCGCGGCTCTAAAGGTATCGCCTGCCGCCAATAAGACCTTTTTATTTTGAATTTGGAGTGCATGGCACAATTTGCCTATAGTCGTGGTTTTACCAGCCCCATTAACTCCAACAATGAGCCAAATTTCAGGGGTGTGAGTAGGGGTATGCTGATTTAAGGGATTGATATTAAACTCTAAGGGGTAGAGTAGTTCTGCAATGAGTATTTCTAATTGATTTTTAAGTTCAGTAGGATCTGTTATTTTTTCTTTTTTAGAGGTGGAGCGTAATTTGTTCATTAGTTCCTGTGTGGCATGAATACCCACATCCGCTAACAACAAGGATTCTTCAAGAGATTCAAATAATTCTTCATCAACCTTAGAACGGTTAAATAGGGATGATAAAGTTTTGCGTAAACCAAACATAAGATTATTTTACAGATGAAATTTGAAAAAGGTAATTCATAGTGAATCCACAAAAGATAATGAGACTTTGCAAAAATTTTCGGCAATTATTTTTCTGCACTGTTATTTTAATAATTCCTAATTTTGGGAATGCACAGAAAAATAATTTTACGCATGAAACCACTTTAGAAAATGGCTTAAAAGTCATTGTGAAAGAGGATCATAGGGCTCCAACAGTAGCGCATATGGTTTGGTATCGCACTGGTTCAATTGATGAAACCATAGGGACCACCGGTGTGGCTCATGTTCTAGAGCATATGATGTTCAAGGGAACGAAGACCCTTGGTCCTGGAGAGTTTTCAAAAAAAGTTGCAGCACTTGGCGGCAGAGAAAATGCTTTTACCAGTAACGATTACACGGCTTATTTTCAACAAATTGAAAAATCATATCTGCCTGATATGATGCGCTTAGAATCTGACAGAATGCATAATTTAGTACTGTCTGAAGAAGAGTTTAAAAAAGAAATTAAAGTTGTCATGGAGGAAAGACGATTAAGAACAGATGACAAAGCTTCTGGATTGTTGTACGAGCAATTTATGGCAACCGCATTTAACTCCGCCCCGAATAGACACCCAGTCATAGGCTGGATGGATGATTTGAAAAATATGACTTATTTGGATGCCCAAAATTGGTATAAAAAATGGTATACGCCAAGTAATGCGGTCTTAGTTGTTGTCGGTGACGTTGATCCTAAACAAGTATTTGAATTGGCTAAAACTACGTATGGAAAAGTTCCGAAGCAGACACTTGAAGATAGGAAAGTGCCTGGAGAGCCAGAACAAAAAGGCCTAAAGCGATTTAGTCTAAAAGCGCCAGCAGAAAATGTAGTTGTGATGATGGGCTGGAAAGCCCCAAAAGTAATTAATACGGATATTGAGGTTATTGATCCTTGGGCTTTAGAGGTTTTGGCAGGTGTATTGGACGGGAATCAAAATACAAGATTAAACCGAATTCTTGTGAAAGAAAAAAACATCAGTACAGGAGTTAATGCCGGTTTTGATGCTATTGGAAGAAGCGAGCAGTTATTTATGATTAGCGCCTCTCTAGCTAAAGGAAAAACCCCTGCGATATTTGAAGAAGAAGTAAAAAAAATTATTGCTGATATTGCTAAAAACGGTATTAAGTCTGATGAATTAAAGCGCGTCAAAATTGCAGTTACGGCTTCACAAATTTACAAAAGAGACTCGGTTTTTGGTCAAGCCATGGAGATTGGTTCCCTAGAAATTGTAGGGATTCCATGGAACAAAATTGACACATTAACGGATAAAATTAGGGCTGTAACGGCAGATCAAGTTCAAGCAGCGGCAAAAAAATACTTAATTGACGATCGCTTAACTGTAGGGGTTTTAGATCCACAGCCGATTGACCCTCAAAAAAAATTAGCGAATGACAGAGCAGCAGTGTCTATAAAACATTAAGGTAAAAATATGCTCATGAATAAAAAGAGTTTGAAGTACTTATTGATCGGTTTGATAGGCATTCTTATGCAGGGGCATGTAATGGCAACCCTACCTATCCAAAAAATTGATTTATCTAATGGGGCAAAATTATTTTATGTAGAGGCACGCACCATTCCCATGGTAAATATTGGAATCGACTTCCCTGGAGGATTTGCTCATGATCCCAAAGATCGAGTTGGGGTTGCTAACTTTACAGCTCAATTAATGAATAAAGGCTCTAAAATTAATGGCGTAGAAAAAAATGAAGCCTTTATTGCAGATAGCATTTCAGAATTAGGTTCGATGGTTGCATTTATTCCAGGCAAAGAGATGTCGTCAATTCGAATTAAAACCCTTAGTACACCAGAAGTGTTAAACCCGCTCATATCCCAAGCGAGCGATATGCTGTCATTTCCGATATTTTCAAAGAAAATTTTAGAAAGAGAAAAGGCCATCGAAATTAGCGACCTTTTGGAAAGCCAAACAAAGCCTGAATATATTATGGCTAAGCAATTTAAGAAAATGATTTATCGAGATAATCCTTTAGGCAATGAGCAAAGTGTTAACTCTATTAAGGCCTTATCGATCGATGATTTGAAAAAATTTCATCAAACATATTATCGTGCTGATCAAATGAATATTCTGATTATTGGTGATGTGAGTCGTGAGCAGGCGATTGAAATTGGGACAAAGTTAACGAAAAATTTATCGAAGGCAGTAACTTCTAAAATATTGATTCCACCTTTAAGCCCTTTGCCAACCCAAGATATATCTCAACGGGAAGTAAAAATTGCTCATCCATCTCAACAGGCGCATATTCAAATAGGGATAACAAGCCCACCCAGAAAGGACCCAGATTATTTTCCACTATTGGTTGGAAACTATATATTGGGCGGAGGAGGCTTTGTCTCTCGACTTATGAATGAAATTAGAGAAAAAAGAGGGCTTGCTTATAGTGTCTCGAGTTACTTTTACCCAGCTAAAAATTCAGGATATTTTGTTGCCGGTATGCAAACCAAAAAAGATCAATCTGACGAATCCGTTAAATTATTAAAAGACACGATTCAAACATATGTTAACCAAGGACCTAATGACGAAGAAGTTCAGGCTGCAAAAAGTAATTTAATGAATGGATTCCCCTTAAGAATAGATAGTAATAGTAAATTATTAGATAACTTATCTTCAATTGCTTGGTACGATTTGCCACTGAATACCTTAGATGAATGGACAAATGAGGTGAAAAAAGTGACTAAAGAAGATATTCATCGAGCATTCCAGAAAAATTTAGATATGAATAAAATGGTGACGGTGGTTGTCGGAGGCCAATGAAAAAAGCTTCATTGTCACAGCATCGAGTCAGAGTTATTGCTGGATTTTGGCGAAGTCGCCAAGTTGAAATTGTGGATGTTCCAGGTTTAAGACCTTCGACAGACCGAGTGCGTGAAACAGTCTTTAATTGGCTAAATCCATATATTTATCAATCGAAAGTGATTGATTTATTTGCTGGTACCGGGATTTTAGGGGTAGAGTCCTGCTCTAGGGGGGCCAGAGAAACCCTTTTAATTGAAAAAAACCCGATTGTCTGCCATGCTTTGAAGAGTAACTTAGAAAAATTAAAACCTAATCCTCCCTATACTCTGATTAGTGTTATTGCTATGGATGCATTGTTATGGTTGAAAACCCAAGATTCGATTGATGCTGATCTTATATTTCTAGACCCACCATTTGAACAAACTAATCTTCTTGAAGAGGCATTACTATTAATTGATGCTAAGGTAAAAATAAACACGCCACCAATTATTTATGTAGAATCGAGTTCAAAGTTTGATATTGATAGCATTTTTGTAAAGTTATCAGGTTGGAAAGTTGAGAAACAGTTAGTGGCTGGAGCGGTAAGAGCAAGTATTTTGAAGTTAAGTAAAGATGTCTAGAGTAAACTTATTAGAGGAGTAGCATCATGGCGATAGCGGTATATCCTGGCACTTTTGACCCATTTACAAGAGGTCATGAAGACTTAGTCAGAAGAGCCTCTTCAATTTTTGATGAACTGGTAGTTGGGGTTGCTGACAGTAAAAATAAAAAACCTATATTTAATTTAGAAGAAAGAATACAGATTGCCCAAGAAGTATTAGGTCATTATCCGAATGTTCGGATTGAAGGTTTTAGCGGATTGCTTAAAGATTTTGTACGTAAAAATAATGCAAGAGTTATTTTGCGAGGCTTAAGAGCAGTTTCAGACTTTGAATATGAATTTCAAATGGCCGGCATGAACCGTTATTTAGTGCCTGATGTTGAAACATTATTTTTAACCCCTTCTGATCAATACCAATTTATATCAGGTACTTTTGTGCGTGAAATTGCACTCTTGGGCGGAGATGTTAGTAAATTTGTTTTCCCATCTGTTGAGGCATGGTTAAAAAAGAAAAATAACATAGGCAATGAGTAATCCATGGCATTAATGATTACCGATGATTGCATTAATTGTGACGTTTGTGAGCCTGAGTGTCCAAATGATGCAATTAGTATGGGACTTGAGATTTATGAGATTGATCCACATAAATGCACTGAATGCGTAGGTCATTATGATAAACCTCAATGCCAGATAGTTTGCCCAATCGCTTGTATACCTTTTAACCCAGAGTTCTTAGAAGATAAATCTCAGTTATTAGAAAAATATCGACGATTACAAAATAAGTAACTTATTGCGTATGCAAGTCTTTCATCGCAGAACCAGGGTCATCAGAAAGGATCAAAGGTAATACTTGGAGAGCCTTTTCAAATGTTTTTTCAATGAGCTTCAGTTCATTTTGGGAGGGTTTTTTAAGAACGTAGCTTGCGACTTCTTGATGTGGACTACCTGCTGGGGCCAAATCTCTGGGGTGCCCAATACCTATTCTTAAGCGCCAATAATCGGGCGTCCCAAGATGAGCCGAAATACTTTTAAGTCCATTATGCCCGCCTGTACCACCCCCAAATTTAAGCCTTGTAACACCTGCTGGTAAATCTAGTTCATCGTGCAAGACTAAAACTTGCTTAGGGTGGATTTGATAAAACTTGGCAAGCTGTCCAACGGATTCACCACTTAAATTCATGAAAGTTTGTGGCTTTAAAAGTAATAGCTTTAAAGGGCCATTTTGAGCTTTTGCAACATGGCCTTTAAGGGCCTTTTCATTTGTAAAAGAAGTGGCTAATTTGGTTGCTAATTGATCGCAGAGCCAAAAACCAGCATTATGCCTATCTGAAACATGCTCATCACCAGGGTTGCCTAGGCCAACAATTAATTGAATCATGCAATAACTTTAAACGAATTTTATTTGAGGGTTTATAAAAATGAAAAACCCGCCATAAGTGTGGCGGGTTTTCTAAGTAGGAGGCAGTTACTCTTTGCCTTCTTTATCCTTCAGTTTTGTAGCAGTAGGAGCTGCAGGGGCTTCAGGGGCTCCAGTTGCTTCAGGCTCTGCTTTAACTTTTGGCTCTCTTGCCACTACAACAGCAGGATTTTCTTGTTCAACATGTAAGCTTAAGCTAACGCCTTTTGGAAGGACAATATCTTTCGCGTGGATTGCATGACCAAGTTCTATTTTAGATAAGTCAATTTCAATGAACTCAGGCAAATCAGAAGGTAAACAAATGATCTCAAGTTCATTAGAAATATGATTGATAACACCACCACCAATTTTAACTGCTGGGCAGATATCATCACCTTTAAAGTGAAGAGGAATCTTCATATGTACTTTTTGCTTAGCGTCAATCCGCTGGAAATCAATATGAAGCACTAAAGGTTTAAAAGGATGCATCTGATAATCACGCAACAAAGCTTGTTGCACTTTACCTGCCACTTCAACCTCTAAAATAGATGAATGGAAGGCTTCTTTTTTTAAAGCATGGAAAAGAGCGTTGTGATCCAATTCCACTGCTTGCGGTAATTCTGTTCCACCATAAATAATACCGGGTGTTTTTCCAGAGTTGCGCAGGCGGCGGCTCGCACCAGTGCCCTGTACGCTACGTTCGTAGGCGATGACTTTCATATAAAACTCCTTAAGGTTTGTTTACTAACCCTACGAGGGCTAGTCTTTAACAGCTCGCGACCAAGCAGAAAAGTCTTCTATTATAGCTTTTTTATAGGTAGTTGGCTAGTCTGTTTCAGCAAACATAGAAATTACCGACTCTCCACGACTAATCCTGAGGAGAGTTTCTCCAAGAAGTGGGGCGACGGATAAAGTTCTAATTTTGGTGCTAGATTTTGCAATACCACTGAGTGGTATGGTATCTGTAACCACAACTTCATCAAGAGCCGATTCCATAATGCGAGAAATGGCGTTTCCAGAAAGAACAGGATGAGTACAGTAAGCCATTACATTTTTTGCACCTCTTTGCTTCAATACCTCGGCAGCTTTGCAAAGAGTGCCACCAGTATCAATCATGTCATCCATAATGACGCACTTTCGACCTTCGACTTCACCGATGACGTGCATGACTTCAGAAACATTTGCTTTGGGGCGGCGTTTATCAATAATGGCTAAGTCACATCCTAACTGTTTAGCTAAAGCACGGGCTCTTACAACGCCCCCAATGTCAGGAGAAACCACCAATAAATCCCCATCATTCTTATGCTGTAAATCTGCCAATAAGATTGGAGAGGCATAAATATTATCCACAGGGATATCAAAAAATCCTTGAATTTGATCGGCATGAAGATCCATCGTCAGTACCCTTCCTACTCCAGCTACTGACTGCAACATATTGGCTACTAATCTTGCAGAGATAGCAACACGGGCTGAACGTGGTCGACGATCTTGCCTAGCATAACCAAAGTAAGGAATCACTGCGGTTATAGTGCCTGCAGATGCTCTTTTCAAGGCATCTACCATAATCATTAATTCCATTAAATTATCATTAGTAGGTGCACAAGTAGGTTGTAAAACCACAACGTGCTTGCTTCGCACATTTTCTTGAATTTCTACCTGAATTTCACCATCTGAAAATCTTCCCACCATGGCTTTTCCGAGTTCTTGACCGAGGTAATCCGCAACAGACTTTGCTAAAACAGGATTGGCATTACCAGTAAAAATAGTCATTGACTCATTACTCATTATTTCTCCAATAAATGAAGCAAAGCAAGGTTTGCGTGGGGGAATTGATAGGATTGGTACATAAAAGAAAGGTGGCAGAGGAGGAAGGACTCGAACCTTCGGATGCCGGAATCAAAATCCGGTGCCTTAACCAACTTGGCGACTCCCCTCTTGTGTGTTGACCTTTGATACTAAATTATAAGCCGAGTGCTGCAAAAGACCATGAACTTTAAAACCTTGCCACATAGTTGGAAGTATAGATAAACATTCTTCCACTGATGTATTTTCTGGAATTTCGCAAAAAACCGAACTTCCTGAACCCGTCATCATTGGATGAGCCTTTGGAAAATGTTTCTCCAAAAAACTCAATGCCATCGAAACTTCTGAATACATTTGCGTTGCAACTGCCTGTAAATCATTATCAAACTTCATTTGAGTAGCGTAATGCTCATCAAAGTCAACTATTGTAATCGGTGATCGATTTCGCGTCAAATGAGGCGCTGAAAATATATTTTTTGTTGGTATTGAAACGCCTGGATAAATTATGAAAAAGGTAGATTTTCTGAGGGTAATTTCTTGTAAAACATCACCTATTCCTTCAACAAATGCATTTTTACCATAAAGAAAAAATGGAACATCTGCACCTAAACGAAGACCTAAAGACATTAATTCTTGTTGAGAAAGATTTAAATCCCATAGCCGATTAAGCCCTAATAAAGTGCTTGCAGCATCAGAAGATCCGCCACCAAGACCAGCCCCCATGGGAATTTTTTTGTCTAAATCAATATCAACCCCATCATTTAATTGATATTTATCTTGTAATAAACGGGCAGCTTTGACTACTAAATCATCTTCAGGCAGCACATTTGGTAAAGGGTTGATGCGACAGATGAGATTGTCACTTCTGGAACGAAGCTTTACGCTATCAGACAAATCTATAAGTTGGAACACACTTTGTAATAGGTGATAACCATCTGCTCTTCTTCCAGTGACATGTAAGAAGAGATTTAATTTTGCTGGCGCAGGAATATGTATGAACTCACTCATACGATTAATCGATAATAAGTCTGACTTCGATATCTCCATCCTGGTTGGATCGAGTCATATTTAATCTTTGTAATTTATTTACGGCATTCCATGTATATTTAAGCAACCAACCATCCTGAATAATTTCAATTACTTGGCCAGCTTCATTGCGTTTAACAGTTCCAGGTGAACCAGGTCTTGAGAAACCAGCAAGCCAAGCTGAAAGGCCCCTCGCGGGGATAGGTAACTGGGTAGCTTGAAAAACAAGTTGATCTGCATCAATCGCGGTAATGGTTTGACCACTTTGCTCCAATGTTGCTCTACTTGGAGTGATGTTAATTTTTGCAATAGAAGTCCCCAAAGGCCCCCTAATTTCTAAATTATCATTGAGATTTTCATGGGTTAAAGTAAAAGCACCATTCCCACCATTTTTAGTTTGTTTTGCATTTATTGTGATTGCAAAACGCCCATCCCATTGGCGAGATATGGTTTCATCAAAGATCTCTGAGCTAGACCAATCGGGTCTTAAACGTTTTAAGGTCTCTCTTAATGTCGTTTGACTTGCGTTGCTAGATTCAGCTTTACGCCAAATTTTTTCAGCAGCTTCAGGTTGTTGATTGACCCAAAGGACCTCACCTAAATGCGCGCCAACTTCAGCTTCCGCAAGTTGATTAAAAGATTGTGTTAAATATTGAATGGCCAAATCATTTCTACCAAGGCGAAAGTAAACCCAACCTAGACTATCAAGAATATAAGGATCGTTTGGCGATAATGCATTTGCTTTAAGAATTAACCGTAATGCTTCAGTCAAATTGATATTTCTATCAGCATAAGAGTAACCAAGTGCATTTAAAGCACTGGCATCATCAGGTTTTTGATTAATGATGGAGAGTAATACTTTCTCCATATTTGCAAAGTGACCTAATTTCTCTTCACCTAGAGCATAGATAAATAATATATTTGTATTTTTGGGTAGCGGTTTAAGAGCGTTAATAATATTTGCAATGGCAACATTAGAAACATCTTGATTATTTGATTTACTAATAATAGGCAGTAATTGCGTTAAAAATGCCTCACGTTTAGCAGGTGTTTGAGATTTCAAGTATTTGATGGTCGGCTCAACGGCTTCATTCCATTTATTATTGAGCATTAAAAGCGTTAGATAAACTTCTTTAGAGTTTGTGTCAGAATCCGGGGTTAGTTCATCCCAAAGCCTTGCTGACTCTAATGAGGCTTCTGGTGATTGAGCTGCTAAAGCAATTTCCATTGCGCTTTGAGCAATACGTGGATCTCGAGTATTTTTAGCAAGATTAAACATCGTTTGATATGAAAGCGCGATATCTCCTCGTTGTAACGCAACTTGTGAGGCTAAATATTGAAACATCTCACTTACATACCGTTCGCTCGCATTTTGGGGAATTTGAGCCTGTGCAAAGCTGTGAGACATCATAAAATATGGCATGATGCTAATAAAGCTTAGCGTGAAGAATCGTTTAATTTGAAATAAATTATATTTAAGCATTTGTCTATTCTATATAACTCTGAATTAATCTACTCAATATATGCCCGAATTACCAGAAGTTGAAGTGACAAGGCAAGGTATCTCGCCACAAATCAAGGGAAAAACGATTACAAAAGTAATCGTTCATGATGGCCGCTTGAGGTGGCCGGTGCCTAAAAATTTGGAAAAGATACTTCAAGGTCAACAGTGTACTGAAATTAGACGGCGTGGAAAGTACTTACTATTTGAATTCAGTCATGGAGTAATGCTTTTGCATCTAGGAATGACAGGAGTGTTGCGTATTCAAAAGATAGATGAAGCGCCTAAAAAATATAATCGTGTTGAGTTTCACTTTGACACACTAGCTTTACGATTACATGACCCCCGAAAATTTGGATCGATACATTGGAATCCAAAAGAAGATGGCCCAGTAGAGAGTTTTCCATTATTGGCTAAATTGGGTGTTGAGCCATTTGAAAAAGAATTTTCAGGTGATCATGGTGGAGAATTGTTATATAAAAAATCCCGGGGAAGAAGTGTTTCAGTCAAGCAATATCTTCTAGCTGGTCAGGTTGTCGTTGGCGTTGGCAATATTTACTGTTCAGAAAGTTTATTTGAGGCAAAAATAAACCCTAAAAAAGCGGCTGGAAAGATATCTAAACTAGGATATGCTCGACTAGCTCTAGCGGTGCGTTTGACTCTTGAAAAAGCGATAAATGCAGGTGGAAGTAGTTTAAAAGATTTTGTGCATAGCGATGGTGAGCCAGGACACTTTATGGTTTTAACTAAAGTGTATGATCGCGCCGGTTTACCTTGCCATGATTGTGGCGCGTTAATCAAACAAATCGTTCAGGGACAAAGATCAACCTATTTTTGTTCAGTTTGTCAAAAGTGATCGATTTTTCAGGCACACTTTTGCAGTGGAGCAAACTTCATGGAAGAACTGGATTACCTTGGCAAAATCAAAAAGACCCCTATAAAGTATGGTTATCAGAAATTATGTTGCAGCAAACTCAGGTTGCAACTGTCAAAGAGCGATACATTGAGTTCATACAAGTTTTTCCAACTGTGCGAGATCTTGCAAGGGCATCACAAGACCAAGTGATGGCTCTATGGGCAGGCCTTGGGTACTATACAAGAGCCAGAAATTTACATGCCTGTGCCAAGATGTTAGAGGAGCAATTTGATGGGCAGTTCCCAGAGTCTGCAGCAAGCTTAGTAAGCTTGCCTGGAATCGGTATGTCCACTGCTGCAGCAATCGCCTCATTTTGTTTTGGTGAAAGGATTAGTATCTTAGACGCCAATGTAAAAAGACTTCTCGCAAGGTTTTTGGGTGTTGAAGAAGATGTTAAGAAAGCACTCGTACATCACGAATTGTGGCAAAAAGCGCAAACTTTAGTGCCAAGAAAAAAAGAAGATATGCCTGCGTATACCCAAGCCTTAATGGATTTTGGGGCAACCGTTTGCACCCCCAAAAGTCCAAAATGTTCGAATTGTGTTTTTCAGACTTCATGTACAGCATTTGCGCAATCTAAAGTTAGTATGATTCCACTGCAAGTCAAAAAAGTGAAAAATAAAATTGTGCAATCAGAGATGCTCTTTATTTTGGCAAATCAACAGGTCTTATTCGAATTAAGGCCAGCGAAGGGGATTTGGGGTGGCTTGTGGAGTTTGCCAGAGTCAAGCTGGGTTGAAGCGATTGAAGCACCTTCAAAGCCATTGCAACTTTCAATTAGAGATTTCCAGGGGTTACCAGTTGACTTGCTTGAGCTGTCATATAAGAACGCAAAATTATTAGCACCGAGGAGACATGTTTTTACGCATCGTACTTTATATTTTCAAATACGAATCGTTAAGTTATCAGAAAAATTTGATTTAAATACAAATCATTATCAGTGGGTAAATATTTCTGAATGTGAGCACTTAGGATTACCAACACCCATTAGACAATGGGTTAATGATTATTTATTGTCTTGAGATACTTTGAGATGATGATTTAGTTCTCTATGACGTTTTAAGATAGCCATTGATTTAAAAATTTCTTCAGAGCTTTGAAGGCATTCTTTATAAAGCTCATTCACCATGGCAACGGATCTGTGTTGCCCACCTGTACAGCCGATACCAATCGTCAAATAGCTTCGACCATCAATTTGATACTTAGGAATCCATCGATAAAGAAAATCATAAATATCTTTTTTTAAATCTACAAATTCTGAATGTGAGTTTAAAAATTCTTTTACTGCTTCATCATTGCCGGTTAAATGACGAAGCGAATTTTCATAGAAAGGATTTGGAATACAGCGCATATCAAAAATAAGATCGACATCTTGAGGTATGCCGTGCTTGTATCCAAAGGACTCAAATAAAAGTGTCAGACCCTGAATTTTTTCCTGAACAAAATCCTTTACCCACAGCTTAAGGGTATTTGAGGATAAATTCGTTGTATCTATGTGATGCCCAATACTACTCATACTCGATAGTAATTCACGCTCTAAATTAATCGCTTCAATTAATGAGTACTCAGATTGATTATTGACCTGAATTGATAAAGGGTGGCGCCTTCTGGTTTCGGAAAAACGATTAACCAAAGTTGTTGTTGAGGCATCTAAAAATAAAACCGTAATTTCATATTTGGTTTTTAATTTGGCGATGATAGAAGGTAGATCTTGAATAGAGTTTCCCTGCCTGCCATCAATTGCAATTGCGACTAGATGATTTTTAATTGGATCTAGGCCTAGAATTAAATTTTCTAGCAGATTGACGGGTAAATTATCAATACAATTAAATCCTGCATCCTCTAAGGCTCGAATGACAACAGACTTCCCCGCCCCTGAAGTGCCTGAAATAATAAAGACATTCATTACTTAGAACCTTTTGAACCTGCTTCCAAATGCATCATTTCTCGTTGACGTGATACAAAATCATCTAGAGTGTTGATGCCACGCAATTGCAAAATTGTATTGCGGACCGCTGCCTCAACTAAAACCGCAAGATTTCGACCAGCAGCCACTTGAATTTTGACAGTACGAATAGGCAAGCCTAAAACTTCTATAAATTGCGACTCTAGTGGCAAACGTTCAAACTCGCCTTCATTACGACGGACAAGCTGAACAATCAGACGAAGTTTTAATTTTCTTCTTACCGCGGTTTCACCGAAGATTGTTCGGATATCTAAAAGACCTAAACCCCTTACTTCAAGAAGATCACGCAAAATGCTAGGGCATCTACCCTCAATATAATCAGGGCCTAATCTAGCAAAATCAACCGCATCATCAGCCACAAGACCATGACCTCTAGAAATCAACTCTAGTCCTAATTCACTTTTACCTAAACCAGAGTCTCCTGTCAGCAGTACGCCGAGACCTAAAATATCCATAAAAACACCATGCATCGTGATTTTTGGGGCCCCCAATTTGGTAAGGTAAAGCCTTAAGTGGTCAATCACTTCAGAAGCGGCTAACGGAGTTGAAAATAGGGGGGTTGATGATCGTTGGCAAAAAAGTTTGATGTCTTCGGTTGGTTCCTCTCCATCTGCAACAATTAGGCAAGGAGGCCGCATATTGATTAAATCTACTAATTGATGACGTAATTGTGCTTTTTGTAAGCGTTCAAGGTATTGTATCTCTGGCTGACCACAAACTTGTAATCGACTTGGGTGAATTAAATTCAGGTGACCCACTAAATCTGAGGAGGATGAAGCCTCATCAACTATATGCGGGTCAAAGCAACGATCCGCACCTTCTTGGCCAGTCACCCAATGTAATTTTAATTCTTCAAAATTTTCATCAAAAATATGCTGCGCACTAATCCCTTTGAGTGACAGTTGCTGAATCATTTTTTAATGAGTCCTAGCGGTCATTTCAGAAAGAATATTGTCCACGGAGGAGATTTCACGTAACAAAGAGCGCTTTGATTTATCAGCCAAGATCTGAGCAATTTCAGAAAGTAGTTCTAGGTGTTTTTGTGTAGCAGCTTCAGGAACTAATAAAAAAATGACAATATCAACAGCGATTTGGTCGGAGGTTTTAAAGTCAATTCCCTGGGAAAGCCTATAAAAGCTTGCATGCGCTTCTTTGAGGCCTTTAACCCGGCCATGAGGAATTGCTACACCTACCCCGAGGCCTGTAGAACCTAACGATTCTCTAGCCTGTAAACATTCATAAATTAATTTTTTGGGGAGATCTGTAACGGAAGCAAATTGCGAACTCGCTAGAGAAAATAAATCATTAATGTCTTTTACTTCGACATCAAGATAGATTTCATTAGTAGGTAGTATCTCTGCGAGTTCACTCATTTCCTTATTATAGATTCATCCCTGCACTATCTGCTGAAAAATGCTTCATTGCAACAGGATGGTGATGATTTTTAACCTTTTCTTTGACTTTAATTATTTGTTTATCTAACTTAGCGACTGCTAAGTCGATTGCTTGATAGAGATTTTCGTGATGGGATACGGCAAAAAGATCCTTGCCCTTGATATGTATGCTGAGTTCTGCAGACTGCCGCAATTCTTTTTCGTGGGCTTTTTCAACACCAAGTATTGCATTTATTTGGATAATCTGATCAAAATGCCGCTTAATGACTTTTAACTTTTCTTGCAAGTGTTCTTTTAAGCTGGGAGTTACTTCAACGTGATGGCTTTGAATAATGACTTTCATACATTCCCCAATAAGTGTGACGGTTTATAAAATTGACATAAGCAATTCAACTACGACCTACCTACCATTCCCTACATTTACAGATTAGCAGTCCTTGTTCAAAAAGCCAAGCACTGAATGAGAATAAATTTACATACGGAAATTTTCACCAAGATAAACGCGTCTGACGCTTTCATTCTCGATAATTTCACTTGGAAGCCCTTGCGCTAACACACTACCCTCACTGATGATGTAGGCATGATCACAAATACCAAGAGTTTCTCTCACATTATGATCAGTAATGAGAACGCCAATGTTGCGCTCTTTTAAAAATCGAATAATCCGCTGAATTTCACCAACTGCAATGGGATCAACACCCGCAAATGGCTCATCTAAAAGGATAAATTTAGGATTAGTTGCTAAAGCGCGAGCAATTTCAACCCTTCTTCTTTCTCCACCAGATAATGAAAGAGCTTGATTATCTCTGAGGTGAGGTATCTGGAGTTCATCTAGTAATTCATTAAGTTTGGCATTCATAGTACTTTTAGTAAGACGCTTACCATTAGCCGAAGATTGCAGTTCTAATACCGCTTGAATATTTTCTGCAACGGTTAATTTCCGAAAAATAGATACTTCTTGCGGTAAATATGAAAGACCTCTATGGGATCTTTCATGAATCGGCAGGCCACTTATAATTTTATTATCTAAGGATATAGTTCCTTTGTCCGCTGGCACTAAGCCTACGATCATATAGAAAGAGGTTGTTTTTCCGGCTCCATTAGGGCCTAACAGACCTACAATCTCCCCAGTTTTAACCTCTAGACCGACATCGCGAACAACGGTTCGTTTTCCATAAGTTTTTTGTAATCCTTGGGCAATTAGGGAGGATTGGTTTTGTTGTACAAGACTCATTTTTTGGTATTTTGCAATTCAATTTTAGTATTTTGTCTAGGCGATAGTACAGAACGGGTTGGTTTATTTAGTTCTTTACTAACGGCTCTATATTCTTCGTTAAATAAATCATAATTGATTTCATCTGCCACTAGTTTGTCGATCGATCGAAGACCCTTTCTGCGATTAGTATAAGCCTGACCAGATAAAAGAAGTTGATCCTTTTTTGCCTCATAAAAGATTAAATCCCCTTCACCATCAATAAATTCAGGATCGGGCTTATCAAGTTGTTGAGTAAATGTTGCTAATTCATTAGCATCGCCTTTTACTGTAACTTGCTGATACCCTTCTGGATCGACAATAATGACAGCCTTTGCACCTTTAATAAGGATGCTACCTTTGATGATCACCACTTTTCCGGTCAAAATATATTCTTGAGTTACATCATTAAAGTCGGCTCTATCTGAAGAAAGTTTGGTAGGTTGATTTTTATCAGATTTAAGTGCAAATGCCAAAGGAGTATTAAAAGCTACCGGTAGGCAAAATAAAAGAAGTAAAAGATGATTTGGTAAGCGCATATTCATTGAGCAATATTTTTGGAAGTATCGCCGGGCGCGATAAATCCTTGAACGTTACCAAACATAGACGTGGCTTGATTAACATTATCATAAGTTGCACCTTGACTAGCTGTCATGATTGAATCACCCCGTTGAATCCTAATCGGTAAATGAGTTTTCATTTTGTCGTCGTTAATAAAAAACTTTAGATAATTTGACTGTAAATGAAGTAAGGGGTTAATTACTCTTCCAGAGGAATTTAATTGTGCTGGACGGCTAATATCAGCATTAATGAATAACTCAATAATATCTAAATCCCCAGTGACATGGGCATTGTTGGCCGTGACGGTTAGGGGCGGATTCTTTGGATCAAAAAGACGCAATCTCGGTTGAACAATATCAATTGAAGCATCATCTTCATAATGCTTGAATTCTTTCCCTAAAAGACGATATTTGGTTGTGCCATCAGGATTAACAACCGTTAGTCTTGCATTGGTAAAAATATAGTCAGGCTTATGGTTTTTAACACGTGGTGGTTGAGCTTGCTCGTCAACAATATTTTTCTCGAGAAACCAAAATGAGGCTAAAGTGAGCAAGCCCATAATAATTAGCGGAATAAGTTTTAAGCCCATCTCATAAAGAAGGCCTCCAATATTCGGAAGTACTCGTATTACCATTATTTTTTGGCTTCAAACAACAAGTCTTGGTAGTGATTTTGAGCCATCAGAATTAAATCGCAGATTTCCCGAATGGCACCTCTACCGCCATTTTTAGAGCTTACAAAGTGAGCAATTTGTTGAACTTCATGATGTGCATTTGCAGGGGCAGCAGCAAAACGAACTTGGCTTAAAACTGCTAAGTCAGGCCAATCGTCGCCCATTGCAGCACAATTTTTTGGTTCTAATTGGAGTTGTGTGATTAACTCAATGAAGGTAGATTTTTTATCATCTACGCCCATGAAGACGTGTTCAATACCTAAGGCTTGAGCACGCATTTTCACCATAGGAGAATTTCTTCCAGTAATAATGGCAACTTGAATACCTTTAGAAATTAACATTTTTAAACCATGACCATCAAGACTATCAAAAACTTTCAGATGTTCTACACCGTCAGGGCTGATAAATAATGCGCCATCTGTTAAAACACCATCGACATCTAAGATAAGTAGTTGAATATCCTGAGCACGTTCAATTGCTTGAGGATAGTTAGAATAGAGATTGGTGTTTAAGGTAGGTTTCAAGATATGCTTTTATTTAAATAATTTTGGAGGCTAACAAGTCATGTAAATTTAAGGCCCCTTCTAATTGACCCTTTTCATCAACTACGATCAGATGATTAACTCTAAATCTTTCCATCATTTCCACAGCTTGGGCCACTAGAATATTCTTAGATGTGGTTTTGGGATTTTTAGTAATAACATCTCTAAGTTGTATTGACTCCAAGTCCAAAGTCTTTTCTAAAAGCCTACGTAAATCACCATCTGTAAAAATACCTAAAACCTGATTGGATTCATCAACAACCACGGTCATACCAAGACGTTTTTTAGAAATCTCTAAGAGGGCTTCTTTTAATGGAGCTTGAATACTTGTTTTTGGCACATCATCGCCAGATCGCATGACGTCTTTTACATAAGTTAATAAGCGTTTACCTAGGCTTCCACCCGGATGTGACCTTGCAAAATCATCTGCACTAAAATTTTTGGCATCTAAAAGAACAACAGCTAAGGCATCTCCCATGACTAAACTGGCTGTTGTACTAGTTGTTGGAGCAAGATTCAATGGACAAGCTTCTTTTGCAACAGAAACATCAAGATGAACATCGGCAAGCTCCGCTAATTTTGAATGTGGATTGCCAGTCATTGCAATTAATTTGGCCCCCATTCTTTTGACAAGTGGAACTATCGTTAATAGTTCAGCCGTTTCCCCAGAATAGGAAAGTGCTAAAAAAACATCAGATTGTTGAACCATGCCGAGGTCGCCATGACTAGCCTCTGCTGGATGTACAAAAAATGCAGGGGATCCGGTAGATGCAAAAGTCGCAGCTATTTTATTGGCGATATGGCCTGACTTACCTATTCCAGAAACAACGATTCTGCCATTACAGGCCAATAACAAACTAATGGCTTTGGTAAATGACTGTTGAAATGTATTATCAGAGAACTTATTCAGAAGTTGAAAAATTCCCTGATTTTCAATTTCCAGGGTATCTTTTGCTAACTGAATGTAATGTTCATTAACTTTGTCTATCATAGTAGCTAGTATATGCCTTCTATCTTGCAAATTATCTTAACTTTACTTGCCTGCGCTTTAGGTGGGGTATTACTCGCAAGAATTTTTAAGCTACCCTCCATACTTGGGTATTTAATGGTTGGATTAGCCATTGGACCGCACGCGCTCGGATTTGCACCTGACTCAGAAACAGTAAAAGATATTGCAGAATTTGGAGTCGTTTTTCTCATGTTTTCAATAGGCCTTGAATTCAATCTTACCAAATTGATGACCATGCGTCACATCGTCTTTGGATTTGGAGTTAGCCAAGTATTTTTAACCATGTTACTTGCTATACCTGCAGGATATTTTATGCGCTTTGTTCTTCCAATTGTACTGCCTTGGCATGTATTGTTTGCACTTGGGGGTGCTTTGGCAATGTCTTCTACTGCAATTGTTGTAAAAGCGTTAACAGAAAAAGGTGAACTTGATACGGAACATGGAAAAAATGTTCTTGGGGTTTTGCTGTTTCAGGATCTCGTTGTTATTTTACTTTTAATTTTAATTCCCTCGCTAGGTAAAAATCCAGGCGACATTGTTTTTGCACTTTCGATTGCGGGTATAAAAATCACTGTGGCATTAGTGTTGATATTTTTTGTTGGACAAAAAATATTTAGCTCATGGTTTAGGTTAGTCGCAGGCTTTCGATCCCAAGAGCTATTTATGTTGAATGTTTTTTTGATAGCAATTGGTATGTCAGCAATAACCTATTTTTTTGGGTTGTCGATGGCTTTAGGCGCTTTTATGGCGGGCATGTTGATATCAGAGACGCCTTATCGATACCAGGTTGAAGAGGGAATTGCCTCATTTAGAGATATTTTATTAGGCCTATTTTTTATTACCGTGGGGATGATGGTAGACATCAATGCCCTTGTAAAGGAATTTCATCTAGTTTTATTTTTATTCTTCGCAGCTCTACTTTTTAAATTTATCATTATTGCTGGTTTAGCAAGGCGCTTTGGATCTTCCTCGGGAGTGGCAATTCGAACAGGTATTTGTTTAACGCAGGCAGGTGAATTTGGCTTTGTATTAATTAATCAAATTGATCAATTAGATTGGATTGACCCTAGTTTGTCTCAAGCTGTTTTAGCCGCAATGTTATTGTCTATGTTAGTTGCGCCTCTATTAATTCAATATAGCAATACTATCGCACTACGCCTTTCAAAAAATGAATGGTTTAGTCAATCGGTGGATTTAACAAAAATTGTGTCTCAAAGCATCCAAAACGATCAACATGTCATTATTTGTGGATTTGGAGAGACTGGGCAACATGTGGCAACGATGTTAGAAAATGAAGGCATTAGTTACATCGCTTTAGACTCAGACCCAACACGTGTTCTCCAAGCAAGTGAAGCGGGTAAATCAGTTGTTTATGGAGTCTCTCAAAGCTCGAACAATCTCATTGCTGCAGGGATTGTTCGTGCAAAAGCAATTGTGATCACTTTTCGATCTGTTCAAGAGTCAATTAAAGTGATACAAAAAATTGAAGAGTTGAATCCGGGTATTCCAATTTTAGCTCGAGCAAAAGATGATGCAGAAATGAATAAATTAATTTTGGCAGGAGCAACACAAGTTATCCCTGAAAAAGCTGAGGGTAGTGTTATGTTAGCTGCACAAGTATTATCTTTAGCGGGGGTTCCTTTGCGCCGTGTTATGAGGCGTGTTAGTGAGGCAAGAGAAGATCGTTATGGAAAATTACGAGGATATTTTCCAAGTAATGATGAAGAGGGCGCTGATGATGTTGATGCCATTCGATTAAGTACTATTCATTTGAAATCTCAAATGAATGGAGTTAATAAAAACTTAGAGTGGATAGAAAGTCTTGGAGTAGTGGTACAAAATGTTAGGCGAAAACTTGATGGAAATAAAGCATATAAAAAATTAGAACCTTCTTTAGAGTTACTTTTGGAGTCAGAAGATATTATTGTTTTGGCAGGCAATATTGAAACATTACATCAAGCTGAAAAATTAATTACAAAGACCATCAAACTTAAAGTAAAGGCTTGAGATATTTCCCTGTATAACTTCCTTTAACCTTGACAACAACTTCTGGGCTACCTTCGGCGATGATTAGACCGCCCCCAGAACCGCCTTCAGGCCCCATATCAATGATCCAATCAGCAGTTTTAATAACATCGAGATTATGTTCAATAATCAAGATGGTATTACCTTGCTCTCGTAAAGAAAAAATAACTTCTAGCAGTAATTGAATATCTTGAAAATGTAGCCCTGTAGTTGGCTCATCCAGAATATATAAAGTTCTACCAGTATCCCGCTTAGACAGTTCTAATGAAAGTTTTACTCGTTGCGCTTCACCACCAGAAAGAGTTGTAGCACTTTGCCCTAGTTTGACATATCCCAAACCTACATCTAATAAAGTTTTTAATTTACGCTTGACTACCGGGACGGCTTCAAAGAATTCAAAAGCTTGTTCAATGGTCATTGATAAAACTTCGTGAATATTTTTGCCCTTATAGCGTACATCCAGAGTTTCGCGGTTATAGCGTTTTCCATGGCAGACGTCACAAGGAACATAGACATCGGGTAAAAAATGCATTTCTACCTTAATTACGCCATCACCTTCACAGGTCTCACACCGACCACCTTTAACATTAAAAGAAAATCTACCTACTTCATAACCTCGTTCACGTGATGCAGGAACACCAGCAAAAAGCTCACGGATTGGCGTAAATAGTCCAGTATAGGTAGCAGGGTTAGAGCGTGGCGTTCTACCGATTGGGGATTGGTCTACGCTAATAATTTTATCGAAATGCTCAAGACCATCAATCTCTGTATAAGGCGCAGGTTCTGCAATTGATCCATATAAATGTTTCGCCACCACATGGTGCAGAGTGTCATTAATGAGAGTAGATTTACCAGATCCAGATACACCGGTAATGCAAGTCAGAAGACCTACAGGAATTTTAGCAGTTACTTCTTTTAGATTGTTTCCAGTTGCACCATGGATAGTAATCCATCGATCACTTGGTTTTCTTCTTGCGGCGGGAATCGATATTTTTTTCTTACCACTCAAATATTGACCCGTTAAAGAGGCTTCATTTTTTTCGATTTCTGCAGGCGCCCCTATAGCGACGACTTTTCCACCATGCACTCCAGCACCAGGTCCTATGTCTATCACGTAATCAGACGAGCGGATCATATCTTCATCATGCTCGACAACCAGAACGGAGTTGCCTAAGTCACGTAGGTGAACTAATGTTTTAATGAGACGATCATTATCACGTTGATGAAGTCCAATGGAAGGTTCATCTAGAACATACATTACGCCTGTAAGACCAGAGCCGATTTGTGAAGCCAAGCGAATGCGTTGTGCTTCTCCACCTGATAGGGTGTCAGCACTTCGATCTAAAGATAAATAATTTAGGCCCACATCGTTTAAAAACTTCAGTCGAGCAGAAATTTCTTTAATGATTCTGTCGGCAATTTCCCGTTTAGCACCTTTTAACTCAAGAGAAGAAAAGTAAGTGTAAGCTTCTTTAAGAGGCAGATTACTGACTTCAAAAATTGCTCTACTTTGTTCGCCTTCGCCAACTTTTACAAATCTTGCTTCCTTACGAAGTCGACTACCTTCACATTCAGGGCATATTTGTATATTTTGATAACGTGCTAACTCTTCTTTGACTGCAATCGAATCAGTTTCGCGATAACGTCGTTCAAAATTAGAAATAATGCCTTCAAAGGCGTGAGGCTTAGAAACAGCAACACCTTTTTCATTGAGGTACTCAAATGGTATTTTTGTTTGACCAGAGCCATGCAAAATTAAATCTTGAGCCTTTTTACTTAATGAATCAAAAGGTTTTTCTAAGTCAAATTTGGCATAGTCAGCTAAGTTTTGCAACATTCTAAAATAAAACTGATTGCGACGATCCCAACCTTTAATTGCGCCTGAGGCCATTGAAAGCTCTGGGTGTGCAACGATTCTTTTGGGGTCAAAGAAAGATACATGGCCTAAACCATCACAACTAGGGCAAGCCCCCATCGGATTATTAAAAGAAAATAATCTAGGCTCTAATTCTTGTAGGGCAAATGAGCAAACTGGGCAGGCAAATTTATGTGAAAACAAAAATTCTTCCTCGGTATCCATATTGACAGCCAATACTCGACCATCCGCCAAGCGAAGAGCTGTTTCAAGCGATTCCGCCAACCGCTGTTTAACATCTTGTTTTACTTTGATTCGGTCAACAACGACTTCAATGGAGTGCTTATCATTTTTTTTAAGAGTTGGGAGCTGATCTACTTCATGAACCACAGGCTTGGCAATATGGGTTGTACCACCACCACTTCGGATTCTAAATCTAACAAAACCCTGGGATTGTAAATCCTCAAATAAATCCGTAAACTCGCCTTTGCGATTGCTCACTACCGGAGCTAGGATCATTAATTTCGTATCCTCTGGCATGGCTAAAATATGGTCCACCATCTGCGAGATACTTTGTGCCTCTAGAGGCAAGTGATGCTCAGGGCAATGGGGTGTTCCTGCTCTTGCAAATAACAGTCTTAAATAATCATGTATTTCAGTAACCGTACCAACGGTTGACCTTGGATTATGGCTAGTCGCCTTTTGCTCGATAGAAATAGCTGGGGATAAACCTTCAATAGAATCAACGTCTGGTTTATCCATCAGTTGAAGAAATTGTCTAGCGTAAGCTGAAAGTGACTCAACATATCGACGTTGTCCCTCAGCATAAAGGGTATCAAACGCCAAAGAACTCTTTCCAGATCCAGATAAACCAGTAATCACAACTAATTGGTTTCTAGGTATGTCTAGATTGATGTTTTTTAGATTGTGGGTGCGAGCACCGCGGATTTGTATAGTATCGTTCATAATTATTAGCTCAACTCATTAATATAGTCTTTTCTTATGAATTCGTCAGAACTACGCGCATCTTTATCTTTATCAGGCATTTTTGCCCTGAGAATGCTAGGGTTATTCTTAATCTTACCGATTTTTAGTTTGCATGCCCATGGCTTGCCAAATGGAGATAATGCCCTTTTAGTGGGTACAACTATCGGTATATATGGCATCGTACAAGCCTTCTTTCATATTCCCTTGGGCATTCTTTCAGACCGAGTGGGGCGCAGAATGGTGGTTATGGGGGGGTTAGGTTTATTCGTTTTAGGAGCGATTATTGCCGCCTCACACGACGATTTATATTGGATTTTGGTTGGTCGGGCCATTCAGGGGGCGGGAGCAATCTCTGCAGCAATTACTGCTTGGGTTGCAGATTTGACTAGAGAAGAAATTAGAACTCGTGCGATGGCGCTAATTGGGGGTAGTATTGCGATTAGTTTTGCGATATCGATCGTAATTGCCGCGCCTTTGTATCAATCTTTGGGTATGCCTGGCATTTTTTGGATGATGGCTCTATTGGGTGTTTTTGCCATCTTGGTGGCATGGAAAGTTGTACCAAGCGCCCCGCTCACGTTCGCACCGCAGCCAGTTGGAACAACATCTAATTTAAGTCGCTTTATGAAGGTGCTAAAAGACCCTGAACTTTTCCGATTAAATATTGGCGTTTTAATTTTGCATGCTTCGCAAGTAGCGCTATTTTTAGTTATTCCTAGTATGTTAGTTAACAATGAGTTAGCTTCAAGTGCACATTGGAAAGTTTACTTATCAGTTTTAGTCGCTTCTCTATTTGTTATGGCGCCGATGTTAATGCGCGCAGAAAAAAAGAATCGGTTGGCGTTTCTTCTGAAAGTGTCTGTTGTTTTTATGTTATTAGCTCAAACCTATTTTGGTGTCATCATTTTCGGAAACTACCAAAATATTTGGACAATCAGTTTTGGATTATTTTTATTTTTTATTGGGTTTAATTTATTAGAGTCACTACAGCCTTCTTTAGTTTCTAGATTTGCTGGGGATAACCGTGGTGCAGGCCTTGGGATTTATAACACCACGATGTCTATTGGATTGTTTTTAGGAGGAATTTTAGGCGGCGCTATTTATGGGAATTTTGGAAGTCTGGCCATCTTTGAAATTGATGCTGTTTTGCTGCTTGTGTGGCTTATAATTGCGGCGAAGATGTCAGAACTGCCTCCCAAAGTAAAAATGCAATAAATAAGGAGCTAGGGGTCTTTGTACTATGTCTAGTAAGAGATACAATGTTTTGATAGGTAAGTTTGATATCAATTAATTCGGGAGAGTGTTATGGCGTCAGTAAATAAAGTAATTATTGTTGGAAATGTTGGAAGAGATCCAGAGACTCGTGTTCTGCCGAGTGGTGACGCGCTTACAAATATTTCTGTAGCAACCTCTGACCGTTATAAAGACAAAGCCACAGGTGAGATGAAAGAAACAACTGAGTGGCATCGCATTACCTTTTTTGGAAAACTCGCAGAAATCGCTGGGCAGTACTTAAAAAAAGGTTCACAAGTTTATGTTGAAGGCAAACTACGAACAAGAAAATATACAGATCAAGCCGGTGTCGAAAAATACTCTACCGAAATAGTGGCCGATTCAATGCAAATGTTAGGTGGAAAAATGAGTGAAACTGGCGGAGGCGCTTCTGCACCAAGCTATTCAAAAGAAAGACCTGAAATTTCTAATACGGCTAGTTCAAGTCTTGGCCAAATGGATGACGATATTCCGTTTTGAAAAATGCGGTCATGAATCTAAAGGCTTGCTATTGCCTAGCAAGCCTTTTATTTTTGGGCCATGGGGTATTAAAATCTGTACGAAAAGGATTAATATCTAGACCACCGCGGCGCGTGTATCTAGCATAAACCGTGAGTTTCACGGTTTTACAATTTGCTTTGATATCACAAAATATTTTTTCCACACAGTGCTCATGAAACTCTTGATGATTGCGATAAGAAACAATGTAGCGCAATAAATTTTCTTGATTAATTGCCGGTCCCGTATAAGAAATAAAGATGCTAGCCCAATCAGGTTGACCAGTTACCGGACAATTACTTCTTAATAAATTAGAAAAAAGAGTTTCTTCAATCGGTGCCGAACTCGAATCAGAACTTAACCAGTTTGGATTTGGCAAATCTTGCGGATCAATTTGTAGGTCTAGTCGATCAAGTAATGTGCCCTCAGTTTGATCGAAAGAAAGCTTGGACCATTCCCCTGGATTAAGAACAGTAATGGAGACTTTACTTTGACAACATGCTGATAAGTCCTGAGAGATTCTTGATTGAACTTCTTCTGGGCTAAAAAAACGCTCGTAATTCAGGCTATTTAAATAAAGCTTCAGAGATTTTGACTCAATCATGAAAGGAGAATCAAAGGGGATTTCAATTTGAGCAATAGCGACTTCGGGCTTTCCTTTAGGACCTAGCCAAGATAATTCATAGGCATTCCAAATATCGACACCCATAAAAGGTAAGGTATTGCCATATTGAAGTAAAGCCCGATGCGCACTTCGAGGAATTGGGAAGAGTAGCTCTGGACTATATTTATCAGGGTTGGCGCTGGTTTTACCTAGAGGGGCAGCGGATAAATGACCTGTTTGGACTAATTGATCTGTCATACCTGACCGCCGGGCTTATTGGTAATGCCTGAAATCACCTGACCTGTAGGCGCAACCTCAGCTGCTGCTTCACAGTGACCGGTTTGATCATCAAAGAAAAAATCAGGCGCAAATTCTCTTAAAAAATCAGACTTATTTAAACCGCCAAGAAACATGGCTTCATCAATGTCTACTCCCCAACTCATGAGTGTTCGGATAGCTCTTTCGTGAGCAGGAGCAGATCTTGCTGTAACGAGAGCTGTTCGAATGCGCATTGCTGAGTCTGGGCTAGAGTTTTGTAATTGGTGCAGAGCTTCTAATAGAGGTTTAAATGGACCTGGGGGAAGTGGTGTTTTCGCTAAATGAGTTTCATGCTTAACAAATGCATCTAAACCTTTTGATTGAAATATTCTTTCAGACTCATCCGAAAATAATACAGCGTCGCCATCGAATGCAATTCGGATTTCTTGCGGATTGGATTCTGCAATTTTAACTGATTGGGGATAAACCAGGGCGGCAGGAAAGCCAGCAAGAATCGTTTCCCTGACATCATTTTCATTAGCGGACAGAAATAAATTAGCATGCAGCGATCTTAAGTAATGGTAGGGTGGGCGGCCGCGAGTAAACACGCCACGCTCTAGTTTTAGACCTGCATGCTCTGCCGATCTAAATACACGTAAACCACTAACTGGATCATTTCTTGAAAGAATCACTACTTCGACTCGGGCAACATGCTCAGTATTAAATTGTAATAATTTTTTTACTAACGGAAATGCTACTCCAGCTTTGGCGGGAATGGCTAGACGCTCTTGTTGGACACGCATGTACGCGCTATCATTTGTGGCCTCAAAAACGCGATTTTCTTCTTCGAAATCGAATAAGGCCCTTGAGGAAATCGCGACGACGAGCTTGCCGGACAATGAAAAACTCATAAATTATTTTAAAAAGAGTTGATAAGCTGGGTGCTCGCTTTCATCCCAGTAACGATAGCCCGTACCCTTCAGAAAATCTTTAAATTCTTTATTATTTTTTTGGGGCACTTGCAGCCCTACCAAAATTTTTCCATAATCGGCGCCATGATTACGATAATGAAAAAGGCTAATATTCCAATAGGGGGACATGGCATTTAAAAAATTCATCAACGCCCCTGGGCGCTCAGGAAATTCAAAGCGGTAGAGTAACTCATTTTCTGCCAAGGTAGATCGTCCGCCTACCATATGACGCAAATGGGATTTAGCTAACTCATCGGCTGTTAAGTCAATCGTATCAAAACCAGATTTGATAAACTCTTTGGCAATATGGGCACTATCCCCATGTTTCTGGGTAGAGATACCAATAAAAATATAGGCTTTTTTGGCATCAGAAATACGGTAGTTAAATTCAGTGACATTTCGTGTCCCGATCAAGGAACAAAAACGTTTAAAAGAGCCCCTTTCCTCCGGGATTGTGATTGCAAATACCGCTTCTTTTGATTCACCAACGTCAGCTCTTTCCGCCACAAATCTTAAGCGACTAAAATTCATATTAGCACCACAAGCAATGCTAATAAATGTTTTGCCCGTGCATTTTTTTTGGGCAACATATGCTTTTAGGCCTGCAATTGAGAGTGCTCCAGCTGGCTCTAGGATACTTCTTGTATCAGTAAATACATCATTAATTGCCGCGCAGATTGCATCGGTATCGACAGTAATGATTTCGTCTACAACTTTCTGGCAAATTTTAAATGTTTCTTTACCAACCAATTTCACGGCAGTACCATCGGAGAAGAGCCCCACTTCTTTTAGCGCAATCCGCTTACCCGCATCAATTGAGCGTTTCATTGCATCGGAATCTACTGTTTGAACTCCGATAATTTTAATTTCAGGACGAATAGCTTTGATGTAAGAGCCAATACCAGCAATGAGACCACCACCACCTATGGCCACAAAAATTGCTTCAATTGGACCTTGATGTTGACGCAGAATTTCCATGGCAATAGTGCCTTGACCTGCAATGACGTCTGGATCATCAAACGGGTGCACGAAGGTAAGGTGATTTTTCTTTTCTATTTGCAGAGCGTAATCATATGCATCGTTATAGGAGTCACCAAAAAGAACAACCTTAACCCATTTTCCACCGCGTTCTTTTACAGCGTCAATCTTTACCTGTGGTGTGGTAATTGGCATCACAATCGTGGCAAGACATTCTAGCTTGGCTGCGCCCATGGCTACGCCTTGAGCATGGTTACCTGCAGAAGCTGCAATGACCCCTTTTGCTAGTTGAGACTTGCTGAGGTGGGCCATTTTGTTATAAGCCCCACGTAACTTAAAAGAAAATACGGGTTGGTTATCTTCGCGTTTTAAAAGAATATGGTTGTTTAGGCGTTTAGATAAGTGCTGAGCATGCTCAAGTTCAGTTTCTCGGGCAACATCATAGACTTTGGCGTTTAAAATTTTTCGTAAATAGTCGTTTTGCATAGTCAGAAGATTATCATAGAGCGACTAGAATAACTTATGGAATCCTCAATACAAGCCTTTTTTCAGGCAATTTCAGTACCCTGGGTGGGTTTAACATCCGTTGGGGTAATGTCTTTTTTAGCAGCCACTTTGCTACCATTTAGCTCTGAAGCCGTGTTTTTTGCTTACTTAGTTAATTTCCCAGATGATGTTTGGCCTTTAATTACAGTAGCTAGCCTTGGAAACGTATTAGGAGGGGTGGTCAATTGGTATATTGGCTATTTTGCAAAAAACGCCACCGACTCCCTTCATTCTTCAAAAAGCCAGTCGGCAGCTAAATTAACCGCTTACCTTCGTCAATTCGGCTCAAAAAGCTTACTTTTTTCATGGGTACCTATCATTGGAGATCCCTTAACCGTTTTTGCAGGATGGTCAAAATTACCTTTTTGGCCTTGTTTTATTTATATGACAATTGGAAAAATCTTAAGATACATGTTTGTAGCCATTGCATACTTAATTAGTAACAATTCCTTAAGTACCTTTTTTACGTAAAAACGATAAAAATCCTCTATTGAGAAAAATTAGCAAAGAATTTAGCAAAGAATTGCACCCTCAATTAGAATAGTCTTTTAGGTGAAAACACGATGAACGCACCAATTTACTTTGAACCGCCCCAAAATTTAAAGAGTCAGCCCCAAAGACTCCGAGAGATTCCATATAACTACACATCATTTTCCGATCGTGAGATAGTCATTCGCATATTGGGCGCGCAGGCATGGGATGCTTTGGATAGCCTAAGAAGTGAGCGCAAAACAGGCCGTTCAGCAAGAATGCTGTATGAAGTTTTAGGGGATATTTGGGTAGTCAACCGCAACCCGTATTTGCAAGATGATCTTTTGGATAATCCCAAGCGCCTAAAATCTTTAATCGATGCATTGAATCATCGACTCAGTGAAGTTGAAAAACGAATTACTCTGCAATTAGAGGAAAAGGTATCTTTTTTAGTTAGTTCTGCACGTCAAGCGGTTAAAAATTTTGCAAGTGACTTTGAGAAAGCAAAGCTCTTAAGAGTCCAAGCGCGTAAAGTGTTAGGGAAAATCACCGCACAAGACAATATTGGATTTGATGGTTTTGTTCGCGTCTCTCACGTCACTGATGCTACAGACTGGCGTGTTGAGTACCCTTTCGTTGTTATAACTCCAGATAGTGAATTAGAGATTCCCGGAATTGTGAAAGCTTGTATTGAGCTTGGTTTAACCATTATTCCTAGGGGGGGTGGTACTGGCTACACTGGCGGCGCAATCCCTTTAACGCCGATGTCAGCAGTCATTAATACTGAGAAATTAGAAAAAATGATGCCAGTTGAGCTTGGCAAAATTCCTGGAGTGGACAGGGATGTTGGAACTATATTTACAGAAGCTGGAGTGGTTACCAAAAGAGTTTCTGATGCAGCAGAAAAAAGTGGTCTCGTATTTGCAGTTGACCCCACCTCACTAGAGGCCAGCTGCATAGGAGGCAATATTGCCATGAATGCAGGCGGTAAAAAAGCTGTTTTATGGGGCACGGCGCTTGATAATTTACTTTGGTGGAGAATGGTTGACACTGACGGAAATTGGTTAGAGATTCTACGTCTTGACCATAATCTAAGCAAAATTCATGACGCTCCTGTAGCCACTTTTGAATTAACCTGGTCAGATGGAAGACAAGCTCCAGGTACAACTATTTTGAAGAAAGAAATTTTAGCGATTGAAGGTAAGCGATTCAGAAAAGTTGGCCTAGGCAAGGATGTGACAGATAAATTCTTGTCGGGCTTACCCGGCGTTCAAAAAGAAGGCTGTGACGGCCTAATTACGAGTGCTAAATGGGTGCTTCACCGGATGCCAAAAGAAGTGCGGACGGTTTGCTTAGAGTTTTTTGGTCAAGCGCGTGATGCTATTCCAAGTATTGTCGAAGTAAAAAACTATCTAGATGAACAAACTAAAAAAGGTGGAGCGATTCTCGCTGGCCTTGAGCATTTAGATGAGAAATATTTAAAAGCAGTTGACTACACGACAAAATCAAAGCGAAGTGTATTGCCCAAGATGGTATTAATTGGCGACATTGTTGGAGATGATGCTAATGTAGTAGCAGCTGCGGCGAGTGAAGTTATTCGAATCGCCAATAATCGCGTCGGTGAAGGTTTTATTGCGATTAGCCCAGAGGCAAGAAAGAAATTTTGGCTTGATCGCTCGAGAACTGCCGCCATCTCTCGCCATACAAATGCCTTCAAAATTAATGAGGATGTGGTGATTCCTTTGCCAAGAATGGGCGAATACACTGACGGCATTGAAAAAATGAATATCGAATTATCCATTAAGAACAAACTTTTGTTACTTGATGCTCTTGAAGAGTATTTTGTAAAAGGTAATCTTGTATTGGGTAAATCAGACGATGCTTCCGAGATTCCTTCTGCAGAAATTTTGGAGGATCGAGTAACTCAAGCTCTAACTATGTTGCGTGACGTGCGCTTGAACTGGGCGGAATACTCCCAACAACTTGATCATTATTTTGAGAAGTTACAAGATAGAAGTATTCGTGTCTCTTGGAAGTTGGAAGTACGGGAACCGCTCAAGCAAATATTTATGGGCGCAGTGTTTGCACCAATACTCGCTGAGTGTCTCGCAATCCATAAAAGAATATTAAGAAAACGCGTCTTTGTGGCGCTTCATATGCATGCAGGCGATGGCAATGTGCACACTAATTTACCTGTGAATTCAGATGACTACGAAATGATGCAAGAGGCTCATGAGGTAGTCGGCAGAATTATGGTGTTAGCAAGATCTCTGGATGGTGTTATTTCTGGCGAACATGGCATAGGTATTACTAAGCTCGAGTATTTAACCGATGAAGAGTTAAAAGAGTTCCGCGCTTACAAATTAAAAATTGACCCTGACGGAAGATTTAATAAGGGTAAATTAATGCCTGGTGGTGATTTACAGAAAGCCTATACACCCAGCTTTGGATTGATGGGGCATGAGTCATTGATTATGCAACAAAGCGATATTGGGGCTATTTCAGAAAGTATCAAAGACTGTCTGCGCTGCGGTAAATGTAAGCCTGTGTGTGCGACGCATGTTCCACGCGCCAACTTACATTACAGCCCACGTAATAAAATTCTTGCGACATCTCTTTTAATTGAGGCATTTTTATACGAAGAGCAAACTCGTCGGGGTATTTCAATTAAACATTGGGATGAATTTGATGATGTAGCGGCGCATTGTACTGTTTGCCATAAATGTTTAACTCCCTGCCCTGTCAAAATCGATTTTGGTGATGTAACCATGAATATGCGTAATTTATTGCGCAAAATGGGGAAAAAGAAATTTAATTTTGGCTCAAGTGCCGCGATGTTCTTTTTAAACGCCTCCAACCCTGAAACGATTAAGTTAGCTAGAACGGTGATGATTGAATGGGGTTACAAAGCCCAACGTATAGGCCATGATTTATTTAAATCACTAGCAAAAAAACAAACTAGTGCGCCCGCACTCTCACTTGGTAAGCCAGCCCTACAGGAGCAGGTGATTCACTTTATCAATAAAAAAATGCCGGGTAATTTGCCCAAGAAAACTGCCCGTGCTCTTTTAGATATTGAAGATTCTGAAATAGTGCCGATTATCCGTAATCCCAAAACTACCTCTGTAGATTCAGAAGCTGTATTTTATTTCCCGGGATGTGGATCTGAGAGACTCTTTTCTCAAGTGGGTCTAGCTACGCAAGCGATGCTTTGGGAAGCCGGGGTACAAACTGTTTTACCACCAGGGTATTTATGTTGTGGATATCCTCAGCGAGGGTCCGGAGATTTTGATAAAGCAGAAAAAATGATTACGGATAATCGAGTTTTGTTCCATCGTGTGGCAAATACTTTAAATTATTTAGACATTAAAACTGTAGTGGTTTCTTGTGGAACTTGCTATGACCAATTAGCTGGCTATGAGTTTGATAAGATTTTCCCTGGTTGTAGAATCATCGATATTCATGAATTTTTGCTGGAAAAAAATATGAAGTTAACAGGTGTACAGGGAACTAGGTATATGTATCATGACCCTTGCCATTCACCAATGAAGCTTCAAGACCCTTTGAAAACAGTTAACCAAATCATCCAAACGGAAGATCAAACTCTAATTAAGAAAAATGATCGCTGTTGTGGAGAGTCTGGAACCTTAGCATTAACAAGACCAGAAATTTCTACGCAAATTCGTTTTAGAAAAGAAGAAGAGATGATTGCAGGAGCAAAAGTGCTGCATGATGATGGTTTTACTGGCAACGTGAAAGTCCTTACGAGTTGCCCATCATGTTTACAAGGCCTTTCTCGCTATAACGATGATTCTGGAACTACGGCTGACTACATTGTTGTTGAAATGGCTCGCCATTTATTAGGTGAAAATTGGATGGCTAATTATGTTAATAATGCTAATTCCGGTGGTATTGAAAGGGTGCTTGTTTGATGAAACCACCAGTTCCTCAGTCGATAGTTGTCCACCAACAATCAAAAGTTCTTGAACTTGGCTATGAAGATGGCAGCAACTATCGACTCCCATTTGAGTTCTTAAGAGTTGTATCGCCATCTGCTGAAGTCAGGGGCCATGGCCCGGGTCAAGAAGTACTTCAAACAGGCAAGCGCAATGTGAGTATTTTAAGCGTTGAACCGGTTGGGCATTATGCAATCAAACCCACTTTTACCGACGGGCATGACTCTGGTCTTTTTTCATGGGAGTATTTGCATGATCTTTGTATTAACCAAGAGCAAATTTGGCAAGAGCATTTGGATAAACTAGCTCAGGCTAGCTTAGACCGTGATGCGCCAATGAAAAAATAAATTCCAGGAACATAGATGGCACAAACCCATTTCGGATTTGAAAAAGTTGATGAGTCGCACAAAGCAGAAAAGGTGGCAGGCGTATTTCATTCTGTAGCGAACAACTACGACTTAATGAATGATTTTATGTCGATGGGGCTTCACCGAATTTGGAAAATGTTCACGATTGCTAGCGCCAATGTTCTTGCTGGTCAGAAGATTTTAGACATCGCTGGAGGTACTGGTGATTTGGCCTTGGCTTTTGCAAATAAGGCCGGGAAATCTGGCGAAGTTTGGCTGAGTGACATTAACTCTTCTATGCTTGCAGTTGGAAGAGATCGATTGGTCGATCAAGGTGTAATTATTCCATGTGTGCAATTGGATGCCGAAAAAATACCGTTTGCAAAAAACTATTTTGATTTAGTAACCGTTTCATTTGGCTTACGAAATATGACTCATAAAGAAGTTGCACTGCAAGAGATGTGCCGTGTAACAAAACCTGGCGGCAAAACAATGGTGCTAGAGTTTTCTAAGCCAGTTGATCTGATTAAGCCAATATATGACTTATACTCCTTCAAGGTTTTACCTTGGCTTGGTGAGAAAATAGCGGGCGATTCAGAAAGTTATCGTTATTTAGCTGAGTCAATTCGTATGCACCCTGATCAAGAGACCCTTAAGCAAATGATGCTAGAGGCTGGTTTTGACCAAGTTGAAATACATCGACTATCTGGCGGAATTGTTGCCCTACATATAGGCTATAAGTATTAATCATGGCTACTTTGCCAGTTCCTTCAGTCGTTTTAAAAGCACTTAATCATTTGATTGCACAAGAGCGGTGGGCACATGATTTACTACTCCCCCGTGAAGGGCATTCTATCTTGGTTGCGTTGCCTGTTGGGGATTTTCAAATAGGGATTCAAGAAGGTGTGCTTGTGAATGCCGCTAAAGATATCAATTCTTCTTCAGTCAGTTTAGCAATTTCTCAAGATGCCATTTGGGCTTTTTTAAAAGAAGGCAAATCCGGGGCTATGAAATTTGTCAAAATTTCTGGAGATATCGACTTTGCCGCCGATTTAAATCGTTTAGCAGCAGATCTTAAGTGGGAAGTAGAAGAGGACTTATCTCATCTTTTAGGAGATGCGCCGGCTAGAAGAGTTGTTTTAGAATCTAAAAAAGTTATTCATAAAACTCAACTGGCGGTCAATGATTTAAAAGAGGGAGTGAGAGATTATTTGGTATATGAAAAAAATATTCTGGTAAATAGCCAACTCATGAATGACTTTAAAGTGCAATTGCGGTTATTGCGTGATCAGTTAGATCGAGCTGAAAAAAAGGCCAATCAACTTGAACAAGCTTTTAAAAGCAAACAAACAGATTAAATACAATGCAAAAAGTCAAACGCATCTCACGAATTTTTTATATTCTTTGGCGATATGATCTTTTTGGGTTATTAAGAAAAGTATTAAAACCAGGGCTATTTAGCGTTCTTATAATTCCCTTTTCAATATTTTCTCCTTCAAGAGATTTAGCACGAGGACAAAGAATACGTCTCGCATTAGAATCTTTGGGTCCTGTATTTATCAAATTTGGCCAGGTGCTTTCTACACGAAGAGATTTACTTCCTGAAGATATTGCAGATGAGTTGGCGAAACTGCAAGATGATGTACCGCCATTTTCAAATGAGTTATCTCGGGAAATCATTGAAAAAGCACTGCAGTTACCAATTGATGAGATATTTAAATCATTTGATGCTACGCCGATTGCTAGTGCATCTATAGCTCAGGTGCATTTTGCGGTGCTGAAGGGCAATAGCAAATATCCGGAGTGGGAAGGAAAACATGTCGCTATTAAAGTGTTGCGCCCCAATATTTTGGGCGTGATTGAAAGTGATTTAGCGCTGATGCATAGCATTGCAGGTTTAATCGAAAAATTCTCCTATGATGGAAAACGGTTGAAGCCTAAAGAAGTTGTAGCGGGATTCGACACCACCATCCATGATGAATTAGATTTGCTACGAGAAGCCGCAAACTGTAGCCAATTAAGACGAAACTTTGAAGGTTCCAACAAAATCATCATTCCGGAAGTTTATTGGGATTTATGCCATACCAACGTCATGGTAATGGAACGCATGTATGGCATTTCCATTGCAAGACTAGACGACCTAAAAGCAGCTGGGGTAGATTTAAAGATGCTTGCCGTAGATGGGGTTGAGGTGTTTTTTACGCAAGCTTTTTCGCATGGATTTTTTCATGCTGATATGCACCCTGGAAATATTATGGTCAGTTTAGACCCACAAACCTTTGGCCGTTTAATTTCATTAGACTTTGGAATTGTGGGAACTTTATCTGAATTAGATAAAAACTATTTAGTACAAAATTTTTTGGCGTTTTTTAATCGGGATTATCATCGTGTGGCGGCGCTTCATATTGAGTCAGGGTGGGTGCCCCCTGAAACTAAAGTTGAGGAATTAGAAGGTGCTGTGCGTGCTGTTTGTGAACCTTATTTTGATCGCCCATTAAAAGATATCTCCTTAGGAATTGTTTTGATGAGGCTATTTCAGACATCAAGAAGATTTAAAGTCGAAATACAACCACAGTTGACGTTATTACAAAAAACCTTATTAAATGTAGAGGGTCTTGGTCGTCAGTTAGATCCTGACTTAGATTTGTGGAAAACCGTTAAACCCATCATGCAGACTTGGATGAATCAACAAGTTGGTTTTAAAGGATTTTGGGAGAAGTTAAAGTCTGAGGCTCCACAGTGGGCGCAAAAATTACCAACGATTCCTCGACTCATTACGACATATTTGGAGTTGGAAGTTCAAGCTCAAAAACAGAATCAATTACAAGAAATAAAAAATCTTCTAGAAAAACAAAATAGATTTAACTTTCACACAAACTTTGTTAGCATTTTTGGTATTGGCGCTGTTTTGGGTGCAGTGATTACATATTTTTTATTAACAATGTCTAGGTAATTTCATGTTACTTTGGTTTGTTTTACTGTACTGGGTCATCTCAGTAGCCATCGGCTTATTAGCCTCTATAAAAGTAAAAAACGCAACCGACTTCGCAGCAGCTGGCCATGCATTACCCATGTACGTTGTTACTGCAACAGTATTTGCAACTTGGTTTGGAGCTGAGGCGGTTCTGGGTGCCCCAGCTACCTTCTTGCAAGAGGGTTTAGCAGGAGTTGTTGCTGACCCATTTGGATCTTCTTTGTGTTTGATTTTAGTCGGTTTATTTTTTGCTAAACCACTTTACCAAGCTAAATACCTCACCATTGGGGACTTTTATCGGGAACGATATGGGCGTACGGTTGAGGTAATGATTACATTATGTATTGCCGCTTCTTACTTGGGATGGGTATCTGCTCAGATTATGGCCCTTGGCTTAGTATTTAACGTCGTCTCTGGCGGGGAGATTTCCAGAAATGTTGGTATGTTAATTGGGTCTGGCAGCGTTTTAATTTACACTCTTTTTGGCGGAATGTGGGCAGTTGCGGTAACCGATTTTTTGCAGATGATTATTATTGTCATTGGCTTATTGTTTATCGGTCATGAAGTTACTGGGATGGCAGGAGGGGTAGTCAATGTTGTAGAACACGCCAATAACGCCGGCTTATTTAACTTTTTCCCAAAAGCCAATTTTGCCGAAATTATTGGATTTATAACGGCCTTGTGTACGATGATGCTAGGATCCATCCCTCAACAAGACGTTTTTCAACGAGTAACCTCATCAAAAACTGTGCAAATTGCGCAAAGAGCAGCAATTTTAGGCGGAGTACTTTACTTCTGTTTTGCTTTTATTCCGATGATATTAGCTTATTCAGCGAATATGCTTGACCCAGAAATGGTCCAAGAAGGTTTAAAGACCGATTCACAATTAATTTTGCCACAATTGATTTTGAGCCACACCCCCATGTTTGCCCAAGTGATATTTTTTGGGGCTTTATTGTCGGCAATTAAAAGTTGCGCTAGTGCAACTCTTCTAGCACCCTCCGTATCTATTTCAGAAAATATTATTAAGGGATTTTTTAAAGAATTGAGGGCCAATCAATACTTGTTAATCATGCGTTTAACAACACTGATATTTAGCGTGTTCGTGACTATTATTGCCATGAATTCAGAGTTATCCATTTTTAAAATGGTCGAAAGTGCTTATAAAGTCACTCTAGTAACTGCTTTTGTACCACTGTTATGTGGCATATATTGGTCCAAAGCAACCCCATTGGGTGGCCTGTTAGCGGTTACTTTAGGCCTAATATCCTGGTTACTCATGGAAGCAATTTGGCCTCATGAAGTAATGCCACCTCAATTGGTTGGATTATTGTTTAGCTTTTTGGGAATGTTTGTAGGATCGGTGTTAATTCCTGCAGAAATCGTCAAGGAACGTGGCCAAATATGAGAAACCATGTTTTAGAAACGCTATTACATAAAAAAGATGGATAATGTTCCATTACAAGCGTAGGGGAATATGAAAAAGTACTTTTTAGCTGGCATTTTAGTCTGGGCACCTTTAGCAATTACCATTTGGGTAATCACTTGGGCTATGGGTATTTTGGATGGTGTTTTTGGTTCTGTAATGCATGTATTAATCACAGTTCTTCCATCAAACCTAACCGAAGGCCTTATTCACTTCAGAGAAACACCGTTTATTGGTGTTTTAATTGTCATTGCCGCCATCATTTTGACGGGTATGTTTGCAATTACTATTGCGGGTAGATGGATTTTTCGCAATTGGGAAAAAGTGTTACATCGCATACCGATCGTAAGATCCATTTATTCAAGTGTTAAACAAGTTTCAGATACCTTGTTATCAAGTAGTGGAGATGCTTTTAAAAAAGCTGTTTTAATTAGGTACCCGCATCAAAATTCTTGGGCAATTGCTTTTCAAACCGGCTCACCGATGCAAGAAGTCGCTGAAAAATTGGGCACCCCACATATTCATGTATTTGTTCCCACAACGCCTAATCCAACATCTGGATTTTTCATGATTGTGCCCAAGGATAGTGTGATTGAGTTATCTATTTCAGTTGAAGAAGCTCTCAAACATATTGTTTCTATGGGCACTGTGCCACCTATCGGTCAAGAACCAAAAAATTAAATAAAGAGGTTTAAGTATGTCATTACGTAGTCATTTTGCAGGGTTAGTTTCAGAAGAGTTGATCGGCCAAGAAGTTAGTATCGCTGGTTGGGTTAATCGCCGTCGCGATCATGGTGGAGTTATTTTTATTGATTTACGAGATAGCCATGGATTTGTACAAATTGTTTGTGATCCAGACCGTAAAGAGGTATTTGCTATCGCAGAAAATATTCGAAATGAGTATTGTATTCAAGTGAAGGGGCTTGTTCGAGCAAGGCCTACGGGCACTGAAAATAATGATTTGACTACCGGAAAGATTGAAATACTGTGTAAAGAACTTCATGTGCTTAATGCTTCAGTTACACCACCATTTCAGTTAGATGATGACAACCTATCTGAGACAACACGACTAACACATCGCGTGCTTGATTTACGTCGTCCTCAAATGCAAAAGAATCTTCGTTTACGCTACAACGTTGCGATGGAGTCTCGTCGATATCTAGACCAGGCAGGTTTTATTGATATTGAAACGCCAATGTTGACAAAAAGTACACCAGAGGGCGCACGTGATTATCTAGTTCCATCAAGAGTGCATGACGGCCAATTTTTTGCGCTGCCACAATCACCCCAATTATTTAAACAGTTATTGATGGTTGCTGGCTTTGATCGCTATTATCAAATTGTGAAATGTTTTCGAGATGAAGATTTAAGAGCGGATCGTCAACCAGAATTCACTCAAATCGATTGTGAGACATCATTTTTGGATGAGATGGAGATACGTGATTTATTTGAGAATATGATATCTCATGTTTTCAAAACAGTAATTGATGTTCAGTTACCTGCACCATTTCCTGTATTAAGCTATCAAGAAGCGATGCGTCGTTTTGGCTCTGATAAGCCAGACTTAAGAGTCGACTTGGAGTTTACAGAATTGACTGATGTGATGAAGGATGTAGATTTCAAAGTATTTTCTGGGCCGGCAAATTCAGAAAACGGTCGAGTAGTTGCCTTAAGAGTTCCTGGCGGATCAGAAATATCTAGAAGTGAAATTGATGAATATACTCAATTTGTAAGTATCTATGGTGCAAAGGGCTTAGCTTGGATCAAAGTTAATAAAATTAGTGAGGGTCGTAATGGACTGCAATCTCCGATCGTAAAAAATCTTCATGATCAAGCTGTAGAAGCAATTATTCAAAGAACCGGCGCTCAGGATGGCGATATTCTTTTCTTTGGAGCAGATAAATCTAAGGTGGTTAATGATGCGATTGGTGCACTACGAATCAAAATTGGTCACTCAGACTGGAGTAAAGAAAAGGGCATCTTTAAAGAAGGATGGCAACCTTTGTGGGTCGTTGATTTCCCAATGTTTGATTATGATGAAGAAGATGCTAGATGGGTCGCATGCCATCATCCATTTACAAGCCCTAAGGATGAGCATTTAGCCATTCTTGATAAAGAGCCTGGTAAGTGCCTAGCCAAAGCTTATGACATGGTTTTAAATGGTTCAGAAATTGGTGGAGGCTCAGTCCGCATACATCAAGAATCTGTTCAAAGTGAAGTGTTTCGTGCCCTCAATATTGGGCCTGAAGAAGCACAATCTAAATTTGGTTTTCTGTTAGATGCTTTAAAGTATGGAGCACCGCCACACGGTGGTATTGCATTTGGACTTGATCGCATTGTAACGATGATGACTGGCGCAGATTCAATTCGTGATGTGATCGCCTTCCCGAAAACTCAGCGTGCCCAATGCTTATTAACTCAAGCACCTAGTCCTGTTGATGAGAAGCAGTTACGCGAACTTCATATCCGCTTACGTACCGTTCAGCCAACTAATTGATGAATATGACATTGGTACATCGTTCATTGTGCCAATGTATACATTAATTCATCATACCAATGCGCCCATCAGCTGTTGACCACTCGCCAAGATCTTCAAAACCTAGAGGTCTTGGTGATTGGGGCACCATTAAAACTTTAATACCCTATTTAACCAAATATCCGTGGAGAGTATTTTTTGCAATTTCCTGCTTGGTTTTAGCAAAAGTTGCCAACATTGGAATACCCGTCGTTTTAAAGCATCTCATTGATGATTTATCAATTCCATTAGATGATCCTAGAAGGTTTCTTATATTCCCATTAGCATTTGTTATTGCTTATGGTTTGCTTAGATTATCAGCATCATTATTCACTGAATTAAGAGAATTCCTTTTTGCGAAAGTGACGCAAAATGCGATTCGTCAGGTTGCCATTGAAGTCTTCAATCATTTACACGCACTCTCTTTACGATTTCATTTAGGACGTCAAACTGGCGGAGTATCAAGAGATATTGATCGTGGTTCAAGAGGGATTCAATCGCTCATCTCATATTCTCTGTATAGTATTTTGCCAACTCTGATTGAATTTACAATCGTATTAATTTACCTAGCTGTCAATTACGATTGGCTTTATGCGGCTATTACTTTTTGTGCCTTAGTTATATATATTGGTTTTACTGTCATGGTTACGGAATGGCGTTCTAAGTATCGACGTAAGATGAATGAAATGGATACCAGCGCTAATCAAAAAGCGATTGATTCTTTATTGAATTTTGAAACTGTAAAATACTTTAGTAATGAAACATTTGAAGCACATCGTTACGATAGTTTCTTACAAAGCTACCAAAAAGCCGCCATTAAATCACAACAATCTCTAGCTGTTTTAAATATTGGTCAGCAATCAATTATTGTGATTGGCTTAATCGCTATATTATGGCGAGCTACATTAGGTGTTCAAAGTGGCGAGTTAACTTTAGGTGACATCGTTTTAATTAATACTTTAATGATTCAAATGTATATCCCGTTAAATTTTCTAGGGGTGATTTATCGAGAAATTAAACAAGCAATTTTAGACATGGATAATATGTTTAGCTTGTTAAATAAAGATCAAGAAATTAAAGATGCTCCTGGAGCTCAAGCTTTAAAACTCGAACATCCTCATTCAGGGCCACGTGTTGTTTTTGATCAAGTAAGATTTTCTTATGAAGACAATCGTACTATTTTAAAAAATATTAGTTTTGTAATTGAACCTGGAACGACAACTGCAGTGGTGGGGAGTAGTGGTTCAGGTAAAAGTACGTTATCCAGATTGTTATTCCGATTTTATGATGTCAATTCTGGGGCAATTTATTTTGATGGGCAAAACATATCCACTGTTCAGCAATTAAGCTTAAGAAAAATGGTGGGCATTGTTCCTCAAGATACCGTTTTGTTTAATGACTCGATAGGCTACAACATCGCTTATGGAAAACCAGAAGCTACGCAGGAAGAAATCATTCAAGCGGCTCAAGCAGCGCAAATCCACCACTTTGTGATGGGATTGCCTGAGGCTTACAAAACCTCAGTAGGAGAAAGAGGATTGAAACTCTCTGGAGGCGAAAAACAACGTGTAGCAATTGCGCGAACTTTATTAAAAAATCCTGCTTTGATTATTTTTGATGAGGCTACATCTGCGCTTGATTCTCAAACAGAAAAAGCTATTCAAGAGGAAATTAATAAATTAACCACTAATAGAACGGCTCTGATTATTGCCCATCGTTTATCTACGATAGTTCATGCTCATCAAATCTTAGTCATGCAGGATGGAGAAATTGTGGAACGCGGGACTCATGAAGAGCTCATGACGTTACAATCGAAATATGCAACGATGTGGAATTTGCAAAAAAATCAAAGCGAAGTTATTCTGGCCTAACATTAATATCTAACATCGTAGATAGTCATCATGTTGACAGCAAAACAAATCCTGCATGAAGCCTTTCAAAAAGTGCTTGCAATAGCAGATCCTCAAAAATCTATGCCAACATTGTTAGCTGAAATGTTCCCAAATGGCATCAGTGGCAATTGTTTAGTTGTGGGAGCAGGCAAAGCAAGCGCTTCTATGGCAGATGCTTTTGAACAATTTGCACAGAAAAATTGGCCCCAAGCCAATATTTATGGTCATGTGGTAACCCGTTATGGGCATGATGTGTTTGACCCTCTTCCAAATAGAAAAATATCTATAGCAGAAGCATCGCACCCCTATCCAGATGAGGCGGGGTTAGAGGCTAGTATGGCAATCATGAAATTAGTCGGTAATTTACAAGAAAATGATTTATGCATCGCACTTATCTCTGGGGGTGGGTCAAGCCTATTACCCTTGACCGCAAATCATATTCAAATAGAAACTTTGCAAAAATTAACGCAAGAATTACTAAGATGTGGTGCGCCTATAGAAGAAATCAATATTGTTCGTAAGCATGTTTCTGCAATCCAGGGAGGGCGTTTAGCACAATTAGCGACCAGTCGTGGTGCTCGTGTCATTGCCTTGATTATTTCTGATGTGGTAGGAGATCAGGCTAGTGATATTGCTAGTGGCCCTTGCGCACCAGACCCATCCACTTATGGCGATGCAATGGATATCTTGGAAAAATATCAGTTACATAGACAGGTAGATTTAACGACTATTTATCAGCACCTGTTGGAAGGACAGCGGGGACTTCATAGTGAAACGTTAAAAGCTGGAGACGACTGTTGCCAACATATTCAAAATACTGTGTTTGCAACTGCACAAAAAGGACTTGAAGCCGCATCGGAGTATTGTCGCGACTTAGGTTATGAAGTTCATTTATTGGGAGACCGTATTTCTGGAGAGTCTCAAGAGCTTGCTAAAAATCATGCAGCTTTAATTAGAGAACGATTAACTAACGCTAGTGCCAATAAAATTGCCTGGATATCTGGTGGTGAATCGACAGTGACGATACCACCAGGAGTAGTTGGAAGAGGAGGGCGTTGTTCAGAATACCTTTTAGCTTTGATGCAAGAAACTTTAGATATTCAGGGTATTAGTGCTTTAGCGGCTGATACAGATGGGATTGATGGAAGTGAAAAAAATGCAGGCGCCTTTTTTGATAGTGATGTTAGAGATATGTGCCTTGCTAAGGACTTAAATATCGAGCATTATTTACAAAAGCACCTTGCGTACGATTTTTTTGAGGAACTGAATGCACTCGTATTGACTGGGCCAACCTTAACGAATGTAAATGACTTTAGAATAATATTGATAGATCAACATGAATAAATTAACCATTACACGTCCTGATGATTGGCATTTGCATTTGAGAGATGGCGAAGCTTTGCCTGATCTGGTTGCGCATACCGCGCGTCAATTTAGCAGAGCTCTGGTCATGCCTAATCTTAGACCGCCGGTTACACAAGTTGCTCAAGCACTCAATTATCGATCAAGGATTCAAGAAGCAGCAACCAGAGTTGGGTATCCAGAGTTTCAAGCTTTGATGACTTTGTATCTCACAGACATTACTTTGCCCAGTGAAATAGAAAAAGCTAAAGAGGCTGGCATTATTGGAGTGAAGTTATATCCTGCGGGCGCCACAACGAATAGTGATGCAGGTGTAACTAATCTAAGTAAATGTGATGCCACAATTGCGAAGATGGCAGAATTAGATATGCCATTATTAGTGCATGGAGAGGTAACTCATTCTGAAATTGATATCTTTGATCGTGAAGCAGTATTCATCGAGCAAGTTTTAGAGCCCTTAAGAAAAAAACACCCAAAATTACGCGTCGTCTTTGAACATATTACGACCAAACAAGCCGCTGAATATGTAAGTCTTGCAAATACACATGATTTTGGTGAGATTGCCGCAACGATTACCGCACATCATCTGTTGTACAACCGAAATGCAATTTTTGTGGGGGGCATTCGCCCGCACTATTACTGCTTACCTGTTTTAAAAAGAGAAGAGCATCGTCAAGCACTCCTTGCGGCTGCCACGAGCGATTCAAAGCGATTTTTCTTAGGCACGGATAGTGCGCCTCATGCACAACATTTAAAAGAGAATTCTTGTGGTTGTGCAGGTTGTTTTACAGCCGCTCAAGCTATAGAGTTATATGCCCAGGCATTTGATTCTGTTGGAAAATTACAACAGTTAGAAAAGTTTGCCTCATTGAATGGACCGAATTTTTATGGACTTCCTCGAAATCAGTCGACGATAACCATTGAGAAAACCCCTCAAAAAATTCCATTAAGTTATCCGATGGGTGAGGATCTTTTAGTACCTTTAAATGCTGGAGAGTTCCTCGAGTGGTCAATTCTCGGTTAGACTACCGTTGCAGAGTTGATTGGGCAATCGCCGCTTCTTAGAAGGGGAGGAAAGTCCGGACTCCATAGGGTAGGGTGGTGGCTAACAGCCATCCATGGCAACATGAGGAATAGGGCCACAGAGACGAGCGTATTTAGTTACGGTGAAACGCGGTAACCTCCACCCGGAGCAATCTCAAATAGGCAGGCGTTGAGGCGACCCGCTAAGCCTGCGGGTAGAGAGCTCGAGTCCAGTGGCAACACTGGACCTAGATGAATGGTTGCCCCAAAGTGAAAACTTTGGCGACAGAATCCGGCTTATCGATCAACTCTGCTTCTTTTTAGCCTTCAACGATCTCAATTGAGTGGGTAATCGTTGCAGTTTTGCCCAGCATAATAGTTGCAGAACAATATTTTTCATGTGACAAATGAACCGCTTGGCTGACTCGATTATGGTCTAGTTGTTTGCCAGTCACTATAAATTTCATGTTGATGTGAGTAAACACTTTTGGATCCGTCTCAGCTCTAACTGCTTCTAGCTGGACTTTACAGCCAGTAATTTGTTGACGCGACTTTTTTAGAATCATCACAACGTCAAAGGCCGTACATCCCCCAGCACCCGCAAGAAGTAACTCCATCGGACGTGGTGCCAGATTACGCCCACCCGCCTCTGGAGCCCCGTCCATATTTAATAGGTGACCACTGCCAACCTCTGCAGAAAAGCTCATCCCATCCAATCCAAGCCAATTAACCGTACATTCCATGTTGCACTCCAACAAAAATTATTAAAAAAGACTTTACCTAGTGATAACCCTAATATATAATTACCTTATTGCGTACTATCTATCAATAGATTTTACAGCTACCGATGTCTCCTCCACCCAAACAAAGGTGGAATTCATAGCCCAGAGTTTACCTCTGGGCTTTTTTTTGCTACAATCATGGATTCCCTGACTTAGGTCCCAGGGAAATCGTATGACAGATTTAAGAATCAAGTGAGAGCGTGCAAACATAAGCAAGGCCGAATGAGATATTAAATACTGCTTGAAAGGACCCACAATTTAATGAAAGTAGTCATGAAAACATTTTCCGCAAAATCCCATGAGGTAAAGCGTGAATGGTTCGTGATTGACGCAACAGACAAAGTTCTCGGTCGTGTCGCCAGTGAAGTGGCACACCGTCTGCGCGGCAAGCATAAACCCGAATTCACCCCTCACGTTGACACTGGCGACTATATCGTCGTTATTAACGCTTCTAAACTCCGTGTTACGGGTAACAAAGGGTTGCAAAAGACATATTACCGTCACAGTGGATATCCAGGTGGTATCTATGAAACAACTTTTGACAAAATGCAGGCGAAGTTTCCTGGCCGTGTTCTTGAAAAAGCAGTTAAGGGTATGTTACCTAAAGGTCCCCTTGGTTATGCAATGATCAAGAAGTTAAAAGTTTATGGTGATGAGACTCATCCACACGCGGCTCAACAGCCTAGCGTTTTAGAAATTTAAGGAGCTGTCATGATTGGAAATTGGAATTATGGAACCGGTCGTCGCAAAAGCTCTGTAGCTAGGGTTTTTATTAAATCTGGTAAGGGTGATATTCTCGTCAACGGTAAACCGATTGATCAATATTTTTCCCGCGAAACATCACGTATGATTGCTCGTCAGCCATTGATTTTGACAAATCACGCAGCTACGTTTGATATTAAAGTTAATGTGAGTGGTGGTGGAGAAACTGGTCAAGCTGGCGCAGTTCGTCACGGTGTAACTCGTGCTTTGATTGATTATGACAACACGTTAAAACCAACTTTATCAAAAGCTGGCTTTGTAACTCGTGATGCTCGTGAAGTTGAACGTAAAAAGGTTGGTTTACGCGGCGCGCGCCGTCGTAAGCAATTTAGTAAGCGTTAATACTTTAAGCCTCAAGGCAAAAAACCGTATAAGTGAAATACTTATACGGTTTTTTTCATTGTTGTCTCATACAATAAGAACATACTCAAATATACAGATTTAGATATTTAGGAGAAAAGATGATTAAAGTAGGTATTGTGGGTGGAACGGGATATACCGGTGTCGAGTTACTGAGAATGTTGGCGCAACATCCTGAGGTACAGTTGACCGCAATTACTTCCCGGAAAGAAGCAGGTATGCCAGTCTCTGAAATGTTTTCATCTCTTCGGGGTAGAGTAGATATCGCATTTAGTACCCCCGAAGATGCGAAGTTAAATGAGTGTGACGCCGTTTTTTTTGCAACTCCTCATGGAGTTGCCATGGCGCAGGCCAAAGAGCTTTTGGCGGCTAATGTTCGCATATTAGATTTAGCAGCTGATTTTAGATTAAAAGATACTCACGTATTTGAACAGTGGTATGGCATGCCGCATCAGTGCCCAGAAATTTTAGAAGAGGCCGTCTATGGCCTTGCAGAAATTAATCGTGAAGCAATCAAACAAGCTCGTGTTGTTGGATTGCCAGGCTGTTACCCTACGTCTGTTCAATTGGGATTCGCTCCACTCTTATCACCAAAATCTACTCACGGTAAAAAATTAGTAGATACACAATATTTGATCTCCGATTCAAAATCTGGGGTGTCTGGTGCCGGCAGAAAGGCAGAAGTGGGAACATTGCTTGCAGAAGCTAGCGATAACTTTAAAGCTTATGGGGTAAAAGGGCACCGTCATCTTCCGGAAATTGAGCAAGGGTTAAAAGCAATTGCAGGACATGATGATATTAAATTGACTTTTGTGCCGCATTTGGTGCCGATGATTCGCGGAATTCATTCAACCTTATATGCAAAAATTTTACCTGAGGCTCAAGGTATAGATTTTCAGGCTTTGTATGAAGACTTCTATAGAGGTGAACCATTTGTCGACGTGATGCCAGCGGGAAGCCATCCGGAAACACGCTCTGTTAGGGGTAGTAATCAATTAAGAATAGCGATTCATCGCCCTGGAGATGGGGATACCCTAGTTATTTTGGTTGTTGAGGATAATTTAGTGAAAGGCGCTTCAGGTCAAGGTATTCAGTGCCTCAATTTGATGTTTGGCTTTCCAGAGAATATGGGACTTCATCAAATTGCCCTGTTACCTTAATCCCTTACGTGCAGTAAGGGTAAAAGAAGCCTAGAATAGAGGTATAAAGAAATTTAAAGGAGTTTATATGTCTGCTACACAAGAAGTAACAACGTCTTTTGAAGAACCACCGGTACCGATTATTTTTACGGATAACGCTGCCTCGAAAGTTGCTGACCTGATAGCAGAAGAAGGCAACGATGCATTGAAATTACGTGTTTTTGTTCAAGGTGGAGGTTGTTCCGGTTTTCAATATGGATTCACATTTGATGAAGACATTAACGAAGACGATACTCAATTTGAAAAAAATGGAGTTACTTTGTTGGTGGATTCTATGAGTTATCAATATTTGGTTGGTGCAGAAATTGATTACAAAGAAGATATCAACGGATCACAATTCGTTATTAAAAATCCTAATGCCACAACTACGTGTGGATGCGGGTCTTCTTTTTCAGCTTAACTCTATTTACGGTGCAGGGAGCCTAAGATTCTTGGCCCCTTCGCACCTGTAACTTCTGGAATATTTGACGGTTTGTTGCTGCAAAAGCACCAAGCTAACCAAGCAAATGCCATACCTTCAATAGTTTGAGAGTCTAGGCCAAGATCTTCAGCAGTTAACACAGTCAATGAAGCTTGATGCTCTTGACACATTTGAGCAATTCTCTCTAATAAAAAGATATTTTTGGTCCCCCCGCCACAGATAATTAATTCTTGGCAGTTTGGCATATGGGTAAATAGTGATAAGACTACTGACCGAGCAGTCAGTGAAACCAAAGTTGCTTGAATATCTTCAGCAGCAGGCTTTGTAGAGCACAAAGCAATTTGGTTAAGAAGCCACTTTAAATTGAATAAATCGCGGCCAGTACTTTTGGGTATTGGAAGAGAAAAGTAGGGCTCTTTTAGCAAAATATCGAATAGTTCAATATTAATTTTGCCTGAGCGCCCCCATTGACCATGATGATCATAGTTAAGTTGCTTATTTTCAAAAATCCAAGTATCCAGTAGTAAATTTCCTGGGCCGGTATCGAACCCAAGAATAGGCTGATTTGGGTTTAATAGTGTTAGGTTGGCAATACCGCCAAGATTAAGAATGGCCTTTGAATCAGTCGAATTTCCGAATTGTGCATGATGGAAAGCTGGAACTAGAGGAGCGCCATGCCCATGAGCCGCAATATCACGACTACGAAAGTCATTAATTACATCAATACCTGTAAGCTCAGCGAGTAATGCGCCATTGAGGCACTGCCATGAGTAACCATCCCCATTCAATAGGATGGGTTGATGACGAATGGTTTGGCCGTGAGCCCCAATCGCAACAATATGTTGGGGCGTTAAAGATGCTAATTTTAAGATTCGTTGGACAATCAATGCGTATTCTTGAGCTAATTGGTTCGCAGCTAAAGCCTCTTTGTGTAATTCATTATCTGTTGGGGCTTGAAGTTCATAAAGGACTTCTTTCAGACCGGGTGAGAAAGCTGCGCTCGTATGGACTAATACCTCAGATTGACCAATTGGATTGATGGAGCACAAAACACCATCAATCCCATCCATGCTCGTACCTGACATGATGCCAATAAAAAGTTGGTAATTTTGGTCTTTATGACTAGTCATTTGCATAGACAGGTAAAATATCAGTAATACAAAAATGTAGTTTAATTGAACTTCAACATCATGACTTCTATGAAGTATGTTTTACTAATCAAAGTTTTATATCTAAAATGACTTCCCATCATACTCCGAAGCACTACCCAATCACTTCAGAAGTTCTTGAAGCTCTTGAACAAACTAAAAGAGGCTGCGAAGAACTCATTGTTGAGTCGGATTGGGTACAAAAATTAGCCAGAAGCATTGCTACGAAAACTCCTTTAAGAATTAAATTAGGTTTAGACCCTACCGCGCCAGATATTCATTTAGGCCATACCGTTGTTTTAAATAAATTAAGACAATTACAAAATTTGGGGCATACCGTTATCTTCTTAATTGGAGATTTCACCAGCCTGATTGGCGATCCCTCTGGCAGAAATAACACAAGACCTCCATTGACGAAGGACGAGATTGCTAAGAATGCGCAAACGTATTATCAACAGGCTAGTTTGGTGTTAGATCCAGCACGTACGGAAGTGCGGTATAACTCCGAATGGTGTGAGCCGCTAGGTGCTTCTGGAATGATTCAACTCGCTGCAAAGTATACGGTTGCCCGTATGTTAGAGCGCGATGACTTTACCAAAAGGTATAAGGGCGGAATTCCGATCTCAGTCCATGAATTTTTATATCCACTCATGCAAGGATATGATTCTGTGGCATTAAAAAGTGATTTAGAGCTTGGTGGAACAGATCAAAAATTTAATCTTCTCGTTGGACGTGAGTTGCAAAAAGAGTATGGACAGGAGCCACAGTGTATTTTAACGATGCCATTATTGGTAGGTTTAGATGGTGTAGATAAGATGAGTAAGTCGAAAGGTAATTACATCGGCATTACTGAGCCTGCGAATCAAATGTTCGCAAAAATTTTAAGTGTGTCAGATGACTTAATGTGGATGTATTACAACCTCTTGTCGTTTCAATCCATCCAAGAGATTGAAGTCTTGAGGAGCGAAGTAGCTCAAGGAAAAAATCCTAAAGATGCCAAAGTGGCCCTTGCAAAAGAAATCGTGACTCGTTTTCATAATTCCGAAGCAGCAGAAAAAGCCCTTGAAGATTTTCAATTACGAGCGAAGGGCGGTATACCAGACGATATACCTGAGGTAAGTTTAGGTGGTGCTCCGGTGGGTATAGCACAGCTCTTAAAAATGGCGCAGTTAGCACCTTCGACCTCAGAAGCCAATCGTAATATTGAACAAGGCGGCGTAAAAATTGATGGTACTGTTATTTCTGATAAGTCATTACAAATCAATGAAGGTACTTTTGTATTGCAAGTTGGCAAACGTAAATTTGTAAAAGTTAATCTAAAGAAATAAATTCATGACACAAATACTTTTAGTTCGCCATGGCGAAACCGATTGGAATAAAGAGCAGCGTTTACAAGGGCACCTTGATATTGGCCTCAATGAACAGGGTATTACGCAAGCCCAACTGCTAGGCCAAGCATTGGCAAAAGAAAAAATAGATATTGCTTATTCAAGTGATTTATCTAGAGCACTTGATACAGCTAATACCATCACGTCGCATCACAATGTCCCAACATTTATTGACGTACAACTAAGAGAGCGTTGTTACGGCGAGATTCAAGGGATGACATACCATGAGATTGAGCAAAAATTACCAGAAAATCATCGTGCGTGGCATAGTAGAGAGCCAGACTTTCAGCCACAAGGCGGGGAGTCGTTAAGACAGTTTTATACAAGAGTCACTCATAGTTTTGAAAGAATTGCTAAAAGCCATGAAGGCCAGGTCATATTAATTGTTGCTCATGGCGGCGTCTTAGACTGTATGTATCGCTTTGCTACACAAATGGATATTACAGAAAAAAGAAAAGTAGAACTTCTCAATACGAGTTTAAATCGCCTACGCTTTACCGGCACTGAATTTAAAGTAGAGTCATGGGGAGATGTTTCTCATTTGCAAAATCAAGTATCTTTAGATGAGGTGGATGCTGGAAAGTCTTCAGTACCTTGGCTGTTGCCTTAAGAGAGATTAAAAGTCCCAGAATCCTGGGGAGGGACTAATTGAAAATGCTCGTAGGTAAGTTTCGTGGCAATTCTGCCACGCGGGGTTCGTTGTAAATATCCTTGTTGGATTAAATAAGGCTCAATAACATCTTCAATGGTATCTCTCTCTTCCCCAATTGCAGAAGCAAGATTATCTACCCCAACCGGACCTCCAGAAAACTTATACAAAATCGCTTCCAAAAGTTTTCGGTCCATGACATCAAAACCAACTGGATCAACATCCAGCATTTTTAGAGCTGCATCGGCGACTGCGCTAGAAATCGTGCCATCACTTTTTACTTGGGCATAATCCCGTACCCTACGTAGCAGACGATTTGCAATCCGTGGAGTGCCTCTAGCGCGTTTGGCGATTTCAATAGCGCCATCAATGGTAATTGGGGCATTCAGGAGACTCGCAGATCGTTGAATAATTTTTTCAAGTTCATGATGGTTATAAAACTCTAGCCTTGAAACAATACCAAAACGATCTCTGAGAGGGTTCGTGAGCATACCGGCTCTTGTGGTAGCCCCAACAAGAGTAAATGGTTTGAGATCGAGCTTAACACTGCGAGCAGCAGCCCCCTCGCCAATCATAATGTCAATACTGTAGTCTTCTAATGCAGGGTAAAGTATTTCTTCAACAACAGGAGATAGACGATGAATCTCGTCAATGAACAAAACATCGTTTTCTTCTAAGTTGGTTAATAAAGCTGCTAAGTCACCCGGTCGATCAAGCACTGGCCCACTCGTTTGGCGCAAGTTAACTCCCAGTTCCTTTGCAATGATATGAGCAAGCGTAGTCTTCCCTAAACCTGGCGGACCAAACAATAAAACATGATCCAGTGCTTCGCTACGACTTTTGGCGGCACTAATAAAAATTTCAAGCTGTTCTCTTACCTTACTTTGACCGATATATTCATCTAATTGTTTAGGGCGAAGAGCTCGTTCAATTACCTGATCTTCCCTAAGAGAACTTGGGTCAATCATACGAGGTCCATCGGCGGGCTCAGGAAGGGTATCGAGTTGATCTGTGTGAATTGCCATGCGTCAAGTTTAAACTTAAATTTGAACTATGCTTTAGATAGTGTTTTTAATGCTAAGCGTATACCATCGGAAACGTTAGCATCACTTGGTACTTGTTTCAGTGCTAAAACAGCTTCTTTATCAGAATACCCCAATGCAATTAAAGCTTGTAGGATTTCAGAAGAGGCGGGAGCAGTTAGATTTGAATCCGACATGTGTGCTACATCTGCTCCAAATTTACCTTTAAGCTCTAAAAGCAGTCTTTCAGCAGTTTTTTTACCGATGCCCGGCACTGTCATTAGCCTTGAGGAATCCTGGAGTGTTACAGCCTGTGCAATGTCTGCCACGCTCATACCTGAAAGAATCGTGAGTGCGGTACGTGCACCTACCCCACTAATTTTAATTAAGGTCCGAAACGCTTCTCGTTCAGACTCAGTTGCAAATCCATAGAGTTGTTGCGCATCTTCTCTAACCAAATGATGTGTGAGTAAAGTAACAATTGAGCCATTTTCTGGAAGTTGATAAAGCGTGCTCATTGGCACATCAATATCATATCCAACACCTTGGCAATCGACTAAGATTCGAGGTGGGTTTTTTTGCACGAGTACACCTTTAATTCTGCCTATCATGTTTAACTCTTTGCTTTCAGATGTGCTGCTTGTAATTGATGTTTCATGCTGAACTGGTGGGCACCGCAAATAGCAACCGCCAAAGCATCAGAGGCATCGGTTCCAGGAGCCACTTTTAAAGATAATAACCGTTTCACCATTTCTTGAACTTGTGATTTTGCAGCACGACCATGACCAACCACATTTTTTTTAACCTCAAGAGCACTGAATTCAACAACTTCAATATCTTGACAAACGATCGCTGAAATAGATGCACCCCTTGCTTGACCAAGTAATAATGTGGATTTTGGATTTACATTCAAAAATACTTGTTCTACCGCAGCATATTCAGGAAGATAAGTTTGAATGACTTCAGTAACCCCTTTGAATAAGATACCTAATCTTTCGGGAGTGGTCTGAGTTAAGCTATCGGTAGAGATTGTGCCAGAGGCAACATATTTCAGACGTTGTTGGGTATAGTCGATGACCCCAAAACCAGTCGTTCGAAGTCCAGGATCAATACCTAAGACGCGCATATTGTCAGTGCCTAAAGTGGCGCGTGCCGGTGTAAACCATGACAACACCGTGCTCATCGGCTGCTTGCACAACTTCATCATCACGAACGCTACCACCTGGCTGAATGATACAAGTTGCCCCAGCGGCTACTACAACATCTAAACCATCCCTAAAGGGAAAAAAGGCATCACTAGCGACAACTGATCCCACAAGAGAAAGGCCGGCGTTAGAGGCTTTGATCCCAGCAATTTTTGCAGAGTCAATACGACTCATTTGACCCGCACCTACCCCAAGTGTCATACCATTAGCGCAAAAAACGATTGCGTTTGATTTAACATATTTAGCAACTTTCCAAGCAAAAAGCAATTCTTCTAATTCATGTGGTGAAGGTTGTTTTTTAGTGACTATTTGCAATTGATCTAGCGTGACATTTTTTGCATCTGGGGTTTGCACCAGAATTCCTCCACCGACACGCTTCAAATCATAGGGGTTTTGTGCACCAGATAATGGAATCTGCAAAACTCTGACATTTTGTTTATTGCTAAGGATGGTGAGTGCTTCTGCTGTAAAAGATGGCGCAATGAGAACTTCGACAAATTGTTTTGAAACAGCTTGAGCGGTTAAGCCATCACATTCACGATTAAAGGCGATAATTCCTCCAAAGGCTGAGGTAGGATCTGTTTTAAACGCTTTCTCATAGGCATCTAAAGTAGAGTGAGCTACAGCAACACCACAAGGGTTGGCGTGCTTCACAATCACACACGCTGGTTGACCTACTTCATTACTGTCGCCAAAACTCTTGACACATTCCCAAGCTGCATCTGCATCTGCAATATTGTTATATGAAAGTTCTTTACCTTGCAATTGTTGGTAACTAGCTAAGCCACCTGCAAGAGGTTTTATATCTTTATAAAAGGCAGCTAATTGATGAGGATTTTCTCCATAGCGTAATTCTTGAACACGTTGAAAACCAAAATTCAGTGATTCAGGGAATAAAGAACGTTCTTCATGAGCTTGATTATCTGGCAATGAACTTAAATAATTAGCAATTGCGCCATCATATTGCGCTGTATGAATAAAAACCTTTTTTGCTAAGCGAAGATTTGTTGTAAATGAAACTTGACATTGATTTGCCTTCATTTCATCTAATACTAGCTCATAGTCATCCGGTGAAATTAGCACGGTTACATCTTGATGATTTTTTGCCGCAGCACGTAACATCGCTGGACCACCAATATCAATGTTCTCAATTGCATCAGCAAAACTACAGCGTTCTTGAGCAATCGTTTTTTCAAATGGATATAGATTGATCACTAACATATCAATCGTCCCAATACCATGGTCCTTAAGTGCTTGCATGTGTTGTGCATTTTCGCGGATAGCTAATAGACCACCATGAACCATCGGATGAAGGGTTTTAACACGACCATCAAGCATTTCAGGAAATTGCGTCAAAGTCGAGACTTCAATGACGGGTAAATTATTTTCGGCTAATAATTTAGCTGTTCCTCCTGTCGAAATTAAACGAATCCCAAGTTGATGCAAGGACTTAGCAAAAGGAATAATGCCGGATTTATCTGAAACAGAAATGAGAGCAGTTTTGATCATAGTGTGTGATTAAAGTGAATAATGAATGTTAGGATTTGTTTTCAATTAAGCCATGTTCTAGCAATTTTTTTCTTAGAGTATTTCGATTTAGGCCAAGATATTGAGCTGCTAATGATTGATTATGCTCAGCATGTTGCATGATCAGTTGTAGCATAGGCTTTTCGATAGAGGCAATCACCATATCGTAAACATGTGATGGTGGAATGTCGCCCAAATCATCTAAGTATCGTTGTAAATGGGTCTCTAGAACTTCAGTGACAGGATGTTTTTTTGCGTCCATGATTTAAGCAGCCTCTAAATATTCAATACGTTCAGAGAATTGGGCAAGTTCATTAAAATAATCACGAACCGCATCGAGTTGTTCTTGACAAGATTCAATCGTATTCATTCGAGCACGAAACGCATGAGAATTTCGCAAGCCCTTGCAATACCAGCCAATATGTTTGCGGGCAGAGCGTAAGCCAATGTACTCCCCATAAAAAGCATAATGCTCAAGCAAATGATCATGCATGATCTGAGAAATTTCTATAATTGTTGGTGGTGGTAAATGATCACCTGTTTTTAAGTAATGGTCAATTTCACGAAAAATCCAAGGACGACCTTGGGCCGCTCTACCAATCATAATTGCATCGACATGGGTTTGTTCTAAAACCCATTTTGCTTTTTCAGGTGTGTCAATGTCACCATTAGCAACAATCGGCATGGATACTGAGGCTTTGACTTGTGCGATAGTGTCGTATTCTGCTTGACCATGATAAAGATCTGCTTTGGTTCGTCCGTGAATGGTTAGCATTGCAATCCCACTATCCTGTGCGATTTGAGCAATTCTTAAGGCGTTTTTATTGCTTCTATCCCAACCAGTTCTAATTTTTAAGGTTACTGGCACCAGTGGGTGATGCTTTTGAGTCGCATGAACAATCTCACTCAAGATTTTGCCTACTAGCGGTTCATTTTGTAATAAAGCTGAACCAGAGGCAACGTTACAAACTTTTTTTGCTGGGCATCCCATATTAATATCGATAATTTGAGCCCCACGGTCGATATTTAAGAGTGCGGCTTGAGCCATCATGCTTGGGTCTGCCCCAGCAATTTGGACAGAAATAGGATTTGTTTCACCCTCATGATTTGCTCGACGCAAGGTTTTTTCACTATTCCATAGCATTGCATTTGAAGCAATCATTTCTGATACGGCATAGCCAGCACCTAAACGCTTACACAATTGTCGAAATGGTCTATCTGTAACTCCAGCCATAGGAGCAACAAAGAGGTTATTTGATAAATGATGTTGACCTAGAAACACAATTAAACCATGTTAAATGGGGAGAAGGAGAACTTTAGCACAATTTTCAATGTTTGCCTAAAATTTAGGCAAACGAACCTAGCGTTGCCCAAACATCATTTGTCTGGCTAATCGATTTTTAATAGGAGGCAGCCATTGCAAAGCTGACAATGCGATGCCACGTCCAATCACGATTGGTAAAAAAGTAGAAGTAAATACACTAGCCATTAAATCAGTTACCTGAATGGTGATTTGACGATCCCGAGCCCGCTGTTTTTGGTATTGATCGAGCGTATTTTCTACATCTTGGATTGAATCTGCGGTTGACTTTGTATAAAGTGAATTTAATAAACTTGCTAGAGTATAAGCATCACGTAGACCTAAATTAAGACCTTGACCTGCAACGGGATGTAAAGTTTGTGCAGCATTACCAATCCAAACTTCATTGCCTTTAACAATCTCATTTTTAATATTGAGACCCAAAGGATAAGATTTTCTTTGATGTACGCCTAAAAAATGTCCGATCGGCAATTGAATGGCTTGTTTTAATTGCATTAAAAACTCTTGATCGGGGAGTTGCGTGAGTTGGTCAATTTTAGCTTTGGGTGCACACCAAACAAAGTTTTTAGTATTGTTTCCTTGATGGTGGGGAAGGATGGCAATTGGTCCATCTTCAGTAAAACGCTCCCATGCCATATTTGGTTTTACATCCTTAACCTCTAGCCAACCGACTAAAGCGGATTGCCCATAATCTTTATAAAGATCCTTTGCCGATTGTTCATGAAATAATCCTCCGTCGGCATGTATTAAACATGTTTTAGGAGACAATTTTGGTAGAGAAAATGGTTGTTTAGTGTCTCTTAGCCAGGAAAAGGATGTTGCTTTAGACTCTAAATAGCGCAATTGATTCCGCAGAGATAAAAGGATATCTCGATAACGCACAATATGCCCTAAAGCATCTTGTGCGATTTCTGCACCATCCATAATGGTCCTGCCAAAATGCCCTTTTTGTGATACATGAACTTGATGAATCGCGGGCGCATGCTCCACCCATGCCCCCATATTTTTAAGTAATTGTTTTGATCCCTCTGAAATAGCAATACCACGCGTATCTACATTTTCTAAGAAATCGTCTGATGATGGATTTTTATCAAGCAGAATTAATTTGAGGTCAGGGTTGTTTTGTAAAAGTAAAATACTACAGGCAAGCCCAACTGGACCAGCGCCTTCAATCACAATTTGAGCGGATTGAAATTTGTCGATCATATTTGAATAGAGCCATTCGCCATCCAATATTCAATCTCAGAAACTTTCACGGGTACATCACGAGATAAAATTTCATAATTAGAGGCGCCAATCACAACATCATCTTCTATTCGTATGCCCATATTCCAAAAAATTTCTGGCACTTCAGGGGATGGCCGGAAATATAAACCAGGCTCTATGGTCAGGACCATACCTGGGCGCAAAATACGCCAACCTAAAAGAGGGTCATTAGGCTCTCGATAATAGCCAACATCATGAACATCCATCCCCAACCAATGACTCGTGCGGTGCATGTAATAGGCTTTATAAGCTTCAGATCCGATGGCATCCTCTACACTGCCGTGTTGATTAGGGTTTAGTATTTTGAGTTCAAATAAGCCTTGTGTTAGCACTCTAAGTGCCGCGTCATGAGGTTCTTGAAAGTGTTTGCCGGAGAAACATTGTGAAAGGGCGCTTTCCTGAGCCGCTAAAACGATTTCATATGCCTGTTGCTGGGGCTTTGAGAATTTTCCATTTACCGGAAATGTTCTCGTTATATCTGAAGCGTAGCTATCTAACTCACAACCGGCATCAATTAAACAAAGATCACCATCTTTTAAAAAAGAGTTTCCCGCTCGATAATGCAAAATACAAGCATTTTCTCCAGTTGCAACAATACTATTATAGGCAACTGATTGAGCACCGAGCTTCCTGAACTGATATAGGAGAGAAGCTTCGAGATGAAATTCCTGAAGTCCTGGTTTACAAGTTTGCATAGCCATTAAATGGCCTTGGGCAGCTATTTTTGCGGACTTACGCATAGTGGAAATTTCAACTTCATCCTTAAACAAGCGCTGCTCATGAATTATTTTTTCAATATTATGAAATTCATTAGGCGTTTGTATCCCTTGACGTGATTTATTTGCAAGCTGCCCTACCCATCCACGCATCTCATCATCTAGTTGTGACGATGAGGAAGTTCGGTGGTAAACATGCATAAAATCCTTCATGAGTTCTGGCATGATGTGATTAATTTCATCAATCGAGTATCCAAAGTCAAAACCAAGTGAACGAGGTGCGGCTTCTGGACCTAAACGAATACCATCCCAAATTTCACGCTCCACATTCTTCGGGCGACAAAATAGGTGGCTAATAACCTTGTTTGGATTGACTTGCAATACTAGATAAGCCTGTGGTTCTTCAAACCCTGTTAAGTAATAAAAATCACTATCGTGACGATATGGAAAATCACTATCTCTATTCCTAGAAACTTCTGGGGAAGTGCCTAAGATGACAATGCCACTGCCAGAACTATTTCGCACCATGTGGGCGATGATATTCCGGCGAGAAGTAAAGAGGTCAATATGGTGCGTCATAAAGTTTCTTAATTGGATTGATTCAATGCTGAAAGTCTATCAGGTGTTCCCACATCATGCCATGAACAAGCTAATAACTCTCCTTCGACTAATAAATTTCCCATAGCCTTTTTTAAAATTGGCGCTAAAGGTGTCTTTTGAGTTACATCAAGATGCTCAAACAAACTTTTATGGTAAATACCTGCTCCGGAAAAAGTATGTTTCGATTGTCTAAGGGGATTATTTTTCAGTTGATCATCAGAAAATATTTTTGGCGGTAATAAATAAAAATCGCCTTGGGGATGGTGCGGAGGGTTTTTTACTAAAAATAAGTAGGCAAGTAAAGCTTGAGACCCCTCCGAATTATCGATTCTTATTTGCTCAACAATATCCCTAACGCGATCAAAAGGAAAATGCGGCATGAAGGTATCGCCATTGATAACAAAAAAATAATCGCTCGGACTTAATAAAGGGAGGGCTTTGGTAATACCCCCCGCGGTTTCTAGAGCACTTTCCTCTTTAGAGTATTGAATATTTAACCCCATAGATTGACCATTGCCAAAGGCATCTTCAATTTTATTTCCTAGCCAGGCATGATTAATCACAACATTTTCAAATCCATAGCGCTTTAATCCTTCTAAATGGTGCTGAAGAAGACTTTTCCCTTGTATCTCAAGCATGGGTTTCGGTAAATGATCCGTTAAAGGACGCATGCGCTCCCCGCGACCTGCGGCAAGAATCATGGCTGGAAAATCTGCAAAAAAAGTTATATTCATCTTTAAAAAGTTAATCCATCAGGTCGTTGGCGTTTCTGAGCATTATCTAAAATTTTAACTAAAGGCCTAAACAGCGAGTAACGCTGAGCAACTTTTTCTGTATAACTTAGCACCAAGGGTAAATCTTTTAGGTAACCATCTTTTCCATCCCGATGAAAAAGTCGAGCAAAAATACCTAATACTTTAAGATGACGTTGAAGCCCCATCCACTCGAAATTTTTATAAAATTCACCAAAATCAGGATCTACTGGCAAATTTTCTTTTTTGGCGTCTTCCCAGTACCTAACAACCCAATCGACTTGCTCTTCCTCAGTCCAACCAAGATAAGCATCTCGAAAAATAGAAACTAAGTCATAGGTAATTGGACCAACTACAGCATCTTGAAAGTCAAGAACACCAATATGATTGTCCGCGGTCATCATTAGGTTACGTGAGTGAAAGTCTCGATGAACAAAAATGGTTGGCTGTTGCAAGATATTTTCTATAAGATGATTAAATACGTGATTTAAGTCTTGGGCTTCTTTTTCGGACATCTCATAGTTCAGGTGCTTAGAGAGATACCAATCAGGAAAAAGTTGCAGTTCTCGACGTAAAAGAATCTCGTCATATGATGGTAATTGATGCGTTTGAGTGTTCTTTTGCAGTTTTACAAGAGTATGCGTTACTTTTTTATATAAAAGTGGTGCGTTTTCAGGAGTAATTTCAGAAAAAAGGGTTTTGGAACCTAGGTCACTAAGTAATAAAAAACCATCAGTCAAATTGACTTCATACAATTTTGGGACTTCAATGTTTCCTTGAAGCAGTAGTTGGGCAACATGAACAAATGGTTTTGAATCTTCTTTATCAGTTGGAGCATCCATCACAATAAAGCTTGAGGTTTCAGGATTAGAGGCAAGAACTCGAAAATATCTCCGAAAGCTTGCATCACTTGAGGCTGATGTAATGGTCTTAATATCAATACCATACTCAATTGGGAGAGTTTTTAACCAAAGTTTTAGGGATTCAAAACGGGTATCTTGCATAATGATTCGTATAATAAATGGGTTAGAGAATTAAATGTCAAAATCATACTCATCCCACCTTCATCAGTTCATCCATTTTCAAGTTCGTGGGTGGGGATATGTTTTGCCAATTGCATTATTTTGCATGCAATTGCCAGTTTACGGTGCAAGTGATGAAAATTCCCGTTTTTTGCAAAAACCCATTGCTTTGAAGTTGGATGACCAGCTTTCAGAACAAGTAAAAATTCCTGATGATCAAGCGATGACATTTATCAAAAGTCAAGAAATTGATGGGGTAAATGATCGGAGTATGACTCTCAAAAAAGAAGCTGAGATTCGTCGTAATGGTACTGTAATTAAAGGTGACGAATTAGATTACAACTTGGATACTGATGTTGCAAAAGGTGATGGAAACGTTCGACTTAATAAACCGACAGCTTCTTTTGCTGGCCCTAAAGGGCAAATACAAATGGATTCTAAACAAGGTTGGATGGAAAAGCCTGAATATGAACTGAAGCAGGCCCGAGGAAGTGGATACGCTGATCGGGCTGAGTTTTTGGATGAAGATCGTACCTATTTAATAAAACCAATTTACTCAACCTGTAACCCAGGAAACTATGATTGGTATTTCTCTTCAAAAGATATGTTGATTGATCAATCAACGAATGATGCTACTGGAGAAGAAGGGGTATTACATTTTTTTGATACGCCCGTTTTTTATATGCCCTATTTCTCGATACCAATTAGTGGTAGTCGCCGTTCTGGATTTTTACCCCCAACGATTGGCGTAAACACAAATACGGGATTAGATATGACAGCGCCCTATTACCTGAATATTGCGCCCAATCGAGATTTAACGCTTTATCCAAGATATATGTCTAAAAGAGGGGTTCAATTAGGCGGTGAGTTTCGTTATTTAGAACCAACTTATTCCGGGGTGTTAAAGGGTGAGTATTTACCCAATGACAGTTCTTATGGAGCTAGTCGATGGGCTTACACCTGGCAACATCAACAATTGATAGCCTCAGGTGTTACGGCATATGCCAATATTAGTCGTGTCTCTGATGATTTTTATGCAGATGATTTAGGAAGAACGATTGGTCAAGCTGTTACTAGACAATTTAATCAAGAAGCTGGGGTTAATTACAACGTTGATGGGTGGAGCTTTTTGACCCGAGTACAAAAATATCAAACTTTGCAACCTGACCCTAATAACATTGTTGTAGCACCTTATGACCGTGAGCCAGAATTAAATGCTTTGTTTCGAAATTTAGATTGGCATGGCTCTGTTTTTACCTTTCAAGGTAACTTGACTAGATTTAGCTACTCTGGGCCCCTTGATGCTCCTGGATTAGCAATCCCAAATCGTGGCTTTGCCGCGGCGGATCGGGGATTTATTAATACAAGTATTAGTATGCCTTTCACAACGTCTGGCTCCTACATAACCCCGAAGATGACTGTACGAGGGAATACCTATAACATGATTGGTAATGAAAACTATCCTGGCGTGAATCAAAGCTTTGCATTACCAATTATGAGTCTTGATTCTGGGGTTTTCTTTGAAAGAGATGCGCCAGAATTAAAATCTATCTTTGGTAGGGATATGATTGTCACGCTTGAACCAAGAGCCTTTTATGTTTACTCGCCCTACGTGAATCAAACAAATATTCCATTATTTGATACTGCTTCTGCAGGTTTTGGTTTTGCTCAAATTTTCTCTGAAAATACTTTTGTAGGAAATGATCGCATTGCTGACAATAATAAATTAACTGTAGGGGTATCTTCTAAAATTTTGGATGCAGACACAGGTATAGAGAGAATTCGTGGAACTGTAGCCCAGCGCTTTGATTTTAAAGGCCAACGAGTTGGCTTATATGGCGACCAACTAAATCCCGCGGCTTATTCCGATTTGTTATTTGGTTTATCAACGCGCTTGAGTGGCAACATCAATTTAGATTTTGCCAATCAATTTAATCAAGATTTAAATCGAACGGTTCAATCTTCAACTACAACGAGTTGGCGTCCATCACCTCGCAAGATGTTAAATGCTAGTTATCGATATAATTACGATACAAGTGCAATGGCAACTTCAATTTATCAGTATGAACTTTCTGGGCAATGGCCTTTGACAAATTCTTTATACGCTATAGGAAGATGGAACTTTGATAAAGTTACCCAACAAACACTAAATACTTTAGCTGGCTTTGAATATGATCAAGATTGTTGGGCATTTAGAGTTGCTTTGAATAGGTTTGTAAATACCTCTCAGGTTTCTACAACGCAGATTTTTTTCCAATTAGAATTTAAGGGATTAACGGGCGTGGGTAATAATCCAATAGACATTATGCGACTCAATATCCCTGGCTATATACCGGTGAATCAAAAACCGTTACCATTGACTAGATTTGAAACCTACGAGTAAAAAAGGGAACCACTTGTTTTATCTTAAAAAGCAACAATTAATGAAATATTTACTTACATTTTGTTTATTTGCATGTCTGGGTACGAATGTCTTTTCTCAAACAAAAGATAAAAAGAGTACGAAACCCAATACCCCTGTAGACTTTACAACGACTCCTTTAGCAACGATAACGATTCCTGTCACGGTAACAACTTCCATAGAAAATAAAGACCCTAAGGATATTGACCGTGTGATTGCTATAGTTAATCGAGAAGTGATTACAGAACATGAGTTAAAAAATCGGATTAATGAAATAACAAAGCAATTTATTGAAGAAAAAAAACCTTTACCGAGTAAAGAAATTGTTCAAAAAGAAGTCTTGGAAAGACTGATTGACGAAAGTATTATGTATCAAGAGGCGACTATTTTCGGATTTAAGGTCCTAGAGCAAGAACTTGATGGTATTTTAAATAACATTGCGACCCAAAATAAATTAACATTAGATCAATTCAAAACTACTACTGAGAAAAGTGGGACTAGCTGGGAAAAATATAAACAGAGTATTCGACGAGATGTAATTATTGCGAGATTTAGAGAAAGATCTGTTGAAAGTAAAATAAAAATATCCGATGCTGAAATCGAGGCATTTATTGATTCGAAAATTAAGAGACCCCAATCAAATGAAGCATCGGTAGCTGAATCGCCAGAAATGATTGATATTGCTCAAATTCTCATCCCAATTCCAACTGGAGCAAGTAATTCTGAAATTTCAGCTCTTCAATCTAAAGCACAATTGATTCTGGAGCAAACAACTAAAGAATCAGAATTCATGAAGTACGCTGGTCAATTAGCGGCTGTAGATAAAACGATTCGCGTACAAGATTTAGGCTATCGCACAATTGATCGATTGCCACAAGTTTTTGTGGATGCCACTAACGGTTTAGCGGCTGGAGGTTTAGTCCTCAAAGTAATTCAAACAGCTGCTGGATTTCATATCTTAAAAGTATTAGATCGAAAATCAAGTACTTCAACGCAGGCATCTCAGAACAATAAATCTGAATCAATTTATATTACCCAAAGTGAAGTAAATCAAATGATGTTGACGGTTAAACAGGGTGCGTCTGAAGAGGAAGTCATTCGCAGATTAAAATCGTTTAGAGATCAAATTAAAGTTAAGACAGTTAATTTTTCTGATATTGCAAAAAAATACTCTGAAGATCCTAATGCAGTTAAAAATCAGGGATATCTAGGTTGGATATCTCCTGGACAAGTTCCTCCAGAGGTTGACGTTGCTATAAGTCGATTAAATCCAGGAGAGTTAAGTGAACCCTTTCAAACTGAATTTGGTTGGCATATTGTTCAACTCATCAATCGACGTCAAGCAGAAGTGACGGCCGCTCAACAAAAAGAGTATGCGCGTGCTGCATTAAGACAGTCTAAGTTAATGCAAGCTAATGAAGACTGGATTCGAGAATTAAGGGACAATGCCACCATTGAATTAAGACCACCATATACTATGACTAAATAGGATATGAATAATGATTATGTTCGATTAGTAATAACATCTGGAGAGCCTGCAGGTATAGGACCTCAAATTAGTATTCAAGCAGCTCAACAGTTTATAAAAGATCATGAAGATGTCAATATACATCTTCTGGGCGATCAGCAATTATTCAAACCTTACCTTTCAGAAGAGATAGCCCCGACATTATCTATTGAACATATTCCCTTATACGATTCAAATCGTTTGGGATATTTAAATGTTAAAAATGCGCCCTATGTTATTCATTTATTAGATAAAGCTTATGATGGATGTCAATCGCATCGATATGATGCCATGGTGACAGCGCCCATACAAAAAAGCGTTATTAATGATTTCGGCTTAGACTTTACAGGGCACACTGAGTACCTTGCAGACAAGGCTGCTGTCTCTAAAGTTGTCATGATGTTATGTGGAGAGATCGATTTCCCTGGCGCACCCACGAATTGTATGATGAGAGTGGCATTAGCTTCGACGCATATTGCTTTAAAAGAGGTGGCAAGTTTTTTAGATACAGACGACCTCATAGAAATAATCAAAATCATTCATCAAAGTTGTCAGCAATACTTTGGATTGCATCAGCCCAGGATTTCAGTTGCGGGATTAAATCCTCACGCTGGTGAAGGTGGGTATTTAGGTCGAGAAGAGATTGATATTATTAGTCCAGCAATCCGACAAGCTCAAGCAATCGGAATGGATGTGTCTGGACCATTTCCTGGAGATACTTTGTTTCGATATAAAAATATCGAACAGATAGATGTTTTTCTAGCGATGTATCACGATCAAGGATTAATACCCCTAAAGATGGCTACTTTTGGAAGAGGGGTTAACATTACATTAGGTTTGCCAATCATCCGAACCTCTGTCGATCATGGCACTGCACTTGATATTGCAGCAAATGGCAATGCTGATTTTGCGAGTATGTATCAAGCACTTCAGCTTGCTTATCAAATGGTAAAAAATGGCTCATCAGGCGCGTAAGAGATTTGGCCAACACTTTTTGACGGATGCGTCAATTATTAATGCCATCATAGCTCGCATTCATCCAGATTCTGCAAGTCGTATTATCGAAATTGGGCCAGGATTAGGAGCAATGACATTCCCATTATTAGATCAAGGGATATCACTGGAGGTTGTTGAAATTGACCGAGATTTGATTGAGTTTTGGCAGAAAAAAAATATAGCTCAATTAACAATCTATCAGGCGGATGCTTTAGATTATGATTTTGCAAATTGGGCTAATATAGCGCTCGAAGAAATCAAACAATCGCAATCCAATGGCAGGGTAAAAATTGTTGGAAATTTACCTTATAACATTTCTACGCCACTACTTTTTCATTTAATGGATGCTATTGAATGTGTTGATGAGCAAATATTTATGTTGCAAAAAGAGGTTGTCGACAGAATGGTCGCCAAGCCTGGAGACTCAGAATATGGCCGACTTTCTGTGATGTTGCAAATTCGATATCATCTTGAACTTTGTTTCGAAGTTCCTCCAACAGCATTTGAACCTCCGCCAAAAGTAAATTCAGCAATTGTTGCCATGTATCCTAAAAAAAATACTGGCATTAGTCCGTTGCAATGGAGCGCATTAGAGAAAATTGTTGCGAAAGCTTTTTCCCAACGCAGAAAAGTACTAGCAAATAATTTATCTGAATACAAAGATCTATTAGAGCTAGATCAACATGTTTTACGATCTCGCGCTCAAGATATTGATGGACCTACATTCTTATCTTGGGCAAATAAGCTAGTTCAAGCAAATCAAATATAGGAAGTCGGATCTATTTGACGCATTTCTTGTTCAATCCAGCGTTCAATATTTTTAATTACAATGGATGGATTTTTATCGATGGTTGACATCGCTGGACCAATCGAAATAGTAATACTACCAGGGTGCTTTAAAAAACTATTTTTAGGCCAACATTTACCGGCATTATGAGCAATTGGTATGACGTTTGCCCCTGTATCAACAGCAAGCCGTGCACCACCTTTTCGATATGGAATTTGTTGACCCACTGGCGCTCTAGTACCTTCAGGATAAATGATAATCCAACAACCCTCAGAGAGTCGCTGCTTGCCTTGAATGGCGACTGCTGCGGCAGCCTTATCACGTTGCGATCGATCAATATGAATCATTCTAAGCATGGCCATTGCCCACCCAAAAAATGGAATCATCAACAATTCTTTTTTAAACACGTAACAAAGTTGTTTAGGAAATAAAGATATGTAAGCAATAGTTTCCCAGGCAGACTGATGTTTTGACATTAAGATCACAGGTTCATTGAGCATCGAAGTCATGTTTTCCATACCTTTAATCTGGTAATGAACCCCACAGATCCACTTTAAAGCTTGAATGACTCCGAAAGACCAACCTCGAACGTAGTTATATCGATTAGATATCGATAAAAAAGGATTCACAATAAAACAACTTAAAGCATACAAAATAGTGAAACAAATTAAAAATACGAAAAATATAGCAGAGCGTAAATAAATCATTTGGACACATTCAAGAAGTGATGAACAAATGCGGCTAAATTAGTATGCACTGCAGTGTAGGGGGGTAAACCACCTTTTTCACGGGCCTTCATTCCTTTACCAGTCAACACTAGGTGAGGCTCTGCTCCAAGCGTGACGGGTCCAACTAAGTCCCTGAGTGAGTCCCCTACAACGGGTACCCCTAATAAAGATTTATCTAAATTGAAGCGTTTAGAAATCTCTTCAAACATACCTGTTTTGGGTTTTCTACAATCACATTCATCCTCATCAGTATGAGGGCAGAAAAATATAGCATTAATCTCACCTCCAAATCGAGCCAGTAGCGCATGCATTTTTTCATGCATCGCATTTAGAGTATCTGTATCAAAAAGCCCCCTGCTGATACCAGATTGATTGGTACAAACAACCACTTGATAGCCAGCTTGGGTAAGTTTAGCAATTGCTTCTAGACTACCCTCAATCGGAATCCATTCATCAGGAGATTTAATGTAGCTATCACTATCTTGATTGATAACACCATCACGATCAAGAATGACAAGTTGTTGATAGGCATTTTTCATTTTGCGAGTTGACTTAAGTCAGCGACCTGATTCATTTGTTGGTAAAGCTTGCTAAGCAAGGCTAGACGATTTTGACGCTTTCTTAAATCAGGATCCATGACCATTACATCAGCAAAAAATTCTTCAATCGGCAAACTCACTTGAGTTAATAGCTGGAGTGAAGATTGAAAATCTTGAGCATGAAAGGCTTTTGATAAGAGCGGCTCAATTTCCTGTAATGTAGAGAATAATTTTATTTCAGCAGCTTGATCAAAAAGTTGCGGGTTAATGGTGCCCACATTATCCGTAGCATTTTTTTTCAAAATATTGTTTAGGCGCTTATTAGCATTTGCCAAAACTGATGCTTGGGGGAGTTTTTGGAATGCATGAACTGCCAACAATTTTTTGGGAACTTCATTCAATTGACCATCTATATTCGCAAGAACAGATTCAATTTCTTCCGTACTAAAAATGATTCCCTGTGAGTCTTTCACATAAGACTTAAGACGCTCTTTAATAAAATGCAAGATTTCAGGAATCAATGCATTTTTTTGAACATCTGCAGACGTGAACTGCCTCAAGGTGAAGTGAAGTAAATCATTTAAATTTAACGGAAGATTTTTTTCAACGATGAGTCGACACACTCCTAATGCATGTCTTCTTAAAGCATAAGGATCTTTTTCACCTGTAGGGGCTAGTCCAATACCCCAAATACCAACAATCGTTTCAAGCTTGTCAGCAAGAGCTAAAGTTAGTCCAACCCTAGAATTTGGTAATTGATCACCAGCAAAGCGTGGTAAGTAGTGTTCTGCGCAGGCGGCAGCAACTTCATTATTTTCTTGATCATGGAAGGCGTAGTAACGTCCCATAATACCTTGTAATTCTGGAAACTCACCCACCATGTCAGTGAGTAAATCGGCCTTCATGAGCATGGCAGCGCGTGAGCAAAGAGAGATGTAATCTTGTTTTACTGATTCTGTATCAGCAAAATGACTCGACAGAAGCTCAGATATATATTGAGCTATCTCAGAAATGCGGAGGATACGCTCCTTTTGATTACCTAGTTTATTGTGATACACAACTTTGGCAAGTTCTTCAAAGCGGTTAAAGAGCGGAGTTTTACGATCTTGTTGATAGAAAAATTTAGCGTCTGATAATCGGGGTCGAATGACACGCTCATTACCAGTTATGATTGATTCAGGAGTTGATGTTTCAATATTAGAAACAATTAAAAATCGGTTGATTAATTTTCCTTCTGTATCCGTGAGCGCAAAATATTTTTGATTTGTTTGCATCGTTAAGATTAAACACTCTTGGGGCACATCTAAAAACTCTTTTTCAAATTCACAGGCATATACGATTGGCCATTCAACCAGCGAAGTAACTTCCTCTAGAAGAGATTCGGGCATTAGAACTGAGAGTTGACCGGCTTGCGATATGAGTTGAGATTTTATAGACTCAAAGCGTTCACTATAGTTAGCTAGTACTTTTCCTTGAGATTGAAGTAGTAATTCATAGTCATTCGCATGCGCAATTACAAGAGGGCCATCAGATAAAAACCGATGCCCAAAGGTCGTCCTTCCAGATTCAAGTCCAAGTGCGATGATCGGCACTATATTAGGACCATGAAGGGCAATTAAGCGATGCGCAGGCCTTACAAATTGAACATCTACTTCATGGGAAGTTCCCGGATGAATCTGGTAGTGCATAGTTTTTGCAATTGGCAATTGACTGATAGAAAAGTCAATCGCGTCTTGTAAACCTGTTGCTAAAGTAACCCCGGCTTTTTTGAGTTCAATGAAGAAAGCTTCATTTTTACCTTCGCCTTGCCTCTCTAGATGGTCAATGACAACATCATGTATACCCAAATTGGCTAATTTTTTAATTAATGGAGGAGAAGCTTGCCCATTATCTAAAAGCGCAATTGATACAGGTAAAAGTTTTTCTTTGACGGCAACGTCAGAAGCCTTATCTAATACTTCATTAATTAAAACTGCAAGTCTTCTTGGAGAAGCATAGGATTTATAAGAAGCTTGATGAGAAACTAATCCTAGTGAGTTTAATTTTTTGATCATGTTCGAAGCAAAGGATTCCCCTAGCCGCTTCAATGATTTTGGGGGCAATTCTTCAGTAAAAATTTCAATGAGAAGAGGGGCTAACTGACTCATGAGCCTAGATCCTCCTGAAACGATTTTTTCATCATAGGAAAGTTCAGTTGTTCCCTAGAAAGCAAATAGGCATGTGCCACAGCTTTTGATAAGTTTCTAATTCTAGCGATATAAGTTGCTCGCTCAGTAACTGATATTGCTCCTCTCGCATCAAGGAGATTAAATGTATGAGCAGCTTTTAAGACCATTTCGTATGCGGGTAAAGCTAAAGGAATATCAATGAGTCGAGTCGCTTGAGCCTCATAATTTTGAAATTGTTCAAAAAGCCATTTGCTATCCGAGTACTCAAAATTATAGGTGGATTGTTCAACCTCATTTTGATGGTAAACATCTCCATAGGTAATATGATCAGTCCACATGAGATCGTAAACATTCTCGCAAGACTGGAGGTACATTGCAAGTCGTTCAATACCGTAGGTAATTTCACCTAATACGGGCTTACAATCTAAGCCACCCACTTGTTGGAAATAGGTGAATTGAGTTACTTCCATACCGTTAAGCCATACTTCCCATCCAAGCCCCCAAGCCCCAAGCGTCGGATTCTCCCAGTCATCCTCAACAAAGCGAATATCATTTTGTTGAAGATCAAGTCCTAGAGCACTTAAGGAACCTAAATAAAGATCCAATATATTATCTGGTGATGGTTTAAGAACCACTTGAAATTGATAGTAATGTTGCAAGCGATTTGGGTTTTCTCCGTATCGCCCATCTTTTGGGCGACGAGAGGGTTGAACATAGGCTGCTTTCCATGGTTCTGGTCCAATAGCCCTTAGAAAGGTAGCAGTATGAGAAGTCCCAGCACCCACCTCTAAATCGACGGGTTGCAAGATTGCACAACCTTGATTGTTCCAATAATTTTGTAAAGTAAGAATGATTTCTTGAAAAGTCTTTTTCATAACAAGATTTTAACCTCTCAAGGCCCCATACCTTAAGTCTGTTCTTTGGAGACGTCTTTTTTGGTTCCAGGCGAATATTAAACACAATACAGAAAACAACAATATTGGCGCATCACCAAGTCGAACATAGGGTGTTTGGCCAGTTCTAGGCTGTACGGAACCAATTAAATGCCCCTGCACAAAAGCAGGAAGTTGAGACTGAACAATGCCTTGCTCATTAATAATGGCAGTAAAACCAGTATTCGTTGAACGGATAGTCGGCAAGCCGGTCTCTAAAGATCTTAATTGCGCTAATCGAAGCTGCTGTGACGGCGCCGATGTTTTACCAAACCATGCCAAATTAGTCATATTAATGAGCAGGTTAGGTGCTTGTTGAGCATTGCGCACCCTTGAGGCAATTTCATTGCCAAAGACATCTTCATAGCAAATCATTACTGCGCCATAAACATCCGGTTGATTGGAGCGAGAAATTTTAAAAGAATCTTGAGAAAAAGTACCCTTTTTAAACTGAGACAGAGGCGCTTGAATTGCTCTTACAAACCATTCAAAACCTGGTGGCACATACTCACCAAAAGGAACAAGATGAGCCTTTGTATAGTAATAGGGACTAACGTTTGGAGAAAACCCCTTTGCTTGATTGGCATATTGCCGGTTTTCATAGCCAATGATTCCTGTTAATACATGGGTTTGTGAAGCATCGACAAAAGCCTCTAAATCTTTACTCCAGTTGGGAGGAAGTTCATTTTCAGGGATTGCAATGGCGGTTTCTGGAGCAACAATTAAATTTGTAGGCTTATCCATCATGCTATTTAAATAATAGTTATTTTGATGACGAAGGGTTGATTCATCATAATTCAGTGTTTGCTGGAAATTGCCTTGAAGTAATTTCACTTCTAGCATATTACCTAAAGGCTTTGTATATGTTGAGTTCTCGAAAAAGGACACAATAATAACTACAAAACCTAATGAGAGCAGAGGCAAGAAAAATCTACCTGGCGCACTGCCAATCTTATAAGCCCCCCATAAAACAGCAAAAGTTGCACCGAGAACACCAAATATTGGAATAAGTCCCATGAATGGACCGTTCACTTGTGCATCTCCAAATCCAATCCACGGAAATCCGGTCAAAATATTTCCTCTGAGCCACTCGAGTAATGTCCAAGACGCAGCCCATGCTATGCCAGAATGTGATTGTGAATAAAAGCGACCCGCAAGTAAGCTTGCAAGACTTGGAAAAACTGCTAAAAACCCAGATAAAAGAATGACTCCACCACATGCCATCCACGAAGGCATTCCACCCACATCATGTAAGCTGACATAGATCCACCACAACCCATGACAGAAATAAGCAAAACCAAAATACCACCCTAATTTTGCTTGATACAAAGGACCATGGAAATAGTGTTGATGGGTAAGGCGCCAAAAAAAAGCTATTAGCAGCATTTGCCACCAGCTGGCTGATTGTAAAGAGCTTGCCAACGATGTTAGTAAGCCCAAAATAACGGCGTAAAAAAAACTCCGCGAAAAAAACATTTTAAGGCTCCAACTCGGGAGTTTTCTGAATAATTAATATATGGATTTGACGAGGGTCAGCGCGTTGAATCTCACACTTTAGACCATGAAGTTGAATAATTTCACCTCTTTTCGGTACTCTGCCTATTTGATGAATGACCAATCCAGCAATCGTATCGATATCCTCATCTGAAAAATTAGTACTAAAGACCTCATTGATTTGTTCAAGCTCGGTCATTCCTCGAACTCGATATTTTCCTTCAGAGACTAAAACGATATTGTCAGCCTCATCATCGATATCGTGCTCATCTTCAATATCACCAACGATTTGTTCTAAAACATCTTCAATCGTAACAATACCAGCGACCCCACCGTATTCATCTACCACAATTGCCAAGTGATTACGATTACTCCGAAAATCTTTTAATAAAACACTCAATCTTTTTGAATCGGGAATAAAGACGGCTGGCCTTAGCCATTCTCTGATATCAAAGTCATTTTCAGTTGAGTGACGTAATAAATCTTTAGCAAGAAGAATACCAATAACGTTATCTCGGTTATTTTCAAACACTGGAAATCGAGAGTGAGCTGCAGATATGACTTCTGTGATAACTTTTTCAATAGGGTCTGCGATATCGACCCAATCAATTTGAGCTCTAGGTAAAAGAATATCTTTAACTGATAATTCACTTACCTGAAATACACCCTCAATCATTGATAGTGCATCAGAGTCTAGAAGACCTTCTAATTTAGCTTCCTGAAGCGTCTCGAGGAGTGCGCTTCTTTTTTCCTCAGGAGTATCTTTTCTTGAAGTAATCAATCCAAGAAGGGTATTTAAAAAATTTTTTGGCTCAGAATCAGTCATATAGTTAGAGAATAACTTAATCTTGTATCAGACATAAGGATTTTGTATTTTAAGCCGTTTTAAGATAGCAATTTCTAAAGATTCCATTGCCAATGCATCAATTTCATCCTCATGATCGAAACCTTGAGCATGGAGAACGCCATGCACGATTAAATGTGCAAAATGATTTTCAATCGTTTTAGTTTGGTTTTTGGCTTCTTTTTCAATGATGGGCATACAAAGCACTAAATCAGCCGTTAGCTTTGAAGAGGAGCTATCTTCGGAAAGAGTAAAGGTCAGAATATTGGTTGAGTGATCTTGTCCCCGATAATGACTATTTAAGCGCTTACTCTCTGCTGCGCCAACAAGCCGCACTAGGACAAATGCATCTTGTTGAAGAGCTGCTTTTACCCAAGGGCGAATTTTTTTTGCAAAAAAAATATCTGCCCATTTAGCCTCTAGGGTTTCTGATGCGAACTGAAGTTCAAGCCCTAATTGAAATGAAGCTTTACGATTAATTTTAGCTGACATCGATATTTTGCAAAACAAGCTCACCTTTAAGAGAGTGGGCTAATGCATCTGTAAATTGAACTGACAACATTTTCCCAATCAGTCTTTGCGCTTGATGATTCTTAGGTAAATCAATATTCACGACACGATTATTTTCAGTTCGCCCTTGCAGTTTGAGGCCATCTCGAGCCATGCCTTCGATCATCACAAGTTCAGTGTTGCCAATCATATTTTTGCTGATTGCAAGAATATGCTCATCAATGCGTGATGTAAGTATTTGTAGACGCTTCACACTAACTTCCCTTGAAACAGTTTCTTTTAAATTCGCAGCAGGCGTTCCTGGCCTTGGACTAAAAATAAAACAATAACTGTTATCGAATTTGATTTCATCGACTAATGACATCAGTTCATTAAAATCCTCGTCAGTTTCCCCCGGAAATCCAACAATAAAATCACTTGATACTGGAATGTTAGGTTTTACTTTTCGCATTTTACGAATAATGCTTTTATATTCCAAAACCGTATAACCCCGCTTCATCGCCATTAAGATACGGTCAGACCCATGCTGAACAGGCAAATGGAGGTGATTCACTAATTTTGGTAAGCGAGCATGAGCATCGATTAAACGTTGCGTAAATTCTTTAGGATGACTAGTTGTATATCGAATCCGTTCCACTCCTGGAATTTCAGAAATGTACTCTAATAAAAGAGCAAAGTCAGCCAATTCATCACTTCCATGAATCTTTCCTAAATAGGCATTAACGTTTTGACCCAAAAGCGTAATTTCACAAACCCCTTGTTGAGCTAATGAAGATACCTCAACAAGAACATCCTCAAGTGGTCTTGAAACCTCTTCGCCACGCGTATAGGGAACAACGCAGTATGTACAGTATTTTGAACATCCTTCCATAATGGAGACAAACGCTGCACCACCAGTTTTTTTAGCGGGTGGTAGATGATCAAATTTTTCTATTTCGGGGAAGGTGATATCTACCTGAGAGCGGCCAGATCGATGACGCTCCGCAATCATTGAAGGTAATCGATGAAGGGTTTGTGGGCCAAAGACTAGATCTACGTAAGGAGCACGACTAACAATTTGATGGCCTTCTTGACTCGCAACGCACCCCCCAACTCCTATAAGAAGCCCAGGCTTTTCAGCTTTCATATCCCGCAATCGACCCAAATCAGAAAATACTTTATCTTGAGCTTTTTCACGAATAGAGCAAGTGTTGAGGAGGATTAAATCAGCCTCTTCTAGTATTTTAGTTTCGGTATAGTGATCCGCCACTTGAAGGACGTCAGCCATCTTTTCCGAGTCATACTCGTTCATTTGGCAGCCAAAGGTTTTAATAAATACTTTTTTCATATGAAGGGCCGTTCTCAGTAGTTAAGACTGGGGGCAAATCACTATTTTATCAGGCGATGAAGTCTTCATGCATATTTAAATGAATCGAAACGCAAAAATAGCAACTAGGGTTGGAATAATTGCCGCCACAAGTAAATACGTCGGGTTCACCACACGGTTAGCAAAGTGTTCACGCAAAATAGATAGGCCAGCTGGATTAGGGGCATTTGCGATGACAGTGAGACCACCACCTGAAACAGCACCGGCAACAAGGGCAATTTTAAATTCGGTTGAAGTACCATCTACTAAAGAGCCCAAATAAGTGATTGCAGCGTTATCGGTCAGAGCTGTGAGGCCAACCGTTCCATAAAAAGCAACGACGGGGGTCATGCTCTGCAAAACTGGCTGCAGCCACCATTTTTGTAAACTACCAAGCACCACCAATCCTGCTAAAAAGAATGCTACCAATAAAGCTTCTCGAAGAATCAGCGGATTTTGGTATCTTGAGTAAGCTGAAGTAAATCCTAAGAAAAATAAGAAGAGCCATAAAAAAACGGCAGGATAATGAGCAAAATATACAACTCCTGCCAAGAATGTCAAATGAACCAAAATAACTGTGTAGGGCATTCTTTCTTTAGGGGGTTCGACAAACTCCTTTGGTAGTTGTTTATGGAAAATAACTGTAATGAGGAAGGCATTAATAAACACTGCTAAAGCTGCTCGATCACCAAAAGTGGTAAACATAAAAGGTGTTGTCCACTCCCAAGCGCTTGCCACCATCAGGACAGGTGGAGCAGCAAAATTCGTGAGAGTTCCACCAATAGAAATATTCACAAATAATACGCCAATGATGGCGTATTGCAATTTAAGTGACAGCCCGGTTTTATAAAAACGATCTCTTAATAAAATAGCTGCAATTGTCATTGCAGCAGGTTCTGTAATAAAAGAACCCATTAAAGGAACAATGGAAAGGCTAATAAAAAATATCATTGTATTTTTTGGTATAGGCGTTAATCTTGAAATAAAATCAGACATGAAGTTAATCGCCAAATTAGCTAAAGTTAAAATCGGTTTAGATGCAGCAACAACCATGACTGCAAATACAAATAGTGCTTCAACATAGTTTTGATCATTGACGAAATTTACAGCTTCCTTGGTGTTTTCGAGTACAGAAATGGCGAGAACAAGAACTAATGCCCAAAATCCAAAAACCACTTCAACCTCAGCAAGAAGATGAAAAAGTCCCGCATGCCTAGGATAGGAGTGGGACAGTTTTTCAAAGGATGAAACCATAAAAGTGTGCAAAATAGCGATTGCAAATAAAGCTGAAGCAATGATTTCAAGATGAGTTGGGTTCATTCAAGGCTCTCTAAAGTTACGAATTGTAGCGACATACGCTGGGTTATCAGAAGTACAATGGTTCATGTTTAATAACAATTCCTATTCTAAAAGCTTCTTATTACATAATGCCTAAAAATCTCTTAAGATTCACTATTGGCTTGATGGTTTTTCAGATGCTGTTTTGGACTTTGGTGCCAATGCTAGCTCACCATGCCCCGCCATTAGATGCTACAGAGATGTATAGTTGGAGCCTTAGTTTTCAATGGGGATTTTACAAGCACCCACCTATGCCAGCTTGGATTGTTGGCCTAGTTCAGATGATTGTTGGTAAAAATATACTTTCCCTATTTTTATGCGCAAGCATGGCAATTAGCGCTAGTTACTTTTGTGTTGCATGGTTAGCCAATCGGTTTTTATCAGAAAAAGAAGCGACGGTGGCAGTTTTTTTATATGCTTTAACAATTTATTGCAATATTTGGTCTACCGACTTTAATCATAATCAAATACAAATGCCTTTTTGGGCTCTAAGCCTTGTCTGTTTGGTGGTATGCCTTGATACAGGAAGTAAAAAATGGGCACTTGTGCTGGGGGTTGTGATGGGCTTAAATGCCTTATCAAAATATACGGCAGCTTTTATTATGCCAAGCACTATAGTATTGCTGATGCTATCGCCGTATTGGAGAAGAAACTTTAATATGACTCAGTTGTGCATTGCAAGCATTGCTTTTTTAGTAGTTTTTTCACCTCACTTATATTGGCTTACACAAAATCATTTTATGCCATTTCACTATGTTGGAGAGCGCTTTGATGAGATGAAAAACACCAATCAATTTTTAGATTTGGCTGACTATGTCGGCAATATTTTATTGGCGCATGTATGTTTAATTCTAGTATCTTTGTTTCTTATGCAAAAAAAATTATTGGCAAATACCTTTGCAAAAAATGATCAAATTTTCATTTGGATTTTAGGGGTTGGCCCAGTTTTAACAACGATTGTCTTAGGTTTATTTGTACCTTTGTATCATCGTTGGGTTATCCCAATGCTCCCCATGATTACGATAGTTTTTGCAATGTTATTAAAAGGTCGTTTTGCTTTTTTATATAACAAAAAAGCTTTTATATTCTTTGTGGCATTACAAATCCTCTTAGGTTTGGCGTATCTCTATAAAGATAAAATTAACCCTAACCAATCTGCCCGTGGAAATTATCCCGCACCTGAATTAGCTCAAGCCATTTATGAAAAATGGCATGTACTATATCCAGATAAGTCATTTAAGATCGTGTCAGGAGGAGAGTGGGAGGCGGGCTTTGTAAGTCTTTACTCCCCAGATAAAACATATGTTTATACCCATGCTGACTCAGTTATAACCCCATGGATATCAGAAAAAAACGCAAATGATTGTGGTATGGTGATGTTAAGCCCATCAGCATCGGATCTTGAGCATTTTTCCTTAGCGAAGATGCAAGAGCCAATCCAACTGAAAAGTTCTATAACAAATACTATTGTCGTTTTAGCATATGCCATTAATCCTCCCCAGGGTGAATGTTTATTGAAATAGAAATCTAAATAATGAGGTTTAAATGGAAACTCAATTACTAACAACAGATATTCTTGCTCGATTAGGCTTATCACTACTTGCCGGCATGATATTGGGCTTGAATCGATGGATGCACCATAAATCTGCTGGAATCAGAACACATACATTAGTTAGCCTAGGTGGAGCTTTAGGAATGATGTTAATGACGTCAGTTGTCGGGGGAGATGCACAGGCTCAAAGTCACGTATTACAAGGAACTATTTCGGGAATTGGGTTTTTAGGTGCCGGTGTAATTGTGCATCAAGGTACAACTGGCAATGTCAAAGGTTTAACTACTGCAGCAAGCATTTGGGCGGTAGCAATTTTAGGCTGTTGCTTTGGCTCTGGCCAACTAATTGTAGGAATTTTTGGATTAGGAGCAATTTTATTAACTTTGATTGTGGGCCGTTCTTTGGAATACGGATTAGCAAAGATTTTAGGTATTGTTAGAGGCTCTGAACTTGACGATGATAATCAAAACAAAGAGTGAGCCTTAAACTTTAACGAATTAAACCACAGCCAATTCTTGGACCAGAGTTGCCCGCGGGTTGAGATTTGTAATCATCTGGATCTCGATGAACAACTACAGAACGGCCAATAATTGTTTGATCACCTACCAATGAAAAATCTGTAAGAGTTGCACGGTAATTAGCATTGCCACTAGCATCACTTACGATGTTGGGCATATCACCTGCGTGATGAGCGCTAGAGTGGACACTGCCATGTTGAGTATTTGTTGGGTTGTAATGACCCAGTGCACTCATGGCATCAACAGCAGAGCAGTCACCTTTTTCATGGATATGAACGCCATGTTCAGAATTAGGTTTCAAGCCAGAAAAAGTTCCAGTTACAACAACTTGTTTACCTGACTGAGAAAAATTCACAGAGCCATTTAAATTAGAGCCCGATTTAGATTGAATTACTGCAGATGCGATTGGTGTATCTTGAAAAACTTGGCACGCCGAAATTGCCAAAAATAAGACAGTACAAAGAGTAATTTTCGTATGGAGCTTAACTGGCATATTTCTCATGAGAAATCCTCAATATATTGTGATTATTCTCATAGTCTAATACAAATTGATGAATATTTGTTAAATTGGGCTAAGACATCGATACCACCAATAAGTAAATGGAAATTTAATAAAATTTGCGCCTAATAAGAGGTGATTAAATTGAAGGAATATTTTTTTAAATTGAATATCAAAATCGGATGATCTAAGGCAGAAAAGTGACAGCAAGAAAAATTGATTAGTTTAATTCACTGAAAAATTCTCGAACTAAATTTACACAAGGTTCGACATGAGTTAAGTGAATCATGTGAAAGTCCGAATTAATTGTTTCAACCCTTAATTGAGGTATTTGCGCTTGCAATATTTCAATTTGTTTAAGATCCGTAATAGGACCATTGCTTGGCATAATCGCAATAGTTGGACATTGGATATCTTTTAAGAACTCTGTTGCGTTTGCAGAATTTACTAGATCAGAATAATGAATCAGGACCTCAGGAGCGCTTTTTGAAAACTCATCAACATACCATTGAAGTAGTTGGGGATTTGTTTCAGGAGGAAATCTTGCTAAAACACTTGTTTGATAGACCCATTCCTTAATGCCCATCTTGTGCATTGCTTCTAGTCTAGAGCTAAAGCCCAAAGAGTACTTGCTTTTCATTGCTTGGTTAATAAAGACAGGCGTAGAGACCAAAGCAAGAGCTTTGATTAAGTGCGGATGTGTTGCGGCTAGGATAATTCCTAAGATTCCACCCATCGATTCACCACAAAATAATATTGGACCACAGTTTAGTTCAGAAATTACTTTTACTAAATCGTTGATACATTTATGAATTTGAATATCTTGACTTGGATTTTTGACGGCACTCGATTGTCCTAAACCTCTCATATCCACTCTAACGACACGATAATCTCTGGCCAGTAGAGGTACCCATTGATACCAAAAAGCGCCACTGCGACCATTCCCGTGCTGAAGAAAAAGAGTCGGACGATCATCCCACGGATTAGTAAAATCATCGATTTGATAGTGAATTTGAATTTCCTTGGTAATGGTTAGTAAGGGCATCGTTCAATCCATTTCTAGGTGAATCTTTTTTGATAACTGCAACCATCGGTTTTTATCTGCGATAAAGAAATCTTTAAATTCGCTTGGAGTACTAGCTATAGGTAAAGCACCATCTTGATTTAATCTGGCAAGAATGTCAGGATTTTGAATTACCCTTTTGATTGCTTCTGATAACTTAAGAATAATCTCTTTTGGAGTTTTACCTGGTAGGAATATGCCATACCATCCAACTACTTCCAAGTTTGCATAACCCAATTCTAAGAGAGTGGGAACCTCTGGTAGGGCATTAGAACGTTGAGCGGTTGTAACGGCCAAAACATTTAATTTTTTACTTTTAATTAAACTTGAACTTGCTAATAAGTTGTTCAACATGACATCAACATTTCCGGCAAGTAAATCATTATTTGCTGGTGCTGCGCCTTTGTAGGGGACGTGAATCGTATTTAATCCTAAACGATCGTTAATCAACTCCATTCCCAAATGAGGACCACTGCCATTCCCCGAAGAAGCATAACTTAATTTGCCGGGGTTTTTCTTTGCAAATTCATAAAATTGTTTAAAAGTCTTTAATTCTGATTGGGATCCAGTTGTTAATAGATAGGGGTATTTTGCGACCAAACTCACGGGTGCAAAATCTTTATCGACATCGAATGGCAGCTTTTTACTAAAAGCAGGAGAGATTGCAAAAGAAGCGATAGTTAAAAGAATTGTATTACCGTCTGGGGGAGCTAAAGCAACAAATTGAGCGCCAATAATGCCATTTGCCCCCGGCTTATTTTCAACAAAAACAGTTTGATTTAATACTTTGCTGAGTTCAACGCTGATTGTTCTAGCCAATGCATCTGTGCCACCACCCGCTGGAAAAGGGACGATAATCTTGATAGCTTGGTTTGGCCAAGTTTGACTATAAGAATGATGAGGAAAGAAAAAAATTAAGCTTAAAAAAATTAAAATGTTACCTGTGAAGGTTACTTTGGGTCGCGAAAAAAATAGCTTCATATAAGAATGAACAATCTATAAAGAATGAAACAGCTAAAGATGTGAATTTTAATTGATTTATTTTTTATAAAATTTTTCAGTAAATACCAATTGAAATATTTTAAAAGAGGCTTATTGATATTGGTAACAAAAAAAGTCGAAATATTGTGGTCAAATGGAGTGAACATCAGAGCTAAATAAATTACTTTAAGGTTAATAAATTGGTAACTCAAGTGAAAAAGCTATTCAGATTCCAAAAAGTTGTAGCACTTTCAGGTGTAATGTATTTTCTTCTTGTTATGTGCCCCCTTATAGACGCTGTAGAAAAATTCCCATCCAAACCAGTTCGCATTGTTGTTGGTTTTTCTCCGGGAGGTCCAGTTGACAATATTTCCAGAATTCTTTCAAAGCGTTTAAGTGAGCGTTTGGGGCAACCATTTATAGTGGAAAATAAACCAGGTGCAAGCAGTATGATCGCATCTCAATTTGTCGCTAATGCTGAACCAGATGGACACACATTATTAATGGTGGCATCTACGCATGCCATTAATCCAAGCCTCTATAAAAATATATCTTTTGATGCCACAAAAGACTTTAGTGCAATCACATTTGTTGCGGAGAATGCATTTGTTCTTGTAGTACCAAAAGACTTAAAAGTAAACTCTTTGGCTGACTTGCTTGCGTTAGCCAAGAGTCAAATCACTCCATTGAATTACGCCTCAGCAGGAGTGGGTGGTTTACCTCATTTGGCCGCAGAGTTGTTCAAGATTGAGGCTGGTATTGATGCTAATCATATTCCTTACAAAGGAGCCTCTCCTGCCTCTGTTGATTTATTAGCTGGCCATGTTACTTTTATGATTAACAATATGCAATCCGCCTTGCCGTATATTAAGGATGGACGCTTGAAAGCATTAGCAGTTACTTCGTCTGAGAGATTGAAGGTGTTGCCAAATGTACCAACTTTTAAGGAGCTTGGATATAAAGGTTTGCAGATTTCTGGGTGGTACGGATTATTAGGCCCAGAAGGTATGCCATCTAACGTTATTAAGCAACTGAATGGTCAGATAGCACAAATTTTGCAAGAAAAAGATATCATTTCGCAAATCAGAGCTGATGGTGCTGAAGTTAAAGTGGGATCACCTAAGGAATTTTCTGATCGGATTAATAGTGACATTGTTAAATGGTCTGAGGTTGTAAAGCGCGCAGACTTGAAGGGTCAGTAGGCATGGAAAGTAAATGGATTGAAGTAAGTCCTGGGGTAAATTTGTACTCCCAGATACATGACTTTACGGACCCTTGGATAGTGGCACCAACCATTGTGATGGTGCACGGTTTTGCAGAGAGTTCTGCAGCTTGGTATGCTTGGATTCCAATGTTGGCCAGAAACTATCGAGTTATATTATTTGATATGAGAGGTTTTGGTAAATCTACGCCAATGGCACAGGACTTTGCATGGAGTATGGACCGCTTATTAGATGATATATCTGCAGTAGCCCAGCATTATTCGTTAGATCAGTTTCATTTAATTGGCGCAAAGAGTGGCGGTTCGCTAGTACTGCAATATGCTGCAAAGAATCCTGATAAAGTTATTTCGGTAGTTTCAGTCACTCCACCAGTGGTTGGTGCCCAGGCAGTGCCGGATTGGCTTGAGAAAATTCAAAATGAGGGAGTGAAGTCATGGGCAACTTCTACAATGCCAGGAAGACTTGGAAGTAATGCAAGCCCTAGGGAGATTGAATGGTGGGTTAACAATGTACAAGGCCTTACACCTGATGCAACCTTACTGGGATATTTAAACTGGGTTCCAAAATTAGATTTACGGGCAGAAGTTCTAAAAGTACTTTGCCCAACTTTAATTATTACAACATCAGGAAGTGGTTTGCGAACGGTAAAAAGCGTTGAGGAATGGCAAAAAAAGATGCATCAATCTAGCCTGCTGGTCATCGAAGGAAATGCTTGGCATGCCGCCGCCGCTTATCCTGATCAATGTGCAGGGGCTGCTAAAGAGTTTCTAAACGAAGTTTCAGCGGAAAACGAAAAAAATTTGTAATGACAAAGTACCAAAAGGCTAAGAATGAATAAAGGGTTAGGCAAAATGCGCTAACCCTTTAATTTTGGTGGCGAATCAGGGACTCGAACCCCGGACCTGCGGATTATGATTCCGTCGCTCTAACCAACTGAGCTAATTCGCCGAACTTATAATTATATAGCTATTTTGACCGAATGGTCTAGTCCATAGTTTCACCGAGTGAATCATCAA
>CANFOL010000008.1 GCA_947448695.1 Burkholderiaceae bacterium
CGCTTTTACTTGCTCATCAGTTGCTTGGAAGGTGTTATATCCACAACCATGCAGAAATAATGTAACGAGTGTTAGCAAAGATAAAATCAAACTACGCTTTGATATTAAATTCATAATTGTCCTTAAAGAGAAATAAATTGATAATCTAAACCCTAGTTATAAAAATTAATCGTTTTTCAAACATTCACTCATGAATGATCTGAAATCTTCTTGATTACGACCTTTACCCATGGAAGAACATTCTTTCATCTTCATTTGTTGAGACGTTAATTGTTTACCATTCTTGTCTAAATCATTTGGTCCTGGCTTTAAGTCACCAATTTTATTTCTAGCAGCAGCACCATCAGCGGCAGCTTTTCCAGTTGGAGCTTGTTTGGTTACCTTTTCTTTGGCAATTGTTTCTTTATCATCTTTAACCTTAGCAGCTTTTTCAGACTTTTCTTTAGTTAAAGTTTCTTTATCTTCTTTTGCTTTTGCGATTTTTTCAGATTTTTCTTTGGCGGCAGATTCTTTAGCTTCCTTTGCCTTACGAGCATCCTCTTCTTTTTTGGCTTTTATCGCTTTTTTCTCTTCTGCAATACGAGCCTTTTTTTCTGTAGCAGTTTCTTTATTCGCAGTAGCCTCTGTTGCTTGCTTGGCGTCTTTAGGAGGTGCATTACCATCCACTGGATCTTTTGCAAAAGCTAATGACATTGACAATATACAAAAAGCTAGCAATATTTTTTTCATTATTTTTCCTTTGATTTTTTAAATCCATTTTTTATAAAACCAAACTACCTGCTTTTAATGTTAAAACTCTATCACATTGCTGAGAAACTTCTGTATCGTGAGTAACCATCACGATAGTAGTATCAAAATCTTGATTTAACTCAAATAAAAGCTCAATAACACGCTTGCCATTTTCGGTATCTAAACTTCCCGTAGGCTCATCTAAAAATAAAATTTTAGGCTTACTAATAAATGCTCTAGCTAATGCAATTCGCTGTTGCTCTCCACCTGATAAGGTATTTGAAAAATGATTCGCACGCTCAGATAGACCTATTCTAGTTAATAAACTCTTCGCAAATTCAAGTGTTTGCGGGTTTATATTGCCCGAAATTTCAAGAGGTAAGCAAATATTTTGGAATGCACTTAATTCCGGAATTAATAAAAAAGATTGGAAAACAAAGCCAACATCATTTTTACGTAATGCAGATCGCTGATCTTCACTCAAATCTTTTAACTCTTGACCGAATAAATGAACTGATCCTTCATACTCTGGATCTAGACCTGCCATAATGCTCAATAAAGAGGATTTACCAGAGCCAGAAGCTCCTAAAATTGCTATAGTTTCTTTTGTGTAAATGGCGAAATTTATATCACTGAGGATTTTTATTAATCCAGAGTGAGCAGATACCGTTTTTTGCAAATGTTTTACTTCAACCAATGGATTGTTAAGCATAAAAGCCTACTGATGAATAGATCAAACTCAATTATCTTACAGAAATTTATTTTTGTGATAACACTCATGCTATGCAGTCTTCAATTACAAGCTCAAGGAAATACGCCTCATCGAATTTTGGTATTGGGGGATAGTATTTCAGCGGAATATGGTATTCCGGCGGGAACTGGCTGGGTCAATCTTTTACAAGATAACTTAAAAAAAAATAATTACCCATTTGCATTATTTAACTCAAGTATTAGCGGTGAAACATCTGCTGGTGGCAAAGTCCGCATCGCTAACCTCCTGCAACAACATCAACCGACCATCGTTATCTTAGAGCTAGGTGCAAATGATGCGTTAAGAGGTTTTCCACTTAATACAAGTTATCAAAACTTACTCCAGATCATTCAAATGAGCAAGTCAAAAGGTGCGCAAGTATTAATACTTGGGATGAGGATCCCAAGCAATTATGGTCCGGAATACACTAAGCAGTTTGCAAGTATGTTTATTGAATTAAATAAAAATACCAAAAGCGCACTTGTACCCTTCTTTTTCGAAGGTATCGCCACAAAACAAGAATATTTTCAAGACGATGGAATCCACCCCAATCAAGAGGCACAAATTATTCTATTGAATAATATGCTCCCGGCCTTAAAAAAACTATTGAAGTGACTTCAGTTTTTTGACTGGAAAACGATCTTTCATATTTGTAAAATAAGCTGCAAGTTCATTTTGCAAATTCAAATCTGCAATTTGTTTGAATTGATCAATTTGCACTTTAGGATTATTCTCTTTTGACTCTCTAACTTGGTTAACCCGATAAAGGGCTACACCTGAACCAGGTAGCTTAGCAGAAACGACTTGAGGAAGCTTACTTGGATCAACACCAAAAATCTTCTCAAATGGTTCACCACTTAAATCCAATGGTTTATTTCTAGAAATCCATACAGACTTAGAGAATTCTTTACCAGCTAACTTTGCCAAAGGATCCTTTTGGAGTTTTTCAGCTGCTTGATTACCTTCAATAACAGCCAACTCTTCGGCTTTTTTTAATTGCACTAATTTTTCAATATCACTCTTCACTGCATCATAATTTTGGGTTTTAGAGGCATTAAATTGCGTAACATGCACAGAAATTAAATCTCCATTCGGAAGTTGAACAACTTCCGAATTTTTATTTAATTTCAAAACATCATCTTTGAAAATCGTCTTTAAAGTTTTAGTTTGATTTAAAGGATGGTCTTTCGGTAAATTTGCTTTACCTGAGGCGCTTAAATCAGATGCCTTTTCAATTTTTAATTTCAGCTTATCAGCTACAGCTTGAAGGCTATCCGCCTGTTCATAGACAATGTTGGCAAATGAATCCGCCTTTTGAGAAAATTCTTTTTCATCCATCTTTGCATCACGACGCAAAATAACGTATTCAACATCTGCAGTTGGAATCGTCTGGAAATCACTGGGGTGAGCTTGAAAATAATCTTTCAACTCCGAGTCTTCAACTTTGATATTTTTTGTATATTGATTGGCCAAGAAAAATATGACCTGAACTTCTCTTTCTATCCCGTATGCAGCAATCAATTTTTCAGAAACTATATTCGAATTAATACCTTGTTGATTAGAGGCAACCGCATTTTGTAAATCCGCCCCCATTAACTCAGAGCGTTTGATTGTTTGAAATTGAGAAACGCTAAGACCGTTACCTTGAAGTAACTGTTTATATTTTTCAGCATCGACCGTACCATCTGGTTTTTTTAAGGCTCGAATTTCAGGAAAGCGATTCAACTCTTTGGCTAAACGTTCGTCTGATACTTGAAGGTTTAATGACTGTAATTCATTTTTAAGAAGTTTTTGTTGGATGATTTGATCGAGAACATTCGATTTGAATGAGCTGGAGTTCGCATACTCTGCTGGCAAACCACTTCTTTGTGCTTGGTTTTTTAACGTATTTTCAAACTCAGCTCCGGATACCAAGTCTTTACCAACCTTTGCGATATCAGAATCCTTACTACCCATACTGGTATAACTTTCGATACCAATAAAAGCAAAAGAGGGAAGAATTAAAGCAAGTAAAACAATTTGTAATAATTTTTGATGAGTGCGAACGAATTCAAACATGGAAAATGGTCAATTATTTAGTAGTAATAGGTAAAGTATAACGGAGTGGTGAAAGGACTGGTGGGTGCTGACGGGATCGAACCGCCGACATTCTGCGTGTAAGGCAGACGCTCTACCATCTGAGCTAAGCACCCTTTTGAAGTAATGACTGAATCATACACACTTCAGAAAGCTTCCTTGGTTTAAATTCTCTAACCAAGAAAGTCTTCTATTATATATCGAAAATTAATTGAATTCAAATATCTTAATGCTTTAATATTTCCTCAGCCCCTGGTTTGGGTGGAGTTGTTTCTTTAGCAACAACCAACTCTTCATCAGTAAGAGGCTTAGGAATTGTTTCAAGGGCCATTTCTAAAACCTTATCAATCCAACGAACAGGCACAATTTCAATCGAGTTTTTGACGTTATCTGGGATTTCAGTCAAGTCTTTGACATTTTCTTCAGGTATTAATACCGTCTTAATACCTCCACGATGTGCCGCCAGAAGTTTTTCTTTTAAGCCACCAATTGGCAATACCTCACCGCGTAAGGTGATTTCGCCAGTCATGGCGACATCAGCTTTCACCGGAATACCTGTCAATATAGAAACAAGAGCCGTTGAAATCGCAATACCTGCTGAAGGACCATCTTTCGGAGTTGCTCCCTCAGGAAAGTGAATGTGGATATCCTTTTTCTCAAACATCTCTTCACGGATACCTAACTGCCTGGAACGTGAACGAACCACTGATCTAGCTGCCTCGACGGACTCTTTCATTACATCACCAATAGAGCCAGTGCGAATAATATTACCTTTACCAGGCATAAGAGCCGCTTCAATGGTTAATAAATCACCACCAACTTCAGTCCATGCAAGACCTGTTACTTGACCAATTTGATTTTCTTTATTGGCCAGTCCAAAGTCATACCGTTTGACCGATAAGAACTTCTCCAAATTACTAGAGTCGACAACAATCGGTGCATTTTCTTTTTTCAAGAGTAATAGTTTTACAACTTTACGGCAAATCTTACTAATTTCTCGCTCAAGAGCACGAACTCCAGCCTCACGAGTGTAATAACGAATGATATCTTGTATCGCAGATTCTTTAACATCGATTTCACCGTTTTTTAAACCGTTATTTTTAATCTGTTTAGGCAATAGATACTTCATTGCGATGTGAGTTTTTTCATCCTCGGTGTAACCTGCGAGACGAATTACTTCCATCCGATCTAATAAAGGTCCTGGTATGTTCAGGGAGTTTGATGTGGCAACAAACATCACATCAGATAAATCAAAGTCAACCTCTACATAATGATCTTGAAAGGTATGGTTTTGTTCTGGATCTAAAACTTCTAACATGGCACTGGCTGGGTCACCCCTAAAATCCATTCCCATCTTATCGATTTCATCTAAAAGGAAAAGTGGATTTCGAACGCCAACTTTGGTCAAATTACTCAATATTTTTCCTGGCATGGAGCCAATATAAGTTCTTCTATGACCACGAATCTCTGATTCGTCACGTACACCGCCTAATGCCATTCTCACAAATTTACGATTCGTTGCTCTTGCAATCGATTGGCCAAGGGAAGTTTTACCGACACCCGGAGGGCCAACCAAACATAAAATTGGCGCTTTCACTTTATCAACACGTTGCTGAACAGCAAGATATTCCAAAATACGTTCTTTGACTTTATCTAAACCATAATGATCATCGTTTAAAACGGACTCAGCATGAGTAAGATCATTGTTCACCTTATTTTTTTTCTTCCAAGGTAAATTAATTAATGTATCAATGTAATTACGAACAACAGTCGCCTCAGCAGACATTGGAGACATTAACTTGAGTTTTTTCAGCTCAGACTCAGCTTTTTTAAGAGCTTCTTTGGGCATTTTTGCAAGCTTGATTTTCTTTTCTAGCTCCTCTAAATCTGCACCCTCTTCACCCTCACCAAGTTCTTTTTGAATCGCTTTGACCTGCTCATTTAAATAATATTCTCGTTGGCTTTTTTCCATCTGACGTTTAACACGCCCACGAATTCGTTTCTCAACTTGTAGGATATCAATTTCACTTTCTAGTTGACCGAGGAGGCTTTCTAGCCGTTTCACCACATCACTCATTTCAAGCAATAATTGTTTTTGATCTAGCTTGATTGGTAAATGGGCGCAAATCGTATCGGCTAAACGGCTAGCATCATCAATCCCAGTTAAGGAAGCTAAGATTTCTTGAGGAATCTTTTTGTTTAATTTTACATATTGGTCAAATTGCGCAACTATGGCGCGTTTGAGAGCCTCTGTTTCTGATTGGTCCACATTAGTTATAGCTTGAGGAGAGGCCTCACAATTAAAGTAACCTAAAGAGTCCTCAATTTGACTAACGTCAGCTCGTTGAGTACCTTCAACTAATACCTTTACAGTGCCATCAGGCAATTTCAACATTTGTAGAATATTCGCTATACAACCAACATGATATAAATCTTGAACCGTTGGCTCATCTTTTGATGCTGTTTTTTGGGCAACTAATAAAATACTTTTACCCGTTTCCATAGCAGCTTCAAGCGCTTTAATCGACTTTGGTCTTCCAACGAATAATGGCATTACCATGTGAGGAAATACGACCACATCTCGCAGTGGAAGCAATGGTAACTGAATTGGTTCAGTTGGTAAGAGTAAATTGCCAGGCATATTTAAATCTCCAATTAGGCGAAAAGCATTAAATAAGTGTTTCTAGAGGTTATTTAGTGCCAAATGGTTCAATTACAAGATTAGAATACACTTTTTTATTAAACATGATGATTTCTAATCATTTTAGTAGGGATTGCTTCAAGCTTTGCTTAAAAAAAATTAAGCGACTGACGATGAAGTATGGTGAACTAAGGTAGGCTTACCACCGGCAACACAATTTGCATCAATCACTACTTTTTCGATGGTTTTCTGTGATGGTAGTTCGTACATGATATCTAGCAAAGTTTCTTCTAGTATCGAACGTAAACCTCGCGCCCCTGTATTTCGTTCCATAGCCCTTTTGGCAATTGCTTTTAAGGCGTCTTCACGGAACTCAAGTATCACGTGTTCGAGGTCGAATAATGCTTGATATTGTTTGACGAGAGCATTTTTTGGTTCAGTCAAAATTTGAATAAATGCGTCTTCATCCAATTGATTTAATGTAGCAATCACAGGTAATCGGCCAATTAATTCAGGAATTAAACCAAACTTAATTAAATCTTCAGGCTCAACTTGCTCAATTAATTCACCTAATTTTTGTGAGTTTTTACTTTGCACACTAGCATTAAAACCAATTCCTGCTTTAGATGATCTTAAATTGATAATCTTTTCAAGACCATCAAACGCCCCCCCGCAAATAAATAAGATATTGGTCGTATCAATTTGCAAAAAATCTTGATTAGGATGTTTTCTACCACCTTGAGGAGGAATAGACGCAACGGTACCTTCAACTAGTTTTAGTAAAGCTTGTTGAACACCTTCACCAGATACATCTCTAGTAATCGATGGGTTCTCAGATTTTCTAGAAATTTTATCTATCTCATCAATATAGACAATGCCACGTTGAGCTTTTTCAACATCGTAACTACAAGCTTGTAATAATTTTTGAATAATATTTTCAACGTCCTCACCAACATAACCAGCTTCAGTTAAGGTCGTAGCGTCTGCCATTACAAAAGGAACATCCAAAAGTCTAGCTAAAGTCTGAGCTAATAAAGTCTTACCAGATCCAGTGGGCCCAATTAACAAAATATTACTTTTCGCTAATTCAACCCCGTTGACCATGGCAGTCTTGCGTGAAGACACTTGCTCTTTATTTTTCAAATCCACTGGCTGCAAATTATTGAGGCGTTTGTAATGGTTATAAACCGCTACAGCTAAAGCTTTTTTTGCTTGAGTTTGACCAATGACATATTGGTCAAGAGTCGTTTTAATATGTTCTGGAGTCGGCAACTCTGATTGTGCTGCTAAAGATTGCGCTAGTTTCGCTTGATCCCCCCCCTCAGCAATGACCTCATTACACAAATTAACACACTCATCACAAATAAATACCGAAGGACCAGCAATCATTCTCATGACCTCGTCATGATTTTTTCCACAAAAGGAACAAATTAAATTTTTATTAGAGCTGTCGCCACTGCTAGTCATAAATTCGGTTTACCTCGAAGTAATCACTTTATCGATTAAACCGTACTCTTGGGCTTGATCTGCTGACATAAAATTGTCACGATCTGTATCTTTAGCAATCGTTTCAACAGTCTGCCCAGTTCTTTCAGAAAGAATTTTATTTAACTGTTCACGTAAATATAAAATTTCTCGAGCCTGAATCTCAATATCAGATGCCTGACCACGAGCACCACCCAAAGGCTGGTGGATCATGATTCTAGAATTAGGTAAGGCAAAGCGCTTACCTTTTGCACCAGCGGATAATAGAAAAGCCCCCATGCTTGCTGCCAAGCCCATACAAAGCGTACTGACATCAGGTTTAATAAAATTCATGGTGTCGAAAATAGCTAAACCCGATGAAACAGAGCCACCAGGTGAATTGATATATAGGGAAATATCTTTGTCTGGATTCTCGCTCTCTAAAAACAGCATTTGAGCAATAACCAAGTTAGCAGTATGGTCATTTACTTCACCAACTAAGAAAATGACACGTTCTTTCAGTAAGCGAGAATAAATGTCATATGCTCTCTCACCTCGACCTGAAGTCTCAATCACCATTGGTACTAAGCCTAAATTTTGCGGCATCAGTGATGGATCAAAATCTTTTAGCGACATAAATATTTCCTTTAAAAGTAATTTATATATTACTTGATGACGCTTAATTCTTCAAAACTTACTTTTTTATCAATTACTTTTGCTTTTGACAAAACATAAGCAACTACGTTGTTCTCAGTTACTAAAGATTCGATATCACTGAGTCTGCTGGGATCACTGTAATACCAACGGGTAACTTCCTTAGGATCTTCATAACTAGCAGCTTGATCTTCAATTTCTGCTTTAATTTGGTCCGCTGTCGCTTTTAAGGTCTCATCTTTCACCAGCTGATTCAGAATCAATCCAAGTTTCACTCGTTGTTCTGCTTGAGGAGCAAACATTCCCGGAGGAATCGGAGCATTTTTTGCGTTTGGCACACCGCGTTGCTCTAAGTCGCTTCGCGCCATCTCAATTAAGCGCTCTTCTTCTTGGCTAACTAAAACTTTGGGAAGTTCCAAGTTAGTGGCATTTGATATTGCGTCTAAAGCCTGATTTTTTAAAATACTTTGTTTTCTTCTAGTTATTTCACGCTCCAGATTTTGACGAATCTCATTGCGGACTTTCTCAACACCACCATCTGTAATACCCAAGCTTAATGCAAATTCATCGTTAACTTCAGGTAAATGAGGCCACTCGACTTTTTTCATGGTGATTTTGAATTCAGCAGTTTTTCCGGCAACTTCCTTACCGTGATAATCCTCTGGAAAATTTAATGGAAATGTTTTTTCTGCACCTTGAGTTAAACCTACAGCAGCTGCTTCAAACTCAGGCAACATTTGGCCTTGACCCAGAACAAAAGTGAAGTCGGTAGCTTTTCCACCATCAAATTCAACACCATCAATCGAACCTACAAAGTCAATCGTAACCTGATCACCTGCTTGGGCTGTCTGATCAGTGCCACCATCACCATGGCCATGATCTTCGCCCCGGGGATGATAGTGCACTCTCTGCTTACGGAGTAAATCTAATGTTTTATCAATCTCAGCATCGTTGACTTCTGTATCGTAACGAGTGATTTCTGTTTTACTGAAATCCCCAATATTGACTTGTGGAAACACTTCAAAGAAAGCATCAAAGATGATTTGATCGGCGTCTAACTCGCTTTTTGGCTCTAAACGTGGTTGACCAACTAGTTCAATTTTCTCTGCCTGCGCAAATTCAAAAAAACGATTAGATGCATGGTCAAAGGACAGTTCAAAGTCCACCTGTTGACCATATTGCTGCTCAATGATTTTCAATGGCACTTTACCAGGTCTGAACCCGGCCATTTTCATGGTTTTACCAAGTTGCTTTAATTTTGCTTCACGTTTAGGAAGAAGTTCAGATTTGGCAAACTCTAAAGAAACTTTTCTTTCTAGAGCACCGATATTTTCAATTTGAAGTGACATAAGTATTTAAAGTAATAAAACAAGTTAATCATTCATGGGAAATTCAACTTTTTTTCATTGTTTTCAAGCTTATGAAAAGCTTAAAAACAATGAATTAAAGTCTATCTTGGTGCGAGGAGGGGGACTCGAACCCCCACACCATTTCTGGCGTCAGGACCTAAACCTGGTGCGTCTACCAATTTCGCCATCCTCGCAACTTCAATTTCTCAAAGTAATCCAATATTTTACAGTGTCTTGACCTTCAAGGTCATAAGTTTAGAAATAAGTTGGATAAATTTATCGATTTAAGCTTGGATAATCGGTGTAACCTATTTCTGTACCCCCATAAAAAGTTTCCCGATGATAGGGGTTTAGGGCTGAATTTTGGGCAAATCTCTCAACTAAATCTGGATTTGAAATGAATAACCTTCCATAAGCAATCGCATCGGCTAGGTTATTTTGTAACGCAGTTTCGCCAGATTGTCGATCATATCCGCCTGCACTAATGAAAATACCTTTGTAGACATTTCTAAACTGATCGGATGTACAAGGAGCCTCAGTAACCACTTTATCATTTGCTCCCGCGGACGTAGATCTTGGTTCAATTACATGTAAATAGCCTAATTGATAGGTATTTAGGACTTCAATGACATGTGTAAATAATCCAACTGGGTCCTCATCCGAAATATCGCCAAAAGTACCAAAGGGAGAGAGTCTTACACCAATCCTTGAGGGTTCAAAAACAGTTTTAACTCGATCCAAAATCTGTTGAATTAGTCGTGTGCGGTTTTCTTTGGAACCACCATATTCATCAGTTCTATGATTGGTTGATGATTGTAAAAATTGATCTAATAAATATCCGTTAGCATTGTGGATTTCAACACCATCAAAACCAGCTTGCTTAGCATTTATAGCGGCTTGATAAAATTGCTCAATCACAGTTTCAATATCACCAGTTGTCATTGCTCTTGGAGTTTCATAAGGAACCATACTCCAAGACTGGGTAAAAGTCTTCCCTTCAGGCTTGAGGGCTGATGGAGCAATCGGTAAACCCTCATTCTGATGAAAAGAGCTATGTGAGGTTCTTCCAACATGCCACAATTGTGCAAAAATTTTTCCACTCTTTGCGTGAACCGCTTGAACAATCTTTGCCCATCCTGCGGTTTGTTCTGAACTATAAATCCCTGGTGTTGCTGGATAGCCTTTACCTAATGGCCCAACCTGCGTAGCTTCAGAAATGATTAAGCCAGCGCTTGCTCGTTGGGCATAATAAATTTCAGCTAAAGGATTTGGCACATCATTCTCTAGAGCTCGCATGCGCGTCAGCGGCGCCATGATCACTCTATTCTTTAGTTCTAAAGAGCCTATTTTTAAGGGTTTTAATAATTGAAGATTTTCTGACGACATGTGTATTCCTAATTAATGAATTGAAGTAAAACAACCGCTTGAGTTTCAATCGCCTCAGAATTTCCTAAATAACCAAGGGTTTCATTGGTCTTAGCTTTGATGTTGATTCTTGAGGTATCTACCTCTAATATTTCACTTATTCTTGCAATCATACTGGATATGTATGGATATAGCTTTGGGCTTTGGCAAATAATCGTTGCATCAACATTAATCAGTTCTAATCCTTTTTCTTGAACTAATTGATAGGTTTTATTTAGTAAATCGGCACTAATAGCATTTTTATAAAGTGGGTCTGAGTCTGGGAAATGTTTACCAATATCGCCCAGTCCACACGCTCCTAATAATGCATCGGTAATTGCATGTAACAAAGCATCAGCATCGGAGTGACCTAATAAACCAAGATGATAAGGAACTAAAACTCCCCCCAAAATAAGTGGTCGACCTTCAACAAGTCGGTGTACATCGTATCCTTGGCCAATGCGAATAGATGATTCCTTATGATATAACTTTTCCATGGTGGATAAATCCTCTTGATAGGTGATCTTAAAATTTTCAAATGAACCTTTAATTAGTATTGGTGATAATCCCATCGCCTCGATTGCACTTGCTTCATCGGTTATCTCTAAACCATTGTTTTGAGCTTGTTCAATCGCTGTTTTTAATTGACCTAACTGAAACATTTGCGGGGTTTGAGCTTGCCATAACAAGTTGCGACTCAATGTCTTTTGAATCATTGGTTGGTCAGAAATCGATTGTTTGAGAGTATCAGCTACTGGTAAAGCCAAAATACCGCCAATTGAAGATGAATCTTGCAAAACTGCGGAAATTAAATTTTCTACATCTTTTTTTCTTACTCCAGGACGAGCGGCATCATGCACCAATACCCAATCAGTCAAAGGAATTTGTTGGTCAATCATCCAATTCAAAGTATTTAAAACAGTTTCAGAGCGTGTTTTACCACCTGTTTGGGTGACATGCACTGGAGTAGATAAAGATGATGCAAATTGAAGATTTGGATGAGAGCTTCCAATCCAAATCGATTTAATTTCTGGGATAGCAGTAAATTGCTCTACTGTATGGTCGATTACTCTTTTGCCAGCAAGCATCTGAAATTGCTTAGGAATGTCTCCTCCAAATCGTGAGCCATGACCAGCGCTTGGGATTAAAACATGACATCTAGGTGAATTCGTTGCATTTGACATACAAAATTTCTTTCAATAAATTTTAAAGCAATCATGCTTCAATTCTATAATGTAGGCAATGTCTCTTAACAATGTTGTAAAAACTTATTCTCCCAGCTTGATTCAGCTCACCCCCCCATTGCCGGGACCGGAGCTTGGGAAGCGCTTTACCTGGAATCATTGTATTGGTTCAAGTGATGCCGGTGTCATTGCAGAGCATGCTCAGTTTTACAGAAGTCAGTTTTCCATCATGGTGGTGATTTGTAGTGAACCAACGGTTGCTCAACGACTCTCCCAAGAAATTCCTCTTTTTAATTCTGAATTGCGAGTCTCATTACTGCCTGATTGGGAGATTTTGCCTTATGATCAGTTTTCACCTCACCATGATCTGATTTCCGAGCGACTTAAATCACTCCACGAAATGATGACTGGTGTGTGTGATGTTGTTATCGTCCCTATTAGCTCTGCGCTTACTCGCCTTGCCCCACCGGAATTTTTAGCGGCTAATACCTTCTTTTTTAAACAAGGCTCGAGCATCAATGAATCAGCTTTACATCACCAGCTTCAACAAGGTGGCTATGATCCTGTTTCTGCCGTTGTAAGACCAGGTGAGTACAGTATTCGCGGTGGGCTAATTGACTTATTTCCAATGGGAGCAGCGCTTCCTTTCAGAATTGATTTATTTGGGGATGTGATTGATCAAATCAAGGTTTTTGATCCAGATACTCAACGCAGTCTTTACCCTGTAAAAGAAATTAAATTACTTCCTGGCCATGAATTTCCTTTTCATGAACAAGCACGTAAAGATTTCCGTGGAAAGTGGCGCGAGGTTTTTGATGGTAACCCTGCAAAGTGCCCTCTTTATAAAGATGTTGGTTTAGGCATTCCTGGTGCCGGTATTGAGTCATACTTGCCACTCTTTTTTGATAAAACTGCCTTAATTTTCGATTACTTTCCTAAGTCTGATCTTCCCGCATGGTTGTGGGGAGTTGGAAACTTACAAATGGCTATTCAGGATTATTGGAGGGGTATTCAAGAACGTTATCATTTTTTATCACATGATTCTGAGCACCCTATTTTAGCTCCCGAAGAACTCTATCAGAAAGAAGAAAGCTTTTTTTCACTTCTAAAACCATTCGCTAGAGTTTTTTTAGATAGGCCTGACGCTGATATAGAAAATCCTTATTTTTCCGTACCTCCGGATGTCGCAGTGATTCGAAGAAATAAAGACCCCATATTGCATTTGAAACAATATTTTCATGAATCTAATCAGCGTATTTTAATTTGTGCCGATAGCCCTGGCCGTCGGGAAGCGATTAAACAGTTACTTGATGAATCCATTGATGACTTCTACGGAAAAATATATGTAGAAGAATTTTCAAGTATTTCTGAGTTCTTAGTCAGTGACCAACGCATTGGAATGGTTGTTGCCCCTTTGTTTGATGGCTTTATAGCCAAGCATCACCAACTTACCCTTCTCACTGAGTCAGAAATTTTTGCGAACTCTTCTGAGCAAAGAAAAGCTGGAAAAATTGGAAAAAAAGATCAAGCAACGAATGTAGATTTTTTAGTACGCGATCTTTCAGAATTAAAAATAGGTGATCCTATTGTTCACTCCGAACATGGAATTGGCAGATATCAAGGTTTATTAATCCTTGATTTAGGTCAAGGAGATGAAGAATTTTTACATCTTCGATATGCCAATAGTGCCACTTTATATGTACCTGTGCATCAATTACATTTAATTTCGCGCTATTCAGGCTCGGATCCGGATAATGCTCCTCTGCATAACTTGGGTTCTGGTCAATGGGAAAAAGCTAAAAGAAAAGCGGCTCAACAAATCAGAGATACCGCTGCTGAACTTCTAAATATTTATGCTAAAAGGGCATTAAGACATGGTCATGCCTTTGAATTTTCTAGTCATGATTATGATGCCTTTGCTGAAAGTTTTGGTTTTGAAGAAACCATTGACCAACAAAACGCAATTAATGAAGTTATTAAAGATATGACAAGTGGTCAACCAATGGATCGCTTAATTTGTGGAGATGTTGGTTTTGGCAAAACAGAGGTTGCCTTAAGGGCCAGTTTTGTGGCGGTTATGGGGGGTAAACAAGTAGCTGTTTTAGCACCTACTACCCTACTGTCTGAGCAACACGCAAATACTTGGAAAAACCGTTTTGCTGATTGGCCCGTAAAAATTGTCGAAGTCTCGCGGTTTCAGTCTGGAAAAGAAATCAAACAGGCTCTCGAAGCTCTTGAGAATGGACATGCAGATATCATCATTGGCACGCATAAGCTTCTTTCTCCTGATATTAAATTTAATCGCCTAGGACTCGTGATTATTGATGAGGAACATCGTTTTGGTGTAAGGCAAAAAGAAACCTTTAAAGCATTACGGGCAGAAGTCGATGTTCTTACTCTTACTGCAACCCCAATCCCCCGAACATTAGGGATGGCTCTTGAGGGTTTAAGAGAGTTATCCGTAATCGCAACTGCCCCACAAAAACGTTTAGCAATAAAAACTTTTGTCAGGCGTGAAGGGGATGGTGTCATTCGAGAAGCTATTCTTCGTGAACTAAAGCGCGGTGGACAAGTCTATTTCTTACACAATGAAGTGGAAACTATTGAAAATAGGCGCCAAGCTCTTGAACATTTAATTCCTGAAGCTAGAGTTGGAGTTGCACATGGACAAATGCATGAGAGAAATCTTGAACAAGTCATGCATGATTTTGTATCCAAACGCTGCAATGTATTGTTGTGTTCAACCATTATTGAAACTGGTATTGATGTACCCTCGGCCAATACAATCATCATGCACCGTGCAGATAAATTTGGTTTAGCGCAATTACATCAATTACGTGGCCGTGTAGGCAGATCACATCACCAAGCTTATGCCTACTTACTTGTGCCAGATCCTGATGGTCTCACTAAACAAGCAAAATTACGTTTGGATGCGATTGTCTCGATGGAAGAGCTAGGATCTGGATTTTATTTAGCAATGCATGATCTAGAAATAAGAGGTGCAGGTGAAGTATTGGGTGATAAACAATCGGGTGATATCCATGAAATTGGTTTTCAGCTCTACACAGAAATGCTGAACAAAGCAATTTCTGAATTAAAAAAGGGTAAGGAGCCGGATTTATTAAGTCCAATGCATGCAATTACAGATATTTCATTAGGCTGTCCTGCATTATTACCTAATTTATATTGCCCCGATGTTCACGAACGACTATCTTTATATAAACGCTTATCTAGTGCAAATATTCAAGAGGATATTGATGATATTCATTCAGAGATAATCGATCGATTTGGGGACCTTCCAGATTCCGCCAAAACACTACTAGATAACCATCGTCTTCGATTGCAAATGGAAAAATTAGGTATAAAAAAAATTGAAGCCTCTCCTGAGGCGATTAAAATCCAATTTATTCCAAAGCCTCATATTGACTCAATGAAGATTATTCAACTGATTCAAAAAGATCGATTTGTTCAATTATCCGGCCCAGATCGGCTACGAATATCTCCTAATCCTGCAAATGGATTTCAATTACTAGAACAGCGAACTGCTGCTTTAAAAAAACTCATTACCTATCTTTCTTAAGCATATGAATCGACTTATTCTCACCCACCCTAAAGAAGTTTCACCGGTACTTATTAATCACTTACGTGAACAATATAAAGTCAACTCTTGTAAGTCCATCAGTATTAGAACAATAGAGCTTCATTTTGATCAAGCTCATCAACTTAACGTTAAAAAAGACATTCAAAAATATGCCTATGATTTTGGTACAGATACGATTTTTTTAAAAGAAACTTTTGATCCAAGCCAGATTCGACTACTTGCCTTTGATATGGACTCGACTCTCATTAATATTGAATGTATTGATGAGATTGCTCGGCAGTGCGGTAAGGTTGAAGAAGTCAGCAGAATTACTGAAGCAAGTATGCGTGGTGAAATTAAAAACTTTTCTGAAAGCTTAATCGCCCGAGTAAGTTTACTCAAAGGAGTTCCAGCTTCTGATTTAGAAGTCGTTTATCAACAGCGATTACAACTTAATCCCGGTGCTAAAAACTTGATCCAAGTAGCGCAATCGATGGGGTGGAAAACACTTCTAGTATCTGGTGGCTTTACATTTTTTACTAGTAAAATCAAAGATCTTTTGCATCTTGATGAAGCCCATTCAAATACTCTTGAAATCATCGATGAGCACTTGACCGGTAAAGTATTAGGGCCCATTGTTGATGGCGTTGCGAAAGCCAACTTTGTTAAAAGCGCTTGTGATCGATTAGGCGTTTCAACAAAAGCAGCTTTGGTCATGGGCGACGGTTCTAATGACTTACCTATGATGGAAAATGCTGGTTTATCCATTGGTTATCAACCCAAACCGATTGTGCAAGAAAAAGCCGACGGAACTTTTCAGTTCGTCGGCTTAGATGGCGTGCTTGATTTATTTCAGGCAGATTAATTACAGTCGTTCAAAAATGGCAGCAATCCCTTGCCCGCCACCAATACACATGGTTACTAAAGCATATTTACCACCTACTCTGTGTAACTCATAAATTGCCTTCGTTGCAATAACAGCACCTGAGGCACCAATTGGATGACCAATCGAAATTGCTCCACCATTTGGATTCGTTTTGGACATGTCTAATTCAAGAACCTTGGCAACTGTTAAAGCTTGCGCAGCAAAGGCTTCATTCGATTCAATTACATCCATATGAGCGAGTGTTAATCCAGCCTTTGAAAGAGCTAACCGTGTTGCAGGGATTGGGCCTTCGCCCATCACTTCGTTGGGCACACCGGCAACGGCATAAGAAACTAGGCGAGCAATCGGCTTTTGACCAGCTTTTGCAGCAGCCTGTGCAGAAGCTAATACAAAGAATGATGCACCATCATTAATCGTTGAAGCATTGCCTGCGGTTACAGTTCCATTTTCTTTTAGAAATACTGGCTTGAGTTTGCCCAGGCTTTCAATAGACGTTTCAGCTTTAACGCCCTCATCATTATCAACAATGATGTCACCTTTTCGTGTTTTAACTGTAATAGGAACAATTTGCTCCTTAAAACGACCAGATGCAATCGCTGCTGCAGCTTTTTGGTGAGAAGTTACTGCAAAAGCATCTTGCTCTTCACGTGTAATACTCCATTTTTTTGCTAAATTTTCTGCAGTAATACCCATATGACCTACGCCAAATGGGTCATTTAAAGGAGCGACCATTAAATCGATTAATTTTGTATCTCCCATTCGGGCGCCATTTCTCATTGCTTGAGAACCGTATAAACCACGCGACATGACCTCTACTCCACCACCAATGGCATACTCACAATCACCCAACATGATTTGCTGAGCTGAGGTAACAATACCTTGAAGTCCAGAACTACATAAACGATTAACCGCCATTGCCACAGAGTCCATGGACAAACCAGCTTGAATTGCTGCTACACGAGCAACGTAGGGATATCTAGTTTCTGTTGGAATGCAATTACCAACGGTTACGTAATTAATTAATGCAGGATCAACTTTAGAGCGTGCAACAGCCTCTTTCATAACTACTCCAGCTAAATCAGCTGGTTCCATTGAGCTTAATGAGCCATTAAAGCTTCCGATAGCTGATCTTACAGCACTTAAAACGACTACTTCTTGCATACATCCCCCTTAGAAAATTGAAACTTAAATAAATGACTTAACTTCTATTCAATCACGATATTATTAAACAAATATACCAATATATCTCTAGACAAGCTTTTTAAGGTTTAGCAATCAAATCATGGCCTTGAGTATTATCAATGGTGACCTTTATAAATTCAGCACTTCGATAACGTTTTGATGGACGCTCAGGTGGTTGAATATAAACTAAACCATCAATTTCAGGAGCGTCTGCATAACTTCTTGCTACTCCGCCTTGAGCACTCACCGAATCAACTAAGACTCTCATTCTTTTACCAATCAGTGAAGTCAATTTTTGTGTAGAAATTTGTTCAGCAGCTTCCATAAACCGAACTCGTCTTTGTTCACGAATTTCATCGGGAACAGGATTTGCTAAATCATTTGCCCTTGCCCCCTTGACCGGTGAGTAGGAAAAACACCCGACCCGATCTAATTGCGCTTCTTCAATAAAGGATAGTAAGTGAGTAAATTCTTCTTCTGTCTCACCGGGAAAACCAGCGATAAAGGTACTTCTAATCACGAGATCAGGACAAATTTTACGCCAATCAGCAATTCTGGAAATAGTCTTTTCTCCACCCGCAGGTCTTTTCATACGCTTTAAAACTTCAGGATGAGAGTGTTGAAGTGGAATATCTAAATAGGGTAAAAGACCGTTACCATGCTCTGAAAAATCAGCCATTAAAGGAATAATGTCGTCGACATGGGGATACGGGTAAACATAGTGCAAGCGAACCCAAGCATCGTTTTCTCTAGCTAATATCTTAAGTTCTTGAGCCAATTCAAAGAGTCTAGACTTCATTGGACGACCATTCCAAAAACCGGTTCGATATTGAATATCAACTCCATATGCACTCGTGTCCTGTGAAACGACTAGTAATTCTTTTACACCTGATTTGAAAAGTGCCTGAGCTTCTCGTAACACGTCATCAATTGATCTCGACACTAATCCGCCACGCATATCCGGAATAATACAAAAAGTACACGAATGATTACAGCCCTCAGAAATTTTCAAATAAGCATAATGTTTTGGCGTTAATTTAATACCAATATCTGGTACCAAATCCATAAAAGGGTCATGAGGCTTTGGAAGGTTTTGATGAATGGCGTCAAGTACTTCATTCGTCGCATGCGGACCGGTTACTGCCAACACTTTGGGGTGATGTTTAAAAACAGTGTTTTGGCCATCGTTTTCGGTTTTTGCACCTAGGCATCCAGTAACAATAACTCGTCCATTTTCTTGTAAAGCTTCACCAATTGCTTGTAAGCTTTCTTCGACCGCAGAATCGATAAATCCGCAGGTATTAACAACAACGATTTCTGCATCGCTGTAATTTTTTGCAATTTCATAACCTTCGGCGCTTAATCGCGTAAGAATTAATTCAGAATCAACTAGTGCTTTAGGACATCCTAAAGAGACAAAACCAACTTTTGACAAAACGTAGTTCCTTTAAGGCTTAAATGATTTAAATGGAAAACCGGACATGATCTTAGGAGATTGAGCTTGGATTTGCTCCCAAAACTGTGCTCCAGCATTTGTAAAAAACTGCATAGGATTCATCAATTCATTTGGTGAACGATTATTAACAAAACTCAACCAAGACTCCGGCGTGGATGCTCCCCCTATTTTTTGACAATGGAGAACGTATTGATTTTGTAACTCTATAAATTGATTGATATTTTGCTCTAAAAATGGTGACATCATTCCTTGTAAGGAGTTTCCATAAAAACGAATCATATGCATCAAACTTTGAGTTGAGAATAGAGGTTGTCCACCGGACTCTTCTTCCAATATGATTTGCATAAGAATGCTACGCGTAATTTCTTCACCAGTTTTAGCATCTAAGATAACGAAAGGATCTTGCGTCATAACAAGTCCTTTGATATCAAACAAAGTGATATAGGTACTATGTTTGGTATCGTAAAGTCTGCGATTAGGGTATTTTTTTATTATCCGCTGACCTTGAAATAAATCAAATCCCTCAGCTTTGTCTTCTGAGGATTTTTTAGTTGAGGAAGCCACAGCTTTCGGTGTAGCCTTCTTCGCGGGTGTTTTTCTTACTGGTTTTGTTTTTGGACTTGCCATAATCAATCTACGACCTTTATAAGTCTGAGGATATTGCTTATTGTAGACTGATTATGCGTTAGTTCAATTAACTCATATGTAAACCACCATTTAAAGAGAAATCTGCACCAGTCGCAAACCCACCATCTTCGGAGGCTAACCAAGCCACCATTGAGGCAATTTCTTCAGGAGTTCCAAGTCTCTTAACAGGGATGGTTTCAACGATTTTATTTAATACATCTTCACGAATTGCTTTTACCATGTCTGTACCAATATATCCCGGAGATACGGTATTAATTGTTACACCTTTGGTCGCAACTTCTTGAGCTAAAGCCATTGTAAAACCACGCAAACCAGCTTTAGCAGTGGCGTAGTTGGTTTGTCCAAATTGACCTTTTTGACCATTGACAGAAGAAATATTCACTACCCTTCCCCAGCCCTTTTCAACCATGCCATCAATGACTTGTTTTGTCACGTTAAAAAGTGAATTTAGATTTGTATTGATAACAGCTTGCCAATCGTCAGGAGTCATCTTTCTAAACACAGTATCTCTTGTGATACCGGCGTTATTCACTAAAACATCCACTATCCCGATCTCAGCTTTTACTTTGTTAAATGCAGCTACGGTACTTGCCCAATCGCCAACATTACCCTCTGAGGCATGGAAATCATAGCCAATTGCTTTTTGCTCTGCTAACCAACGGTCCTTACGTGGAGAGTTTGGCCCACATCCAGCAATCACAATAAAACCGTCTTGATGCAGTTTTTGACAAATAGCTGTACCAATACCCCCCATTCCACCTGTAACATATGCAATTTTTTTACTCATCATTTCTCCTTTTTTAATATTCTTAAACTTTTACTGCCGTTTCTTTTACATAGCTACCGGGAGCTGGCTCGATAACTTTGTACTTGGGACTTCCCAACTGGGCTTTTGCTTTAATCTTCTTATCACTATGGGAAGCAAGCCACTGCGCGTAATCGGGCCACCAACTGCCTTCAATCATTTTCGCCCCTAAATACCAGTCTTGAGCATCACGGGGAAGTTTGGTAGATGTCCAGTAATTTCGTTTTTTCTTGTGTGGCGGATTGATGACACCGGCAATATGACCAGAGGCTCCCAATACAAAGCGATTTGCACCTTTCAGAATCTGTGCGGAATTGTATGCCGACTTCCAAGGAACTATATGATCTTCACGCGATGCATATATATATGATGGACATGTTATTTTCGATAAATCAACAGGCGTTGCACACATGGTTAGGCAATTCGGTTTTTTAAGATCGTTATTTAGGTACATATGTCGCAAATAATAGGCATACATCGGGCCGGGTAAATTTGTTGAATCACCATTCCAAAACAACAAGTCAAAACTCGTTGGGCTTTTACCTAATAAATAATTGGCGACGACATAATTCCAAACTAGATCATTTGGTCTTAAAAAAGAAAATGTATTGGCTAATTCAACACCGCTTAAAAGACCATAATTCCCATTTTTTCCTCCTATGGTATTTTCTCGATGTTCAACCATGGCTTCATCCACGAAAACATCTAACATTCCTGTATCGGAAAAATCTAAGAACGAAGTTAATAAAGTTACGCTTGCAATAGGATGGAGATCTTTTGCCGCAAGAATCGCAAGGGCACAAGAAACAAGAGTTCCACCAACACAAAATCCTAAAATATTGATTTGAGCTTGTTTCGAGATCTCAACACACACTCGAATGGCTTCAATCACGCCAAGTCCGACATAGTCATCCCAGGTGACTTGTGTCATGGATTGATCAGGATTTTTCCATGAAACCATATATAGAGTAAAGCCTTGGCTTAATAAATATTGGACTAGAGAGGTTTGTGGTTGCAAATCTAGAATGTAGTATTTATTGATACAAGGTGGAACCATCAGCAAGGGTTTTTCATAAACCATTGGCGTGCTTGGCTTATATTGAATCAATTGAAACAATTGATTTTGGTAAACAACCGCCCCTTCGGTCGTGGCGATATTTTTACCAATTTCAAATGCATCGGGATCAGATTGTGTAATTTTTCCTACTTGTAAATCAGATAATAGATTTTTTAATCCATTCGTAAATGATTGGCCATTCGATTGAATTAATTCTTGAATTGCCTCTGGATTAGTTGCTAAGAAATTCGTGGGGGACATCGATGAAACCACTTGATCTGTAGCAAAGATAATGCGATGTTTTATTTTGGGTTCTGCTACTACAGCATTTGCTAAGGAAGTCAAATGTTGTGAGTTGATTAAATACATCTGATAAATAAATGATGAGAGACCCTCATGCCAGATCTGCGATTTAAAGCGCGAATCTTCTAAGGGTGTTTCAAGTTTACCAGTCCATAATTGATAAATATCAGCCGCATATTTCTGCTCGATTGCTGATAATATTTCTGGTGGTATTAAAGCCATATCCATTGAGGAAAGCTTCGGTGGATTTATTCCACCATTAAATCGAAATGCGTTGTTATTCAAGAAAAGCCTTTAAAAAATTAAATACTACCTTTAACATAACAATTTATTCTTAAAGTTCATAAATAGTTATAAGCGCAAACCCTATAACAATAGTTTGAAATTATAAAGTTTTCCACAAAAAACTAGCAAATCGACCCGATTTGGTATCTCTACGATGAGAATAAAATAAATCGGCGTGCTCAAAGCAACAGATTTGATCCGAATAAATACCTTCAATACCTTTTCTACTCAATTGAAATCTTGCTATGGCAAATAAGTTTGCCAAATATTTGCCGGCCTGATGAGTTGGCACAAAATACGTTTCCATTAGTTGCATAGGTAAGATTGTTGAAAAGGCATCAAAAACATCTTCACCGACTTCAAAATGACGGGGGCCGATTGTGGGACCTAAATAAACCAGTATTTTCGATAGATATTTTTTGGCATCATTAGGTCTTTTTTTGAAGAGCATTTCATCTAGGGTTTTCTGAATCACTCCCTGAGCTAACCCTCTCCATCCCGCATGACATACCCCTAAAATATCCCCCTGCTCATCACAAAACAAAATAGGCATGCAATCAGCAGTCATAATAGTTAATACTTGATTAGCAAGTTTTGTAACAGCCCCATCGGCTTCAAGGCTAGATTGTGGATCTGACCATATCTGCGTTCCATGCACTTGATTGAGCCATAAAGGCTTTGATGGCAACATCTGTTGCAGGAGTTCACGATTTTTCTCAACATGGTCCGAATGATCGCCTACATGTTTGCCAATATTGAGCGAGTCATATGGTATTTTACTAACTCCGCCCAGGCGAGTTGAGACAAAAGCCTGAACATGTTCTGGTACTTGCCAGTTAGGTATTAATATATCTAAACCATGATCAGTATGAATTAAATTTTTCAATCAAATACCTTTTCCCATGAAGAACGTGGAATTTTTAAAAAATCTAAAGTTTCAATCAATGGGGGGGGAGGATCTACTTTAATTCGGACTTGCTCTTTCGTCATAGGGTGTTCAAGACCTAACAAGCCGGCATGTAAAAATTGACCAGGAAATTGAATATTATTTTCTAGAAGTTGATTTTTTAAAGCTAATGCTATTTGATGAGGAATCTTATTCCTATAAATGGGATCATTCACTAAAGCATGTCCCAAAAACTCCAAATGGACCCGAATTTGATGGGTTCTTCCCGTTTCTAACTCACAACTAACCAACGATATAGGCTTACCTTCAAATGTGCCATGGTATAGGGTTTTCACGTACGTACTAGCCTCTTTACCATTAGAAACTTGCATACTCATTCTTAATCGATCTTTAGGATCCCGACCAATTGCGCCGTGAATAACTTTACTCAATGGTGTTTTACCCCAAACCAAAGCGATATATTTTCGCTCCATACTGCGACTTTGAAGTTGTTGAACCAAAGCATGTTGAGCCTTAAGATTTTTTGCAATAACTAACAAGCCAGAGGTGTCTTTATCCAAGCGATGCACAATTCCCGCTCTAGGAACATCTGAACACTCCGGAAAATGATGTAATACAGCATTTAGAAGAGTTCCAGACCAATTGCCCGCTGCTGGGTGAACAACCAAACCATATGGCTTATAGATCATGGCAATGTCAGAGTCGCTATAAACGACCTGAAGCGGTAAATCTTCTGCATGGTAGGCATTATTTTGTGGATCTGGTGGTAACGATATCTTTACATGCTCCAGGCCCATTGCATGATCTTTAGCTTGAATTTTCCGTTCATTTTCATAAACTAGCCCTGCTTCAATCCACTGTTGAATCCGACTTCTTGAATAAGTGGTTAATACTTTAGCGATCGCTTTATCAATCCTTTCACCCCTTAATTCAATAGGTAAATCAAATTCAATCACCCGTATAAGGGGAACTTCTTCCCCTACTTCAGCATCATCGATATAATCAGAGTATTCCATTGTGCTCATAATAGGTGAGTGTTGTATTTTTAACCATTTGTTTTTAATTTTAGAGATTCAATTGTTTACTAATTTATTAAGTTTAAAGCGCTTATCAACATATTCGTTATATTTATCGCTCATTTTGATCGTGAGTATATTCTCTGGATGTGCAGGCAAAGATTTTGATGAAACTGCTAGTTGGACCCAAAGCAAATTATTAGGCGAAGCAAAATCTGCTCTAAAAGATAACGACTATCCAAACTGCGTTAAATATTATGAGAAATTAGAGGCCCGCTATCCCTTTGGGCCACTCGCCGAACAAGCTCAAATCAATTCGGCCTATTGTAATTGGAAGAGGAATGAGCAAGAGCTGGCTTTAGCCTCAATCAATCGTTTTATTCAACTTCATCCCGATCATCCAGACATTGATTATGCTTACTATCTTAAAGGGCTCATTACCTTTAATGATAATTTAGGTTTTTTAGCTAAGTTTTCAGGACAAGACTTGAGTGAAAGAGATCCAAAAGCGTCCAAAGATGCATATGAGGCTTTTAAAGTTCTTACTACAAGGTACCCTAATAGCAAATACACTCCTGACGCACTCGATCGTATGCGCTACATCGTAAATGCCTTAGCTGAGGGCGATGTCAATGCCGCTCGTTATTACTATCGTCGTGGCGCTTATGTAGCTACCATCAATCGCTCTCAAACAGCCTTAAGAGACTATGACCGTGCACCTGCAATTGAGGAAGCTCTTTACTTGATGGTGAAGTCCTATGAAGCATTGGGTATGCAAGACTTAAGCACAGATACCATGCGCATTTTTAACAATAATTTCCCAAATAGTGAAATCTTTAAAACAGGTAAAAGGCAAGCTGTCACTGCTCAACAAGCAAAATGGTGGCAATTCTGGAACACCGCTAATTAAAGAATTTCTTGTTTCACTCGATTCGTTAAGCCACACATTAATTCATAGCCCACCGTTTTCGCTGGCAAAGCAACATCATCAATGGGATTCAGTTCTCCCCAAAGCTCCACCGGAGAGCCTATGTGTGCATGAGAAATGTTTGATACATCAATCATCATCATATCCATAGAAACTCTGCCTACTATAGGAGCAATTTGACCATCCAGTATATTTTCAGCCTTGCCAACCCAAACAGGTGTTCCATTTGGTGCGCTTCTAGGATAACCATCGGCATAACCACATGCAATCACCGCAATTTTCGTATTTTTAGGGGCAACATACTGACTTCCATAGCCAACAGTATCACCAGTTTGTAGTTCTTGAAGTGCAATAATCTCAGAACGCAAATTCATCCCCGCTTTTAAATCCAAATCAGCAATATCTTGATAATTTCCTGAGGGTGATGCGCCGTACAACATAATGCCTGGACGAGTCATGTCAGCATGGGTAAACGAATAACCGATAATTGCAGCTGAATTTGCTGCACTTTTTAAACCATCTACATATAGCGTTGCCTTACTAAAAATCCCCCATTGATCTTGAACGGAAGGAAATATTTGGGGGTCATCTGCATTAGCAAAATGTGTTAAGTGATGAACCGTACAGCCTATCTGCTTCAAGATTTCATAACTAACACCATATTGGGCTGATTTGAAGCCTAAACGGTTCATGCCTGAATTAAGCTTAAGCCAAATCGGACATTTAGCTAATAATTCAGCCGCCTTTTGTGGGCCTTGCTTTCCTAACCACTGAATTAACCAGGTTATCTGCTGTTCATGATGGATCACTATTTCACAAGAAATATTGACTGCATCATCATAATCAGCCTCGGCAAAAACACCCTCTAATAAAAGAATCCGCCCAACCCAACCTAAATCCCGCGCGAATGCAGCATGCTCCAAATCCAAAAGGGCAATCCCTTCGCTTTCCCGAAAAGCTTTTAAAGCGGGCTCTAAACCATGCCCATAAGCGTTTGCCTTGACTACCGCCCAAGTTGGTGCGGAATTAGTCATATTTTTAACCCTAGACAGGTTATGACTTAAATTATGTGTCAAAATCGAGGCTTTGATTGGTCTATGCTTCATGTATAGTAGGAATTTGGAAATTATTTAATGTTTAACATATCATTGTACGAATGAAACCAGGTTTTTATTCCATTATGGCAGCGCAATTTTTTTCGTCGCTTGCCGATAATGCCCTTCTAATTGCTGCCATATCTTTATTGGTTCAAACTCAGTCTCCTGAATGGATGACTCCTCTACTTAAATTGTTTTTCGTATTATCCTACGTCTTGCTCGCAGCATATGTAGGTGCTTTTGCTGACTCCCGGCCTAAAGGTCAAGTCATGTTTTTAACTAACAGCATTAAGGTGATCGGTTGTCTGACGATGTTAATGGGAGTACATCCTTTACTAGCTTATGCCATTGTTGGTTTTGGTGCTGCAGCTTATTCGCCAGCCAAGTATGGTATTTTGACGGAATTACTTCCACCAGAAAAATTAGTAGCTGCCAACGGTTGGATTGAAGGTTTAACTGTTTGCTCAATTATTTTAGGGACAGTTCTGGGGGGAATCCTTATCAGCCCAAAGATAGCTCAGACACTTCTTCTGTTGGACTTCCCATTAATTGAAACCCATATCGACACTCCTCCTGAGGCAGCTATTGCCCTGATTGTTTTATTCTACTTAATTGCTGCTTTAATTAATTTACGCATCCCTGAAACTGGTGTTATTTATAGTGTTTCATCGAAAAATCCGATTAGACTGGTTCAAGAATTTTCACGTAATTTCATGACTCTTTGGAATGATCGATTAGGACAGATTTCTTTAGCGGTAACGACATTATTTTGGGGTATTGGGGCAACTCTACAGTTCATTATTCTCAAATGGGCTGAAGATGCTTTGGATATGAGCTTATCTCAAGGAGCTATTTTGCAAGCCATAGTTGCATTCGGAGTGGCTGGTGGTGCGATGTGGGCAGCAGCAAGAGTGCCGCTAAAAAACTCCCTAATTGTCCTTAAATATGGTGTCATTATGGGCTTTTTAGTGATTATCCTTGCTGCTTTCCAAAAGGAGCAATTTGGTGATTGGATCGTTAATTTTGGAATAATAAAGGTCCACGCTTATTTATTATTTACTTATGTTTTCCTAATCACTATTGGTTGGATGTCCGGCTATTTTGTGGTCCCAATGAATGCACTTCTCCAACATCGTGGTCATGTACTCTTGTCAGCTGGCCACTCAATTGCGATTCAAAACTTTAATGAGAATTTATCAGTACTGTGTATGCTTGGGATTTATTCACTGCTTATTTGGTTTGACTTGCCAGTTCAGGTTGTGATACTTTTATTCGGTTGCTTTGTAATTATCACCATGGCACTTGTGATCTACAGGCATCAAAAAAATCAGTCCCAGTACGATTCACTCCACCTGATTGGCGAAGAAAAACAGCCACACGCTTAAGACATCGTATCTAAATACACATTTCTTGCAAAGATTAGGTCATCCCAAAGTTGTTTCTTTTTAATTGCTGAATGATATATTTGTTGCATTGAATACGAAACAATCACTGGGATTTCATCGCGATGCTCACCACTGGTTTCAAACAGAATCCCTCTTAAATCTTCAATCGTATTTGTTTCTCCTGAAAAGTATTGCCCTGATGTTTGCCCCAAACAAAATACTAAATCACCTTGAATCTGACTAGAGTTGATGGATGCTTGAAAGGGTATTACTTGTGTTTTGACACCAAAGTTTTGTACGACGATTTGAACATTTTTCGATAAAGTTGTAAGCAAATCACCTTCTTCAAAAATTAAGGTCCATATAGGAAACTCTTGATTTTTCATCACACTCTCCGTTTGGGGTAAATTGAATGTTGGTGACTCTAAAACAGTTTTCGGTTTCCAAGAGCTAATGCCCATTTCTTTTAATAGCAAGGCTTTATTCATTTAATTTCCTTAAGGATTTTTTCCATCACCAAAGCATCTTCTCTTGAAAATGTATCACCTTTTACCAACGGGTAATAATCTCTCCTAGCTCCAATGAATTGATAGCCTAATTTCTCATACATTTTAATTGCCACATCATTACTGCGCCTGACTTCTAGTAACATTTTTAAATAATGATGTTTAATTCCAATCTCTTCTAAAGACATCAAGGCTCTTGAAGCAATATGCTGTCGACGAAAATGAGGATGTATCGTGATATTTAACAAATGCAGTTCTTCAACTCCTGGCATGATGATGCAGTGTCCAATTCTTTGGTTCGAAGGACTGTCCTCCAATAAGACATAATTCCAATACTTTTGCACAATGCAATCGAGGAAGTTTTTTTCACTCCAAGGATGCAAATGAGATTCAGCCTCAATTTTATGAACATTGCCAATATCGCTGTCATGCATCACTTTAAATTGAAAATTGATACTCATAATTAATCGTTATTAAGTAAGGCTATTGAGATCGTTGGGCAATAGTTAAAGCAACTTGATCCCTGATATATAAGGGCTGACAATCTTGAGGTAAATATAAATCATCCTGATTTTTTAAAGAAGCCAAATAAGCAATACCCAAGGCATTCGGACTGGCTGGAATTAATTCTGTCTGTGGTTTTAATACCCCTTCTTCGACATAAGAATGGATATCGTAAGAGAAATCAACTGAATAATCCTCAAAATCTAGATTTTTTATATCAATTAATTGAATTTCTTTTGGGCGAACTAATAATTGCTGGTCATCAATTAGATAGGAAGCACAATAAACTTGTTGCATACGTGCATCTAGCAAAACACGATACTTTGCAGATTTCAACATCGCTTTATTTGAAAAAAATAATGCATGAGCAAGCATGCCATCTAAGCTAGGAATCGGAATTAAAGGCTTTTGCTGTGCGTAAGCCAAACCCTGAGCGACTCCAATACCAAGACGTATTCCAGTAAATGCTCCAGGGCCTTGAGAAACAGCTAAAGCCCGGATTTCATGCCAACCTAAGTTGGCTTCAAGCATGAGGTCCTGAATCCATTGTAAAAGGACCTGGCTTGCAGTATTCCCTACTTTTTCATGCCTAACTAAATAAGTCTTATCTGGAAAATAAAATGCCACCGAACACCACTGGGTAGAGGTATCGATGGCAAGAATTGGCATTCTTTCGAATCCAATATTCAAATTAATTAAATTTCTTCGTACAACGGTAATGTCAGGAACTCTTCAAAGTGCTCGCCAGTAGACATGTGATCAAATATCTCAGCAGCACGGTTCCAATGTCCAACCGCCCCTGAATTACTAACCTTTACCAACTCTTCTTTGATGAAGCCTTTAACCATTTCAGCAGTAACTTTACGACCGTCATCTAAAACACCTTTTGGTGAACGAATCCACTGCCATACTTGTGAACGACTGATTTCAGCAGTTGCTGCATCTTCCATCAAATTATGAATCGGTACGCAACCATTTCCGGCTAACCAGGCACCTAAATAATGAATACCGACATTAATATTCATTCTTAAACCATTCTCAGTAATCGGTGTTTCAGGTTGAAAGTCTAATAAGTCAGAACCTTTTACCTGCACTTCGGGTTTTTGCTTCTCAAATTGATTGAGCTTATCACCTAGAACTTTTTTAAACTCAATCATTGCAGGCTCTACTAAACCTGGATGTGCTACCCAACCACCGTCGTAGCCATCTTCAGCATCACGCTTTTTGTCAGAAATAATTCCAGCCATCGCAATAGCGTTCTTTTCCGGATCATTTTTAATTGGAATCAAAGCACTCATTCCACCAATTGCAGGAGCTCCGCGATGGTGACACGTCTTCAATAAAAGCAATGCATAAGAGCGCATAAATGGTGCTGTCATCGTTACTTTAGCGCGGTCAGCTAAACAGAAATTTTTATCAACCTTAAATTTCTTGATGCAAGAGAAAATGTAATCCCAGCGTCCCGCATTTAAACCTGCGCTGTGGTCGCGTAACTCATAGAGGATTTCATCCATCTCAAAAGCAGCTAGTATTGTCTCGATAAGGACAGTTGCTTTAATCGTTCCTTGCGGTAAACCCATTTCATTTTGTGCCATCACAAAAATATCATTCCATAAACGCGCCTCTAAATGACTTTCCATTTTAGGTAGATAGAAATATGGCCCAGCACCACGTGCTAACAATTCACTTGCGTTATGGAATAAAAATAAAGCAAAATCAAAAATACCCCCAGAAACACGTTTGCCATCAATCGTCACGTGCTTTTCATCTAAATGCCAACCTCTTGGACGTACTTGTAATACTGCAATCTTGTCATTTAATTTATAGGTTTTACCGTTTTGCTCAAAACGTAATTCGCGCTTAATTGCACTTCTTAAATTAATTTGACCTTGGATTTGATTATTCCAATTAGGACTATTGGAGTCCTCAAAGTCGGTCATATATGAGTCTGCACCGGAGTTGTAGGCATTAATCACCATTTTGGCGTCAACTGGACCGGTAATTTCTACACGACGACAATATAAAGCCTCTGGAATTGGAGCAATTTTCCAATCACCTTCACGAATCGCTTTCGTCTCAGGTAAAAAATTAGGAATCTCACCGGCATCTAGACGTTTCGTTCTTTCAACGCGAGCATTTAGAAGCTCTTGACGACGTGGTTCAAAGGCATGATGTAATTTTGCGACTAAAGCTAAGGCTTCTGGTGTTAAAACAGTTGCAAAATCTGGGGTAATTTCGGCATGAATTTGCATACCTTGAGGCAAATTAGACATTCTCTCTCCTAGAAATCAAATTAAAGAACAATATTCAATTATGCCAAAAAGTATTTACGATCGACAAAAATACCTGCGGCATTTTTAATTATGAGCCTGATCAATCACTTCTGGAGGTGCCTGTACTAATTCAATTAATACGCCAAATCCAGAAATTGGAAATTCAGCATTGCTTTTGGGGTGGATAAAGATGATGTCGTGACCATCCCCTCCGCGTCTGATTCCTCCAGGTGCAAAACGAACACCTTTTGCCGTTAACCACTCCACAGCTATCGGTAAGTTATCCACCCATAAACCTATGTGATTGAGGGGTGTTGTATGAACGGCAGGTTTTTTATTTGGATCTAAGGGTTGCATCAAATCAAACTCAACGGGATGATCACCGCCACCAATGGTAAAAATATCCTCATCGACATTTTCTTTTTCAGAAATAAAGCTGCTCTTGAATGTAAAACCGAGCATGTCTTGCCAAAGGGTTTTTATTTCATTTTTATTGAGAGCGCCAATGGCAACTTGTTGAAGCCCTAGTATTTTAAATGGTCTTTGCATCTTATTACTCCTTATTAAATTGGATGATCATTTGATCGACAGATAAACTTTCACCTTTTTTAGCCAAAATTTGTGCTACAACACCTTCATATTGAGCCAACATCACATTTTCCATTTTCATCGCCTCAATAATCGCCAATTTTTGTCCTACCTGAACCTTTTGACCAACTTCTACTGAAACCTCAGAGAGTAGTCCTGGCATCGGAGAAAGTAGATATTGAGACATATCTGGCGGTACTTTAAAAGGCATGAGTTTCTGTAACTCAGCTTTACTCAAAGACATCACCATCGCCTGAAAACGGATACCGTTATACATGAGTTCATAAGAAATAGATTCACGATGGACTTGCAAAACCATTGGCACATTATTAACTAGTCCCTCAAAGAGAATTTTACCCGGACGCCAATTGCTAACAATGTCAAATTTATGATCTTGAATCACAACGTGATCCCCATCTGCATCCGCATTAATTTCAATTGGAATGTGCTCTTGTTTTCCATTCTCACCAATGACAACAACGAATTGATTTGGTACTTGAGAAGCATGTCCTTCTAACTGACCAGTAATATTTCCAGACCGATTGATATATTGCAAATGAATCGATCCAGCAATTGCACTTAATAATAATTTGCTATCGTCATCTAAATTTGCCCCCATAAAACCTTCGGGGAAATTTTTAGGAATAAAGCCTGTATTCATTTTTCCTGACTGAAAATCAGGGTGTTGCATCAAAGTTGCTTGAAACGGTATATTCGAATCAATACCCTCAATAACAAACTGATTTAATGCGATTTGCATTTTGCCAATGGCTTCATCACGATCACTTCCATGCGTAATTAATTTTGCAATCATGGAGTCATAAAACATTGGAATTTCACCACCTTCATAAACCCCTGTATCCACCCTGACACCAACTGATATTGGTGGTGGTTGATATTTAATTAAGCGTCCTGTAGAGGGAAGAAATTGTCGATAGGGGTCTTCGGCATTAATTCGACATTCAATTGCCCAACCATTTCGTTGAATATCTTTTTGCTCAAAGTCCAGCTTTTCGCCAGCCGCAATACGAATCATCTGCTCTACCAAATCTAAACCGGTAATCATTTCAGTGACGGGATGTTCAACTTGAAGACGTGTATTCATTTCTAAAAAATAAAATGACTGATCTTTGCCCACCACAAATTCAACCGTTCCGGCAGACTGGTATTGCACTGCTCGTGCTAATGAGACTGCTTGCTCACCCATCGCTAATCGTGTTTGTTCACTAATAAAGGGAGATGGCGCTTCTTCAATAACTTTTTGGTGTCGTCTTTGAATGGAGCATTCTCTTTCCCATAAATAGACCATATTTCCAAAAGCATCACCCAAAACTTGGATTTCAATATGTCTGGGATCTTCAACAAATTTCTCAATAAAGATTCGATCATCACCAAAAGAATTTCTAGCCTCATTTTGACAAGATGTAAAACCTTCAAAGGCCTCTGTATCGTTGCTCGCTACTCGTAGTCCCTTTCCGCCACCGCCAGCAGAAGCTTTGATCATCACTGGATAACCAATTTTCTTTGCAATTTGAACAGCTTGATCTGCACTTCCGATTGCCTCATTGTGCCCTGGAATAGTATTAACCTTTGCTTTTTCGGCTAATTTTTTAGAGGCTATTTTGTCACCCATTGCGGCTATAGAGTGGTGCTTTGGACCAATAAATACGATCCCTTGCTCTTCAACAATGCGGGCAAACTCTTCATTTTCTGACAGAAATCCATAGCCGGGATGAATCGCTTGAGCGCCAGTAGCATGACAGGCCTCAATAATATTACTCATCACTAAATAAGACTCTCTAGATGGGGCAGGACCAATACAAATTGCCTCATCAGCTAACTCGACATGACGAGCCTCTTGATCTGCTTCCGAATAGACAGCAACCGTTTTAATCCCCATTTTCTTGGCAGTTTGGATAATTCGGCAAGCAATTTCACCACGGTTAGCAATTAATATTTTTTGAAACATTATGTTTTCCCAATCAGAATTTATAGTGGAATGTTGTCGTGTTTGCGCCAAGGATTATCGAGCTCTTTGTTTTGGAGCATTACCAAGGATCTAGAAATACGTTTTCTAGTTTCATTAGGCATAATGACATCATCGATATAACCTCTTCGACCCGCTACAAAAGGATTGGCAAATTTAGCTTTGTATTGAGCTTCTCTAGCTGCCAACTTTTCAGGATCGGATTTTTCATTTCGAAAAATAATTTCAACTGCTCCCTTAGGACCCATGACTGCGATTTCTGCTGATGGCCATGCAAAATTAACATCGCCACGTAAATGTTTAGATGACATCACATCGTATGCGCCACCATATGCTTTTCGAGTAATCACAGTAATTTTAGGAACCGTACATTCGGCATATGCAAACAATAGCTTGGCACCGTGTTTTATAATGCCACCATATTCTTGCGAAGTACCCGGCATAAATCCAGGAACATCGACAAAGGTAATAACGGGTATATTAAATGCATCGCAAAAACGAACAAAACGTGCCGCTTTGATTGAGGATTTGATATCTAGACAACCTGCTAGTACGAGTGGCTGATTCGCAACTATTCCTATGGTTTGTCCATCGATTCGTCCAAAGCCAATGATGATATTTTTGGCATAATCCGGTTGAACTTCAAAGAAATCTCCATCATCAACAGTCTTGAGAATAAGCTCTTTCATGTCATAGGGCTTATTTGGATTTGTGGGTATTAGCGTATCGAGCGAATAATCTATCTGCTCAGAGACGGAAGAACTTGGTCGCAATGGTGGTTTTTCACGATTGGACAAAGGTAAATAATTAAAAAATCTACGCAACATTAAAATCGCTTCAACGTCATTTTCAAATACTCGATCACATACACCTGACTTCGTTGAATGGGTTAAGGCTCCACCCAACTCTTCAGCAGTAACGTCTTCGTGGGTCACGGTTTTAACTACCTCAGGACCTGTTACAAACATATAAGAACTATCTTTAACCATAAAGATAAAATCTGTTAGCGCTGGTGAGTACACTGCTCCACCAGCACAAGGTCCCATGATCAATGAAATTTGGGGAATCACACCTGAAGCTGTAACATTCCTTTGAAAAATCTCAGCATAACCACCGAGTGATGCCACGCCTTCTTGAATTCTTGCTCCCCCAGAGTCATTTAAGCCAATCACTGGTGCACCAACTTTCATGGCTTGATCCATAATTTTGCAGATTTTTTCAGCATGCGCCTCTGATAATGACCCACCAAAAACCGTAAAATCTTGAGAAAACACGAAGACCAAACGCCCATTGATCATTCCATAGCCTGTGACAACACCATCACTCGGCACAGACTCATCAGCCATATCAAAATCTGTACAACGATGCTCTACAAACATATCCCACTCTTCAAAAGATCCTTCATCGAGTAATAAATGAATACGTTCGCGGGCAGTTAACTTCCCTTTCTGATGTTGGGCCTGGATACGCTTTTGACCACCTCCAAGAAAAGCTTGTTCGCGTTTTGCTTCTAACTGTTTAATGATATCTTTCATAATCAAGCCTTACGTTTCAAATCAGTTTTGAATACATCTAATATTTTTCTTGCCGCAACAGATGCTGCAATGGAACCTTGTTCTACTTGCTGTTGTAATTCTGGCAATAGCATAGACACTCCAGAATGCTCTTTAAACTCTTGTGACAATCCCGATTGGATTCGCTCCCACAACCAAGTTTTCGATTGATTCATTCGCCTTTGTTTAAATAAGCCAGTCGATTTCTGGATATCTAGAAACTCATTCATCTTGGACCATAGTGCTTCAATTCCATGACCTTTAAGAGCGCTAAGGGACATGACTTGTGGACTCCAATGACTTAGATTGATGGATGGATGATCTGAATGGCCTTGTTGACTAAAGATGCGAAGCGAACCAACAATATGAGCCATTGCCCTCATCGTGGCATCTGGGTCAATATCTGCCTTATTGACAACGACGAGATCAGCAATTTCCATGACACCTTTTTTAATCGCTTGTAGATCATCACCGGCATTGGGTAATTGAAGAAGTACAAAAATATCAGTCATTTTTGAAACAGCAATTTCACTTTGTCCAACACCAACGGTTTCAACCAAAATGATGTCATAACCCGCCGCCTCACAAACGAGCATAGTTTCTCTAGTTTTCTCTGCTACCCCACCTAAATTCCCAGATGATGGAGTTGGACGTATAAAGGCATTCGGGTGAACGGATAGTTGCTCCATTCGCGTTTTATCACCTAAGATCGACCCCCCCGAAATGCTTGATGATGGGTCAATAGCTAATACCGCAACGCGGTGACCTTGAGAAATTAAATACAATCCTAAGGTTTCAATTAAAGTCGATTTACCTACGCCAGGAACTCCTGAGATACCAATGCGAAATGATTTTCCTGAAAAAGCAATCAACTCATTTAAGATTTGATCTGACTCAATTCGATGACTGGCCTTGGTGGACTCAATTAACGTAATGACTTTCGCAAGTGAGCGGCGAGCTATCGTGTTCATTTTTTCCTGACCGCTCAATAAGTCAGTCACTAAGGGATGATGAAGATCCGTCATTGCTTATTTAATAGTTATGAGTGCTTTGCGAATATGTTCTAAGACATCTTTAGCCGAAGCTGGTATTGGAGTACCTGGACCGTAAATACCTTTGACTCCTGCCTCATATAAAAATTCGTAGTCTTGTTTTGGTATGACTCCTCCAACAAACACCACAATGTCTTTCCCGCCTTGACGTTTTAATTCCTCAATAATGGCCGGAACTAAAGTGTTATGTCCTGCAGCCAAGGTTGAAATTCCTACCGCATGGACGTCGTTTTCAATTGCTTGTCTTGCACATTCATCAGGCGTTTGAAACAAAGGTCCCATATCTACATCGAAACCCAAGTCGGCAAATGCTGTAGCAACTACTTTTGCCCCACGATCATGACCATCTTGTCCAAGCTTAGCAATCATGACACGTGGACGCCGTCCAAACTCGTCACCAAATTGTGCTATTTCGTGTTGTAACTTTTCCCAACCCTCAGCTGAATCATAAGCAGCAGCATACACACCGGTCACCTTTTGCGTATCAGCACGATGCCGACCATAGACTTTTTCTAAGGCATCAGAGACTTCGCCTATTGTCGCTCTAAGTCGCATCGCAGCAATTGTTAACTGTAATAAATTTCCTGATTGATGTTCCGCAGCATGCGTAATGTCTTGCAGAGCTTGCACTACTTTTACTGAATCTCTAGAGGCTTTGACAGATTTTAACCTTGCAATTTGGTTATCTCTTACTTGAATATTATCAACTACGCGAACATCAACGTCTCCTTCTTGATCCAATTGGTATTTATTAACGCCTACAATCACGTCTTTACCTGTATCAATATTCGCTTGCTTTTGCGCCGCAGCTGCTTCAATTTTGAGTTTGGCCCAGCCACTTTGCACAGCTTTGGTCATGCCACCCATTGTTTCGACTTCTTGAATAATTTCCCAAGCTTTATCAGCCATCTCCTGCGTGAGCTTTTCCATCATGTAAGAACCTGCCCAAGGGTCAATTACATTCGTAATATGGGTTTCTTCTTGAATGATTAATTGGGTATTTCGTGCGATACGCGATGAAAACTCAGTCGGTAATGCAATGGCTTCGTCAAACGAATTTGTATGTAAGGACTGCGTCCCTCCAAAAACTGCCGCCATAGCTTCAATACTTGTTCTAACAATATTGTTGTAGGGATCCTGTTCTGTTAAAGACCATCCAGAGGTTTGGCAATGTGTTCTGAGCATCAATGATTTCTGATTTTTTGGCGCAAACTCCTTCATGATTCTCCACCAAAGGATTCTTGCGGCGCGAAGTTTTGCTACCTCTAAATAAAAATTCATACCAATAGCAAAAAAGAATGATAGCCGACCTGCAAAATCATCAATATCTAGCCCCTTACCTAGCGCCGTCTTTACGTATTCCTTGCCATCCGCTAAGGTAAAAGCTAATTCAAGCGATTGATTGGCACCTGCTTCTTGCATGTGGTAACCAGATATAGAAATCGAATTAAATTTCGGCATCTGCTTGGCCGTATATTCAATGATGTCGCCAATAATACGCATCGAGGGTTCTGGGGGATAGATGTAAGTATTGCGCACCATAAACTCTTTCAAAATATCATTTTGAATCGTTCCGGATAATAGAGCTTGGTCAACACCACTTTCCTCAGCCGCAACAATATAACCCGCTAAGATTGGTAAAACAGAGCCATTCATTGTCATGGAGACAGATACTTTATCCAGCGGAATCTGATCGAACAGGATCTTCATATCTTCTACAGTGTCAATTGCAACTCCAGCTTTGCCTACATCCCCAGTAACTCTTGGATGATCAGAGTCATAACCACGGTGAGTTGGTAAATCAAATGCTACTGAAATCCCTTGCCCACCCCCAGCTAAAGCTTTGCGATAAAAAGCATTCGATTCCTCTGCTGTAGAAAACCCTGCATATTGTCTGATGGTCCATGGACGTGATGCGTACATGGTTGCTTGAGGACCACGAATAAAAGGCTCAAAACCAGGCAAGGTATTCGTAAACGACAACTGTGCAATGTCATCTTTGGTATATAAAGCCTTCAAAAATATATCATCCGGAGTTTTCCAACCCAGTTCGTCAGGATTTTTATTTGGAGATGACTTTGCCGCTAAAGTCCGCCATTCTTCTTCGCTCGTTTGAGAAAAATCTGGCCATTGCTGTGGATTTAATGAATTTTGGGACATATATTCTTTCTGCAATAAAAGTGAGCATTTTTCCTATACCCTGAAGAATAACATTGACAACTCAAATAATAAATAGTTAAATGAATTATAAATTATGAATTCAAATTGATGATCACTTTGTTGAAAATTAATAAATAAAATTCGATATTAAATAAATAATTGTTTAATTTCATGTATTTACGTAACATTACTGAACAATATTCTTTAAATTTTATGAGCCAAACATTAACTAGTAAACCCTTATATGAAGATGTGGCGGACTTAATTCGGGAAAAAATATTTTCTCACGAGCTTACCCCTGGTAGCTGGATTGATGAAAAGTCATTAACGACTCAATTCGGTATTAGTCGCACTCCTCTCAGAGAGGCAATTAAAGTTCTTGCCTCAGAAGGTCTGATCACTATGAAAATACGTCGAGGAGCATATGTTACTGAAGTCGACATGAATGAAATTGCTCAAATATTTCAAGTCATAGCGCTTCTAGAAGGAAATGCATGTAAGGTTGTCGCAATCACGGCAACAGACCAACAGTTAGAGCTCTTGGATGGCATTCATCTCAGATTAGAAAGGGCTGCAGCGGATCGAGATGTGGATCGTTTTTTTGAGCTAAATCAGGAATTTCACGACAAAATTCAAGAAATTTCAGGTAATCGATGGATGCGTAAGGTGATTACCGACTTAAGACAAATTCTTAAGTTACAACGTAGAAATTCATTAACCAAATTAGGCAGACTAGAACAGTCACTTCAAGAACATCGACAAATTCTATCCGCATTAATAGCCAGAAAGGGTGATTTAGCTCAAGAGTTAATGATAAATCACCTTCAACAAGGTCAAGTTGCGGCGAGCTAAGATTACTTTTTAATGACTAAATCGGTAGGAAGTGATGCTATGTAAGCGGCTATATCTTTTAATTGAGAAAGATTAAATTGTTTGACTTGCCCAGCCATAATTGCATTAGCACGACCAACTTGCGGATTATTTTCAACTTGATACGCTTTTAATGCATAAAAAAGATAGTCTTTGTGCTGTCCCGCCAATTTTGGATAGCTAGGAGCAATTGGACTTTTTAAGTCAGCCCCATGGCATGAACCACAATTGTTTTTTTCAACCAATACCTTACCAGACTCAATACTAGCAGCAAAAGAACTTGTGCTAGTGGCTAGTGATAAAGCGAACATCAATACAAAACGTTTCATATTTAACCTTTCAAATACATTTCTTATTTAAGCTTGTTGGCTTTGGTTTCAGCATTTTGTGCAGAGTAGTAGGCTGCTAAGTCAGCCATATCTTGATCTGAGAGGGATCCTGCAACACTGCGCATCGTTGGATGTTTTCTTTCCCCCTTTTTATAGGCTTGAAGTGCTGCAACGATATAACCAGAAGATTGTCCACCAATCAAAGGAACAGTATAAATTTCAGGAACTGAGGAACGATATCCAGGTATTGCATGACATCCTACACAAAGCCGAACGTTCTTGGCTCCTTGTTCCGCATTGCCTTGAATTTCCGCTGCTTGAGCAGGCAAACTGAGTGCTGCAGTAAAAATTGAAACTGAAAGAATTAATTTTTTTGTGGCTGTAACTTGAATTTTTATCATTTTTCGTCTAATTAAAAGAAAAAACTTTGTAAGATAATAGTATAGAGGATAAGTATGAATGAAGAGTTCATTTGTTGAATTCAAGAAAATTACAACAGATTTTAATAAGGATTAGGAATGACGAATACCGCTCAAAGCTTTCAAGGTACACAAAAGTATGTAGCAACAGATGATTTAAAAATGGCTGTTAATGCTGCAGTGACTTTACAGCGTCCTCTTCTCATTAAAGGCGAGCCGGGTACAGGTAAAACCATGCTTGCAGAAGAAGTAGCAGCATCACTTGGGATGCCATTATTGCAATGGCATATCAAATCGACTACAAAAGCTCAACAAGGTCTTTATGAGTATGATGCTGTGAGTCGCTTGAGAGATTCTCAACTAGGTGACAATAAAGTCCAAGATATTCGTAATTACATTGTTCAAGGTGTTTTATGGCAGGCCTTTACTGCCTCGGAACCAACTGTTTTATTAATTGATGAGATAGATAAAGCTGATATAGAGTTCCCAAACGATTTATTAAGAGAGCTAGATCGTATGGAATTTTTCGTTTACGAAACTCGAGAAATGATCCAAGCAACCCATCGCCCTCTTGTAATTATTACTTCAAATAACGAAAAAGAATTACCTGATGCTTTTTTAAGACGATGTTTTTTTCACTACATTGCATTTCCTGACCCTGTGACGATACAAAAAATCGTAGATGTTCATCATCCGAATATCAAAAAAGATCTTCTAGCAACAGCATTACAAACATTTTATGAAATTCGAAACTTACCTGGACTGAAGAAAAAACCCTCCACTTCTGAACTCATTGATTGGCTAAAACTCCTGATGGCTGAAGATTTATCTGCCGATGATCTCAAAAGTAAGGATGGAAAAGCTTCCATACCTCCCCTTCAAGGTGCCCTATTGAAAAATGAACAAGATGTTCATTTATTTGAACGACTAATTTTTATGAATCGTCAAAATCGATAATCTTAGATCATGCTGATCAACTTTTTCTACGCCTTAAAAAAATCGAAAATACCTGTTTCGATTCAAGAATTTTTAACTTTATTAGACGCTCTGAAGAAGAATGTTATTCCTCCTTCTGTCAATGACTTCTATTACCTTGCCCGCTTAATACTTGTCAAGGATGAGAAATTTTTCGACCGTTTTGATCAAACCTTTGGTGCCTATTTCAATGGTATAGAGAATCTTCTTGAACTATACCCAGATATCCCTCTAGAGTGGCTTGAAGAAAAATTAAAACGTGATCTCACACCAGAAGAAAAGAACGCATTAGAGAAATTTACAAGCCCTGAGGAGCTTATTAAGCGTCTAAAAGAATTATTGGATGAACAAAAAGAGCGTCATGAAGGGGGCAAGAAATGGATCGGAACCGGTGGGTCCTCGGCTTTTGGGAACAATGGCTATCATCCTGAAGGGATTCGTATCGGCGGTCAATCAGCCGGTAATCGAACGGCCATTAAGGTTTGGGATGAGCGTCATTTTGCTGACTATGATGACTCAGTTGAGCTAGGTACCAGAAACATCAAAATAGCCTTAAGACGCCTTCGACGTTTTGCCCGTGAAGGACAACACATCGAATTAGATCTTGATCAAACAATTACCGCTACGGCTACCAATGCAGGATTTTTAGATATCAAAATGCGGCCGGAAAGACATAATCAAGTCAAAGTCCTTTTATTGATGGATGTTGGTGGCTCTATGGATGATCATATTGCACGGGTAGAGGAACTTTTCTCGGCGGCTAGTTCTGAATTTAAGCATCTTGAACACTATTACTTTCACAACTGCCTATATGATTTTGTATGGAAGAATAATCGTCGCAGAACTATTGAAAAAATACCAACTATCGATATTATTAGAAAATATGGCTCCGACTATAAATTAATTTTTGTTGGTGACGCAACCATGAGTCCCTATGAGATTTTGGCAGTTGGTGGCTCTGTAGAAAATTCGAATCATGAAACCGGAGCTACTTGGATCAATCGGATGTTAGATCACTTTACACATCATGCCTGGCTTAATCCAGAACCTGAGCATGTTTGGCAGTATCGACAATCAGTTTCAATTATCAAAGATCTCATGAAGTCTAAAATGTACCCTGTCACGATTCAAGGCCTTGAGGGCGCAATGAGGGCCCTCTCAAAATAAATCATTATCATAGATGTATATTAGCTAAACTCAATCAATAGGAGTTCCATATGAGTCGAATGATCAATACACCATCCCTTTTAGATCAACGTATCGAAAAATTGGGTATCAAGATTCCAAAAGCAAGCTCCCCAGCAGCATCTTATTTGATGGCAAACCATGTCGGCAATCTCGTCTATGTTTCAGGACATATTGCCAAAAAGAATAATGAAGTATGGGTAGGCAAACTTGGTTTAAACATGACTACGGAGGAAGGTAAATTAGCCGCTCGCGCAGTTGCAATTGATATCCTTGCAACTCTAGATAAGCATTTAGGTGATTTAGATCAAATAGAGCGCATCATTAAGGTAACCAGTCTTGTGAATTCAACACCAGAATATACGGAACAACATTTAGTTACCAATGGCTGTTCCGAGTTATTCGTTGAAGTCTTCGGCGACTCTGGTAAACATGCTAGAAGCGCATTTGGTGTAGCCCAATTGCCACTAGGTGCCTGTGTAGAAATTGAACTTATCGCAGAGATTCGTAGTTTTATTTAAATCGGTTGCAACTTCGCATCTTTAAGCTTAGGCTCAATGGCATGCCCTTTTCTGGCCCTTTGAGCTTTAAATTCAATTAAGGTTTTATAACTGATATGAACTGATGTGGCCTTTCCTGCACGTCCTAAGCCATCCATTTGCAAGCCTTGTGACCCGAATGCAATTGCGCTTTGCAATGACTCTTTGATATCAAGATCCATCAATATCACACCTTTTCCACCTGCTTGTAGTCGTTTTAAATCTGCGATCTCAAAAGTCAATAAGCGTCCATTCCCCGACAAACAAGCTACCATCTTCATACCCTCACGGACGACTTGTAGAGGTAATACGCGATCACCACCATCAAATTTTTCATCTACTCCAACGAAGCTCTTTCCTGCTTTATTACGCGTCACCATGTCACTGACATTGGCTAAAAATCCATTACCTGAAGCCATCGCTATCAGAAGCAAATCATCTCCAGCACCTGCAAAATATGAAACCATTTGCGTACCAGGCACAAGATTAATAAACGAGGTGTAGGGTGATCCGTCACCTCTTGAACCCGGTAAATCAGAAACAGGTACGCTATATGCACGACCATTACTACCAATACCAATCATGACATCAATAGTGCGACATTCATAAATAGCAAATAATGAATCGCTGGCTTTAAAGGCAAACTGTGAAGCATCATGACCATGCCCTTGACGTGAACGCACCCAGCCTTTTTGCGAAACAATGACAGTCACTGGTTCATCAATAATTTTAGTTTGTACTACACTACGTTTTTCTTCTTGAATGAGAGTTCTACGATCATCACCAAATGCCTTCGCATCTGCTTCTACTTCTTTAATAATTTTCTTGCGCATGAGTGCATCACTGCCTAGTAAACTCTCTAAATCCTCTTTTTCTGATTTCAACTCAGATAATTCTTGCTCAATTTTGATTGCCTCAAGTCTAGCTAACTGACGTAACCTTATTTCTAAAATATCTTCAGCCTGACGGTCGGATAATTTAAATACTGCCATTAAGTCAACTTTAGGCTCATCACTATTGCGGATAATACGAATCACTTCATCAATATTTAGTAGAACAAGTTGGCGGCCTTCAAGAATATGCATCCGATCATTGACTTTACCTAAACGGTGCTGTGTGCGACGTGTAACGGTCTCGATGCGGAACTGTGCCCATTCTTGGATGATCGATAGGATACCCTTTTGACGGGGACGCCCATCCGTTCCAATCATCACCAAATTAATTGATGCATTCGATTCCAAAGAAGTATGCGCTAGTAAAAAATTAGCAAACTCTGCTTCATCAATATTTTTTGTCTTTGGTTCAAAAACTAAACGCACTGCAGCGTCCTTACTTGATTCATCTCGAACGCCATCTAATAATGCCAAAGTAGCCTGCTTCAGGGAATTTTGATCTGCTGTAAGTGCTTTTTTACCAACTTTAACTTTAGGATTAGTCAGCTCTTCGATTTCTTGTAAAACTTTTTGCGTAGAGGTGTTTGGTGGTAATTCATTCATCACCAGTTTCCATTGACCGCGAGCCAATTCTTCCACAGACCATCTCGCTCTAACTTTAAGGCTGCCACGACCTACTTTGTAGATTTCAGAAATTTCCTCGGGAGAAGAAATAATTTGTCCACCACCTGGAAAATCAGGTCCTGGTATAAAAGATAGAATTTCATCTTCATTAATTTTGGGATTTTTTAATACCGCAATACTAGCCGCAGCGACTTCTCTTAAGTTATGCGAAGGAATTTCAGTTGCCATCCCGACTGCAATACCCGATGCTCCATTGAGAAGAACAAATGGTAGTCTTGCTGGCAACAATGCAGGCTCTTCCATAGAGCCGTCATAATTAGGAATAAAGTCAACGGTTCCTTGATTAATTTCATCAAGCAACAAACTAGCAATTTTTGTCAGTCTTGCTTCGGTATAACGCATGGCAGCTGCACCGTCACCATCGCGTGAGCCAAAATTACCTTGACCATCAATGAGGGGGTATCGAAGGCTAAAGTTTTGTGCCAATCGAACTAAAGCATCATACGCAGATTGGTCACCGTGCGGATGAAATTTACCTAAAACATCACCAACGACTCTAGCACTTTTTACCGGCTTAGCATCTGCCTTCAAGTTCATCTCGTTCATTGAATACAGAATCCGACGTTGTACTGGTTTTTGACCATCAGATAATTCAGGTAAAGCACGACCTTTGACAACACTAATGGCGTAATCTAAGTAGGCCCGCTCCGCATAATTAGCAAGCGTCAGTGAATCTTCTGGTTCAGAAGGTAAGTTAGAAAATAAATCTGGTTCGTTATTCGACATAAAAATTATTCTTGATTAAATATCTGCTTCAACTTCATTACCATGCTCTTCTAACCAATTTCTCCTTGCAGAAGACTCTGATTTACCCATCAACATATCCATCATCTTGTTGGTGTCAATCAGGTTAACTTCACCAGTAAGAATAGGTAAGAGTCTTCTTGTGTCAGGATTAAGCGTGGTATCCCATAACTGTTCAGGACTCATCTCACCTAAACCTTTAAATCTTGAAATCTGCCAACTACCCTCTTTCAGACCATCTTTTTTTAGCTTATCTTCAATCGCAGTTAACTCAGCGCTATCTAACGCATATATTTTTTGGGCAGGTTTTTTTCCACGGGCAGGTGCATCAACTCGAAATAATGGTGGTCGTGCAACATAAATGTGTCCACGCTCAATCAATTTAGGAAAGTGTTTATAAAACAAAGTTATTAACAAAACTTGAATATGCGATCCATCGACATCAGCGTCCGATAGGATACAGACCTTACCGTAACGTAAATTACTAAGATCAGGATTTTCATTTACACCGTGAGGATCAACTCCAATCGCAACAGCAATGTCATGTACTTCATTGTTGGCAAATAAACGATCACGTTCTGTTTCCCATGTATTTAAGACTTTACCTCGCAAAGGCAAAATTGCTTGGTATTCTTTATTTCGACCCATCTTCGCTGAACCACCCGCAGAATCACCCTCGACTAGGAAGATCTCATTAATGATGATATCTTCACTTTCGCAATCTGTTAATTTGCCTGGCAGTACTGCAACTCCTGAAGATTTACGCTTCTCAATCTTTTGTCCTGCACGTGTTCTTGCCTGAGCCTGTTTAATAACTAATTCGGCTAATTTTCTACCATAATCAACATGTTGATTGAGCCAAAGCTCAAGAGCCGACTTTACAAATCCAGAAACTAATCTGACAGCGTCCCGAGAATTTAAGCGTTCTTTTATCTGCCCCTGAAATTGTGGATCTAACACTTTAGCTGAAAGTACAAAAGAAGCTCGTTGAAAGACATCTTCAGGCATTAATTTGACGCCCTTTGGCAATAAAGCGTGTATGTCAATAAAACTTTTAACAGCGTTATATAAACCTTCGCGTAACCCACTTTCGTGAGTACCTCCTGCTGTAGTCGGAATCAAATTAACATAGCTCTCCCGAACCGGAGATCCCTCTTCAGTCCAAGCAACAATCCATGTTGCGCCTTCACCCTGTGCAAAGTTTTCTTCACCAGCACGATCCGGTTCAGCAAAATGTTCACCCGCAAACGCAGGTATGATGTGCTCACTATGCCCGGCCTGCAACATTGCTTCATCTAAATAGCCTTTTAATCCATTCTCATAGAACCAAGTTTGTGTATCGCCTGACTTTTCTTGAATGAGCGTCACTTTCACACCGGGTAATAAAACAGCCTTAGACCTCAGCAAACGCTGTAATTCTGGAAGAGGAATTAAGGCAGAATCAAAATATTTAGCCTCAGGCCAAACGCGAACACGAGTTCCAGAAGTTTTTGCTCCTACAGGAATCGATTTACTGCTAATTTTCTCTACTAAAAAGCCATGTTCGAATGCGAGAGTGGAATATTGCTTATCACGCCATACTTGAACTTCTAGACGATTTGATAAAGCATTGGTAACTGAAACACCGACGCCATGAAGACCTCCTGAGAAAGCATACGCGCCTGCATTGCCTTTTTCAAATTTGCCACCAGCGTGTAGTTGAGTAAAGACAATCTCTACGACAGGTATTTTCTCATCAGGATGTATTCCAACAGGAATACCTCTTCCAAAGTCCTCCACACTGATGCTTTGATCGGTATGTATGGTCAAAATAATCTCTTTCCCATGCCCGCCTAATGCCTCATCTGATGCATTATCAATCACTTCTTGAATGATATGGAGGGGATTATCAGTCCTGGTGTACATCCCAGGTCTTTGTTTAACGGGCTCTAAGCCCTTTAAGACCTTGATCGATGATTCGCTGTATTGTTCTTTACGTGTTGCCATAGTTGGAAATTGTAGCTTGAATATGAATCCGCCTAAAATTCTTTGTTTTTGATGGTCGTTTACTAAATCTTATCAAGTTTCAAAGTCTTTTATAAATTAAGTTCATTACAAAAAAATCATTATATATATCAATTACTTTGTGAAATTCTCTGAACGATTTACAATGTTGTGTGATTGTCCCTGTAGTTCAATGGATAGAATAAGCCCCTCCTAAGGGCTAGATACTGGTTCGACTCCAGTCGGGGATACCACTTAATACGATTTATTTATCGCCATTTTGGTGCAAGCAAATATATTTAAAATTCTTGTCAAGACTATTTAATAAAAAATTTCAAAAAACTTATCCACAGGTTTTGTGGATAAGTAAAACAAAAATCATAAAATATCTATGAATATTAGGGCTTGAGCTGACTTGCTAATTTTTTAAGCAGCACAAAAATCCTTTAATAAATATTTTTTTATAAAGTGATTGCTTTTTTATTAAGAATATAAATTACTAGTGAAATCCCTAATAATAAATAATCTGAACTGTTAAAGTGAATACCAATGACCAGCTATCAATTGAATGAAAATTCTAGATCCGCACTCAGAGAAATTATTGAGACTTCTTTTCGAAATGTTCCTCAAGATTTATTAACAGTTCAGTTAAATGATCAAATTGTTGGCTATGTTACCCATACGATTTTTATAGCGATACAAAAATTCATTGACACTGATAAACAAGATATCAACTTCATACATTGCTCTAATCATAAGATTATTATGGATGGTGCAACACCCAACCAACTAAGTATAGAGCTGCGCATCCTCGCTCAGTATTTAAGAGAGGTACACCTTCTCACGGGTTGGCGAGACGAAGAGTTTTCTTATATAGATGAACATGCTCATGAGCGCTTTCGCGTGGAAAGAACTTTCTTCCGAGCCTTTGGCTTACATAGTCGCGCAATTCATATCAATGGCTACACAAAGAATCAACAACTATGGTTAGCTCGTAGGAGTAATACTAAACATATCGACCCAAATCTACTAGATAATATTACAGCGGGTGGCATCAGTGCGAACGAAACTCTTTTAAATTGTGTTCACCGAGAGCTGCGTGAAGAAGCCGGTATTGGATCTGAACTAACTCAACAGTTAAATCCGATTAGTTCTATTACTGTGCGGAGAGGTTTAGTTGACTCAAGCCTGCATCATGAAACTTTATACACCTTCGATTTAGAATTGCCTTTAACCTTCCAACCCCAAAACCAGGATCTAGAAGTCAGTGATTTTATTTTAGTAGATTACGAACAGGCTCTTAAGTATGTTTTAAATGAAGAAATGACAATCGATGCTGGAGTCGTTACAGCGGATTTTTTATTACGGCATTGTTAATGTCATTAGCACGTGCTCTATACCCGCTTCCTTAAAAGTTTCTGGATGAGCCACAAAGCCTAATTTTTTATAAAAGAGCTGGCTAATAGTTTGAGCATGTATACAACACTTTGCTGCGCCTTTTTCCTTAGCATAATGAATCAGTGTTTTCATCAAATTTTCACCGTAACCGGCACCACGATATTTTTTTAATACACACAACCGGCCAATAAAATACACATTACTGCTTGGATCTTTCTTGAACACTCTTCCAGTTCCAATTACTTGATCATCTAACCATAAAAGCGCATGCATAGCGAAAGAATCGAATTCGTCTTGCTCTAAATCAAAGGGTACACTTTGTTCTTTTACAAAGATTTCAATACGCAGTGGCATTGCGATATCTTCAGCCTGCCGCCACGTTAGTATTTGGATATTCATAAATTCGTAGTAAAATTTGCGTTATAGTAAGAAAAAAAGTTATAATACTCCTTTATTCCCTGATAGCTCAGTCGGTAGAGCGACGGACTGTTAATCCGCAGGTCCCTGGTTCGAGTCCAGGTCGGGGAGCCAAAAAATAGCTTATAAAAAACCACCTTAAAAGGTGGTTTTTTATTGCTTCTCTATTTTTTAATTATCTAAATTTTTTAACTAAACAATTTAAGCGCACTTAATCCCGTACGATAAACACCCCAAGCGAGTGGTAAGCTAACAAAACCCCATGCTAGAGCAATCTTTAAAGTAGTAGTCTGATCATTCGACATGCTCGTATTAGAAACAGTGCCTAAACTCTTTTCATGTGCCAATCGCTTTTCATCAGCTAACTCAGCATCGCTCATGAACCATTTATCAGCAACTGGTTTAATGAGTAAATTACAAATTAAACCAATTAATAACATCCCGACTAAGATATACATGGTTTGGTTATAAACCTGACTTTTAGGTAAGCCTAATCCAAGTTGATAGTCGCGCATATAGTTCACAACAACAGGTCCTAAAATGCCCGCCGTTGCCCAAGCGGTTAATAAACGACCATGAATAGCACCAACCATTTGGGTTCCAAAGAGATCCGCAAGATAAGCTGGAATCGTCGCAAAACCGCCACCATACATACTTAAAATAACACCAAAGGCAATGACGAAGGCAAATAAATTTCCAGAGTTCGCACTGGAAGGTACGCTTGCATAAAGAAGTCCTCCAAGAATGAAGAAAATCGTATAAGTGAGCTTTCTGCCTAGCTTATCGGATAAGCTAGCCCAAAAAAATCTTCCAAGAATATTAAATAAACTAAGCAAAGCAGTAAATCCAGCAGCTATACCAGCAATGATTGTTAATTGAGATTTGTCTAAGTCATTAAATTTGAGATCTAAGCCCATCAATTTTCCGGCAAAAACTTCTTGCAACATGGGCGATGCCATACCAATCACACCAATACCGGCTGACACATTCATCATTAGAACCATCCATACTAGCCAAAATTGAGGAATTCCCCAGATCTTCTTCACATGCACGCTACGAGAAGTGATCATTGAGTTATTGGTAGTATTCTGCGGTGGAGTCCAGCCTTTTGGCTTCCAATCACTCGCTGGTATGCGATAACTCATAGCTCCTACCAACATATAGATGATGTAAATAACCCCCATCACCACAAATGTTTTAGCAACACCAACATCTGTAGGAGTTGCAAAATGTTTAATTAATAACGCTGCAAGTGGTGAACCAATCATAGCGCCACCCCCAAAGCCCATGATTGCCATTCCGGTCGCCATCCCCCGACGGTCTGGAAACCATTTAATCAAGGTGGAAACTGGCGAAATATACCCAAGGCCAAGACCGATGCCACCAATCACCCCAGAACCTAAAATCATGATCCAAAATTGATGTGTATAGATTCCAAATGCTGAAATCAACATACCCCCACCCCAACAGATGGCCGATACTACTCCAGCTTTTCTTGGGCCAGATCGCTCTAACCAACCACCCCATATTGCGGCAGAAACTCCTAAAAAGACAAAAAATAAGGTATACATCCAACCCAAGGTGGAGATTTTCCAATCACAACTGGTATTAAATAATTCCTGAAAGAAACCCACTTCAGGTCCACATTTAATCGCTTCAGTTAAGCCTTGTGAAACAGCTAAAGACTTCGATAGAGGTAGCCAAAATACGGAGAATCCATATGCCATTCCAATACATAAGTGAATCGCAAGAGCTGCAGGGGGAACTAGCCATCGATTAAACCCTGGACCTGCAATCGTGTGCTCTTTATTTAAGAAACTAAACATAGTAATTTTTTCCGCTTGATAAAGTAATTAAAAAATGTGTCTATTAGAAAAGACCTTTAATGGTTCCATTGTCATCGATACCAATGGCATTTGCCGCAGGAGTCTTTGGTAATCCTGGCATGGTCATGATGTCTCCGCAAATCGCCACAATAAATTCTGCGCCGGCAGACAAACGGACTTCACGAATATTCAGTGTATGGCCCGTCGGTGCTCCTCTCACACTTGCATCACCGGAAAATGAGGATTGCGTTTTAGCAATACAAACAGGGTAATTTGCATATCCAGCACTTTCAAAATAGGTTAGACGCTCCAATACCGCTTTATCAGCTGTAATTTTTTCTGCGCCATAGATTTTGGTTGCAATTGTTTTAATCTTATCTAATAAAGAGATATTGTCTTCATATACATAATGAAAGTTATTTTCACTTTCAGATAGCTTGACGACAGCCTGTGCTAATTCAGCAGCGCCTCGTCCGCCCTGTCCCCAATGCTTTGCAAGGATTACTTCTACACCATATTGTTCAGCTGTTGATCGTAGCAGATTAACTTCTGCTTCAGTATCTTCTGTACGGTGGTTGATTGCAACGACACACGGTAAGCCATAATGATTTTTGATGTTGTAGATATGTTTCTCTAAATTGACTAGACCTTTTTTGAGGGCCTCTAAATTTTCATGAGAAGTCTCTTTGACTTCCATACCACCATGGTATTTGATAGCGCGAATGGTTGCCACCAACACAACGGCAGCGGGCTTTAACCCAGCTTTACGACATTTAATGTCTATAAATTTTTCCGCCCCCAGGTCTGCTCCAAAGCCGGCTTCGGTCACCACATAGTCAGCTAGCTTAAGAGCGGTTTTTGTAGCAATCACTGAGTTACACCCGTGGGCAATATTAGCAAAAGGTCCACCGTGTACAAATGCGATATTACCTTCAAGAGTTTGTACGACATTCGGAGTAAAGGCTTCTTTTAATAAGGCAGCCATTGCTCCTTCTGCTTTTAAGTCACTTGCAAGAACGGGCTTTTTGTCTAGGTTATAACCCAAGACGATTTTTCCTAAGCGTTTTTTGAGGTCAGTTAAATCGCTCGCTAAACAAAAAATTGCCATGACTTCTGAAGCAACCACAATATCAAAGCCATCTTCACGCACAAAACCATTACCCGGACCACCTAAACCAATAGAAATTTTACGTAGTGAACGATCATTCATATCCATCACACGTCTCCAAGTAATGCGTCGTGTATCTAATTGGAGTTCATTCCCATGATGGATATGGTTATCAATCATGGCCGAAAGTAAATTATGAGCAGAAGCTATTGCGTGAAAATCACCGGTGAAGTGGAGATTAATGTCTTCCATTGGAATCACTTGAGCCATTCCACCTCCTGTCGCGCCACCCTTCATACCAAAAACTGGCCCTAAAGATGGTTCTCGCAGACAAATCAAGGTTTTTTTGCCAATCAGGTTTAATGCGTCACCTAAGCCTACCGTTGTCGTTGTTTTCCCCTCACCAGCCGGGGTTGGAGAGATGGCAGTCACAAGGATTAATTTACCGTCTGGTTTGGCTTCAAGTGACTTGATATAGTCTAAGGAGAGCTTTGCTTTGTAATGCCCATAGGGATTAAGAACTTGGTCAGGTATGCCTAATTTTTCGTGAACCAGAGGAATAATCGCTTGAATCTTTGCTGCTTGGGCAATTTCAATGTCACTTTTCATAGGAAAGAAGATTATTTTTATTTAATTATTAATACCATAATATAAACAATTTCAATCAGAAGAAATACTAGGTTTTACGATAGCAGTCCCTAAAATGTGTTTAAATTGTTAAAATTTAATTTTATTACAAGCAATCTGCCCCCTTTTTAAGGACATCATATGCCAGGCCTCCTTCCAAATGTCGATCCAGACGGACTATTAGAATACTCTGTCGTGTATACCGACCGTTCTTTGAACCATATGTCGAAAAAGTTCCAAAAAGTAGTTCAAGATATCACGATGGTTTTAAAAGAAGTCTATAACGCGGATACCTGTGCTCTTGTTCCGGGAAGCGGTACTTTTGGGATGGAAGCAGTTGCGAGGCAATTTGCAAATAAAGAAAAATGCTTAATCCTAAGGAACGGCTGGTTTAGCTATCGCTGGACGCAGATTTTTGATATGGGTCATTTCGCCGGGGATTTACATGTTCTGAAGGCTAAGCGACTTGGTGATACCAATCAATCTCCCTTTATGCCCCACCCCATCGAAGATGTTGTGGCTTACATAAAAAATGAGAAGCCTGCCGTCGTATTTGCGCCGCATGTGGAAACCTCAGCAGGAATTATTCTGCCAGATGATTATTTAAAACAAGTTGGAGATGCAGTGCATTCCGTCGGCGGCTTATTTGTTCTAGACTGTGTAGCCTCAGGCGCGATGTGGGTTGATATGAAAGCTTGTGGCGTTGACATTCTAATCACTGCCCCACAAAAAGGCTGGAGTAGTTCACCCTGTTGCGCTATGGTCTGCCTTAGTACCTTAGCTCGTGAAAAAATGGAGCAAACTACCAGCTCTAGCTATGCCATCGATCTAAAAAAATGGACCCAAATTACCGAAGCTTATGCAACAACCAGCTTTGTGTATCACACCACCCTACCGACTGATGCCCTCAGAATCTTGCGTGATGTCATGCTTGAAACCAGATCATTAGGATTTGATCGTTTAAAGGCCGCGCAAGCAGAACTTGGTACAAAAATCAGAAAAGTTTTAGTGAATCACAACTATCCTTCCGTTGCCGCTGAAGGCTACCAAGCTCCTTGTGTTATCGTAAGTTACACCACTGATCCTGATATTCAATCTGGTAAAAAGTTTATTGAACAAGGTCTTCAAACTGCCGCAGGTGTTCCGTTGCAATGCGATGAGGGGGCTGATTATCGTTCTTTCCGCTTAGGTCTTTTTGGACTTGAGAAACTTCAAAATGTGGATCGCTCAGTAGCATCCTTTGCCCAAGCACTAGAAAAAATTTGAAGTAATGATTGATCCCTGAGATCAATCATTACAGACTAGGTTAAGTCACTCATCCCCGAGTGAAAGTAAAGTCTAGGGAGTCAAAGCTCGAAGAAAGATAACACTTTAGTTTTTCGCAATGTCTAAGGTGCTTGCTGCAAAAAGCTCTTTCGAATTAACCACACGTTTTGACAGACCTTGGCGGTGGTGATAATTCGTAAAAGTGTCTAGCACACTTTGGTTGGGCTCATAACCGTAACTCCAAAAATCTTTTCCAAAAAGGGATATTGTTTCTTGAAGCTCTGCTACCGCCCAGGGGAGCGAGACGGAAAAGTGACCTATTTGGCCCAAGTCTTTAATGGCTAATTGCTTTGACTCCAAGAATCCTTTGAATACGCTTGTGCACAACCATGGATGTTTTTCAGCCAAAGACTTTCGTATACCAACCACGTGCATGATAGGAAAGATCTTTGTCTTTAAGTAATAGCTCTTTTCAATAGATTTAAAATCTTGAAATAGGCGAGAAATGAAGGGACTCTCATTTAAAAAACAAGATGGCGCTTTCGCTGAAAAAATAGCATCAATTTGGCCTGATAAAAGTGCTTCAGATAATGAAAGATCAGAAGGTAATTGTTGTATATCGATATCACTTGCTAGTTCGATAGGTGTTCTTTCTTGTCGCCCCGGCTCCTCTAACCCCCCTCTTCGCCAGAGAATTTGGTTAGGACTGATGCCGTACTCATCTAATAAAAGACCACGAATCCATACATTTGCTGTAATTTGATATTCAGGAATCCCAATTTTTTTTCCAATTAAATCCGCTGGTTTTTTTATGCCTCGATCAGTTCGTATGTAGATACCCGAATGACGAAATGCACGCGATAAAAAAACGGGGATTGCAACATAATGAGCGTTATCTTTAGCTATATTTGAGGTATGACTACTTAAAGACATTTCGCATATATCAAATTCTTGTGATTTAAAAACGCGGTGAAATGTTTCCTCTGGATCTATGATGATTGGTGTAATTTCACAACCTTCAATTTGGACTCGACCGTCTAAGAGCGCGCGAGTCCTATCATAGTTTGCACAAGCTAGGCTTAAAGAAAGTTTACTCGTCATTTATTCAGCTTTAATATTCGATTGCTTTGCGGCTTGAGAGTATTTTTGCTCGTCGGAACGTATTATTTTCATCATGTCGAAAGAGTTTAAGAAAAATGGTTCAAGGCCTGCAATTTCAAGTTTAGACCTTGTGTCAGGATCATTCGCAACAAGCTTGACATCTTCCTCGATTTTCTTTTGCAAACTAGCTGAAAGGCCAGTTGGGCCCATAAATCCATAATAATTATCTATCGAAAAGTTTTTTAATTCCGGAATTCCAGATTCACTGATGGTAGGTAACCCAGGTAATGCTGCACTTGGTTTACTTGAGAGAAGTGCAATTGGTTGAAGTGTACCTTGTTTGATAAACGATATAACGGCTGGAATGCTTGCAGCGACTATGTTTACCTGCCCACCAAGCGTATCAACAACAGCGGGAGTACAGCCTTTGTAAGGTATGTTGACTGCATTGAGTTTCATCGTATTTAAGTAGATTGCCATTGCAAAGTAATGTGGGCTAGCCATGTTACAGGCTGCATAGGCGTGTTTTCCAGGCTCACTCTTTAATAGCTTTGTCAGATCCTGTAAGTTTTTCGCTTTAATTTGATTATTGACAGCAATTAACATTGGAGCAGATGTTGCCATGCCTAATGGCGTGAAGTCTTTTGTAAAGTCAAAAGATAATTTTGGAATTAAAACGTGGTTAATGATGTGAGTGTTTGTTGCAAGTAAAAGGGTATAGCCATCTGGAACTGAACGATGAACATACTCAGCACCAATAGAACCACCAGCGCCAGGTTTGTTTTCTACGATAACTGACTGTTTCCATAGTAATGATAATTTTTCAGCAAAAACTCTAGCAGTAACATCAGCTGCCCCACCTGGTGTGAAGGTAACAATGATTCTTACAGGACGGTTAGGATAATCAGACGGTTTCTCTTGAGCAAAAACACCAGTGATCAAAATATTGAACATGAGTAAGAGAATAAAATTCTTAACATTTAGGATTCGATACATTTTGGTTCCAGTATTGACTAATTAATAGGTATTAAATTTATTTTATTGATATATGAGATTTTAATTTAAAAAACACATTCGATTAAAAGGTACGCACCACATTAGGGATGGTAAGAGTATTAAAAATCGTGGTCATCATTTTTTATGAAATATAAACAAGAGAGTAATAATTTAGTTAATGACTCAGGTAATTTGAAAATCTGGCAGCAGCTGGTGTCAGCATATCAAAAGATTTTGCAAACAACATGAGCTCCCTTTTAGACCACTCATCAGTTAGACTTATAGTGCAAAAGCTGCCTTTTTTTGAAAGTAAATGTATCGCCCCATATGGAATAACACCAATACCTAGGCCAGACTCTACCATTCGACAAAGAGCACTAAGGCTTGAAACCTTTATACGTTGACGTAGAATGTGACCACTCGAGCTTGCTGCTTTTTCAAGTAATTGCTGAATCATACTACTGCCGTAAACACCGATTAAATCGTAATCTAGGGCTTGAGAAAATGCTAATTTTTTGTGTGAAGCTAAAGGATGATTGGTTGGCACAATTAATACCAACTCCTCTTTTCGATAGGCTCTCGAAGCCAAATCAGAATATATTTCAGAAGAATCACAAATACCAATATCAGCGTAGCCTTCTCGCACGGCTTGAATGACTTCGCGACTTGGTGCTTGGGATAGGTCAATAGATACCTCAGGAGAATCTTTTGCAAAACTTGCAATCTCTTGAGCTAATGATTGCTCTACGACAGAAGCACTGGCATAAATATGAACATATTCATTTTTGCCAAGAAAAAAATCATCTAAATTAATACGAAGATACTCTATTGATAACAATATATCTTTTGCATGCTTAAGCAAACATAGTCCAGCCTCAGTAGGCTCTACTCCTTTTGATTTTCTCGTGAGTAATTTACTTCTCGTTAATTTTTCTAATTCATTAACTCTTTTACTAACAGACGATATCGCGAGGTGTGATTTTTTTGCCGCTCCGCCAATACTTCCCATTTGGCAAATGAGGATAAAAATTTCTAACGACCCTAAATCTAATTTTCGGATAAATTGGTGTTTAGTAACTAAATTTTGCATTTATGTATTTTAATTGATTCAAATAGTGTATTCGTTTTTTTGAAAATCACATTGAAAATTTACCAATTGCCATACGCTATAAACTATCTTAGGATAAATCTTATTACGAAAATATAGAAATCATCATGACAAAGATACCCAATCCCTCTAAAGATTCTTTAGGGCATATTCGCCTTACTTCCCATACTGGAGGAAACAATCTTTCACCTATCGTTTGGGGAAGTACCAGTCCTCAAACTCGGGGGCCTGTAGTGGGAACAACCACGAATAGAAATAATCGAAATGTCATAGGTACTCATAGTGGTAGCTATAGTATTTATAGAGCTTTGGCTGTCGCCTCGGGAAATTTAGATAGAAAGCATCAAGCGGATTTAACCAATACTTCTCCAACTGATCAAATTGGACCTTATCCCAGTTGGTTTGATCCAGATCAGATTGTTTCACTTGATCCATGGGGAGCAGAAATCGAGCGTAATTTCAAATCAGAAATTGCTGCTCAGCTTGATATTAAACCTACTATTGCAATTACAAGGGCACATATTTTTTTACCAGAGATAATGCAAGCAATTGAGAAGAAAAGACTAATACCAGATGGCGTTTTTCTTTTAGAAAATGGCTCCGCTCTAGTTACTAAAATTGCTGTTGAACCAGTTTGGCATTTACCTGGTATAGCCAAGAGATTTAATTGTGACGAATCAGATTTAAGACGAATTTTGTTTGAAGAGACTGGGGGCATGTATCCAGAATTAGTTACTCGGGATGATTTAAAAGTTTTTTTACCTCCCATTGGTGGATTAACTGCTTATATTTTTGGTGATATTAAAGATCTTTCTAAGCCAGATATTCCTTTAACAGCAAGGGTTCATGACGAATGTAATGGTTCAGATGTATTTGGTAGCGATATTTGTACCTGTAGACCCTATTTGACGCATGCAATAGAAGAATGCGTACAAGGTGCTCAAAAAGGCGGAGTCGGTCTTTGTGTATATTATCGCAAGGAAGGCCGCGCTTTGGGTGAAGTAACAAAATTCCTAGTCTACAATGCGCGCAAACGCCAAATTGGTGGTGATAGTGCTGCAAAGTACTTTATTCGAACTGAATGTGTTGCTGGTGTTCAGGACATGCGTTTTCAGCAGTTAATGCCAGATGTCCTTCATTGGCTTGGCATCCGTAAAATTCATCGTTTAGTGAGTATGAGTAATATGAAGTACGACGCATTGATCGAATCTGGGATTGAAGTTGTAGAGCGAATTAATATTCCGGCAGATTTAATTCCGGAAGATGCGAACGTTGAAATGGACGCTAAAAAAGCTGCTGGGTACTTTACGACAGAGAATATTCCAGATGAAGAAGAATTAGCAAAGTCTAAGGGGCGTGGTTTAAATGAATGAGATAGACGAGTTATTTCTGACAAAAACAATTCGCTCTAGAGCAAATATTTTTCTTGAGCGAGTTCGATCGAATCAATCTGAATACTTTACTCTGGAAGAAAATCAATTAGATGCTTGTGCATTATTTGTGGCTGAAGTTACAAAAAAACGTTATCCATCTCTAAATATTCCATTTCACAGTCGTTGGCGTCATTTTGAAGCTGGTGGATTCGATCGTCGCCTCTGGTTAAATGATGCGAGTAATCATTCCACAACCCTGATTGATCTTGTCATTGTTAGTGTTCTGTTAGATGCTGGGGCTGGGGCTGAATGGAGTTTTTTTGAAAAAGAGACAAATCAATCTTTCCGACGCTCGGAAGGCTTAGGCGTTGCAAGTTTTCATGCTTTTAAGAGTGGTCTTTTCTCGAGTGATCCAAACAATTTACTACAAGTTGATGCCATTGGTTTGCAACAACTGACGCTGGAAAAATTGGCAACGGCATTTCAAGTAACAGACTCAAATCCTCTCATTGGCTTAATAGGTAGATTAGAAATACTTCATCGTTTGGGACAAATTCTAGCAAGTCGCAAAGAAATATTTGGAACGAGCGCTAGACCTGGAAATCTTTATGATTATTTATTAAGCTCGAAAAAAAGTTTAAGTGCTCATCAATTACTTACATTATTGCTTGACACTTTTTCACCCATTTGGCCTTCTGGACAAAATTTGAATGGTAAATTTCTAGGTGATTGCTGGTATCACAGCGCTCTTGGAGAATCTCATGATTCCCCTGAGTCCTGGATGCCATTTCATAAACTTTCACAATGGCTAACTTATTCTTTACTAGAGCCATTTATTTGGAACAACGTATCGGTAACCGGGTTGGAGGAACTAACGCCTCTTCCAGAATATCGTAACGGTGGTTTATTAATTGATCATAAAATACTGCAGCTTAAAACACCGATTAACCAGGTTCATGGTTACTCTCCGCAAAATGAATTAATTATTGAATGGCGCGCACTTACAATTGCACTTATTGACTTATTAGCTCCTAGAGTCAGAAATTTTTTAAATTGCTCTGAGGAAAAAATGCCACTAGCATGTATTCTTGAGGGTGGAACTTGGGCTGCAGGTCGAGAGTTGGCTTTTAAATTTCATGCTGGAGAACCACCGATAAAAATTCATTCTGAAGGTACTGTGTTCTGATGTGGTTAATTTAAATAAAGGTATAAAAATTGAATAAGCAAGTTCATGTTCTTGATCATCCATTAATTCAGCATAAACTGACATTGATGCGTAAAAAAATCACATCCACCTCCTCATTTCGGAAATTAATGAACGAAATATCGATGCTAATGGCTTACGAAGTAACCCGTGATATGGCTATGCAAACGATTGAAATCGAAACTCCTTTTGAAGTGATGAATAGTAGAGTTATTGATGGGAAAAAATTAGTATTTGCTTGTATCTTAAGAGGCGGGAATGGGCTTTTAGATGGTATGTTGAGCGTTGTTCCTGGGGCACGAGTTGGGCATATTGGCTTGTACCGTGATCCAAAAACTTTGACTGTGGTTGAGTATTATTGCAAAATGCCAAAAAATATGGAAAGTCGCGATGTCATTGTGATTGATACGATGCTGGCAACTGGCCATTCAGCGGTTGCTGCGATGGAAAGAATTCAGGAATTTAATCCTAAATCAGTCAAATTTCTTTGTCTCATTAGTTCTCCAGAGGGTATTGATGTTTTTCACAAATACTATCCAGATACCCCAATTTATACCTTATCAGTTGATCGGGAATTAAATCATGAAGGATTTATCTTGCCAGGCTTTGGCGATGCTGGTGATCGAATATATGGTACTAAATAAAGATGAATAATTCTGGTTAAATTATGCTAATTGATTTTTTCTCTTCGCCTTATATAAGCAATATAAGTTCACTCAGACTTAATTCTTAAATTGATTATTTGGTAGTCCTCTAAATCCTGTTTTGATAGCGACAAGACTTCCGGATAATGGCGATTCGTTTAACTCATCTTCTGAAAGCCCAAAACGCATTGACGTAACATAAAGAGTATCTAAATTAGGTCCTCCAAATATTAGGCTTGTCGGCTTCTTAAAAGGCATCTTAATAGAAGTATGGAGAGAGCCATCAGGTTTATATCTTCTTATATACCAATCATCAACTTCCGCTACCCAAATCCCATTATCACTGTCTATCGTAATTCCATCAGGTCTGGCAGGAAAACGGTGCTTGTAGTCAATGAAAGTTTTCTTATTTGATATCTCACCCTTAGCAACATCGAAGTCAAATACAGAAATAGAACCAGGCTTAGAGTCAGCCAAATAAAAATTGGACTCATCCACACTCCACGTTAATCCATTACCAATCACCAGATTACTAACCATACAACGCATTGATAAATCGCTTTCAAAGCAATATAAATGACCTTTTGAATCTTTTGTATGAAAATCTCTCGTATCGACCCATAATCGACCATAACTATCACATTTGCCATCATTAAAAACTTCCTCTGAAAAATTGATGGCTGGAGTCGGTAAGCTTTTATAAGTCTTATTTTGAAAATCCATAAAAGCTAATCCTTTTTTTGTCACCAATAATTGACCGCCAGACTCTTTAGGAATGATCGCGCTTGGGGCAAATGGAAGATTCATCGACTCAACCTTTTGTGATGAACCATCTAGGCTATAAATACATTTCTTAACAATGTCTATCCAATATAGGCATTGATTTTGACAATCCCACATGGGAGCTTCCCCCAATTCACAAAGAGGTGCGGGAATGATGTCAAATGAAGTCATGTGTCAAAGTAATCAAGCAGATTCGAACTTAATCAGAGTAATGTCATTCGTAACGTGTTCAAAAAATGTTTTCACTCGCATACCGATAGGCATTTCATTTAAAGTACCGTTAGGAAGATTGACGATATTAGTCATCATTTTTGGCCCCTCATCTAATTGTACGATAGCAACGTTATAAGGTAGAGAAGATTGGAAACCAGGAAAATAAGCCTTATGGAACCGACAATTTGCCCAAATATGACCATAGCCACTTAATGTTTGCCACTCAACACCTACCTCTGAACAGGCATTACACCAAGGTTCAAAATACATATGTACAGCTTTACAATGGATACATCGAGGAAGCAAAAGACGATGCTCCTTTGCAGCATCCCAAAATGGCTTACTGTGGGGGGTTATATTCGGGAGGGGTTTCAGATATTCGCTCATACAGGTTCGCTCCCGTAAATAATCGAGGTACTTAATGGACCTCCTTGAAGATACTGAACATGGTCAACATTCGGAACTTGTCTATTCCCTAATTCACCTCGAACTTGCCTAACAGCCTCAACATTGAGGCTCCATCCTTGCATATAACTCTCTGAGAGATGACCACCATTCGTGTTTGTAGGAAGAGCCCCGCCCAACTCCAGACGACCATTTTCCACGAATGCACCACCCTCTCCTTGAGGGGCATACCCAAATCCTTCAAGAGTAAAAATCACAGTAGGTGTGAAGTTATCATAAATCATGAGGGACTGGATTTCTGATTGAGTAACGCCAGACATCTCGTGTACTTGCTTGGAGACCCGTTGCATAGTGCCATAACCAAAATCCTCTGGAAGTTCACCTTGCGCAAGCCTAGACTCTTGAGCTATACCTTTGATGTATACAGGTTTCTTTTTAAAATCCTTTGCCCGATCACCACTAGTAATGATCATCGCTACTCCACCATCATTGATTAAACAATAATCTAAAATACGAAGGGGTTCACAAATGAACTTTGATTGAAAATAATCATCCAATGTGATTGGTTTTCGCATTACTGCATTTGGATTCAGTAAAGCATGCTTGCGAAAAGCAATCGAAATAGCCGCTAATTGCTCATTAGTAGTACCGTACTTTGCAACATGTCTTTGAAATGCCATTGCATGAATTGCTCCTGGAGAAGTCATCCCGTAAGGAAACCATAATTGATCAGCGCTAGTACCATAGGTATCACCTTTACCACCGTATTTTGCCCCTGCACTTCGACCATCATTTCCATAGACCACCGCAACTGTATCTAACAAGCCAGATAGAATAGCTTGAACAGCTAACTGAATTGTGCCGCCAGTCATTCTTCCCGCACCAGGTGTTGCTGTCACAAGACGAGGAGAGATATTGGTAATTTGAATAAATTTTTGATAATCGGTCAAACGTTGAACGATTAAACCATCAATATCTTTTAAGCTGATACCTGCATCCTCAGCAGCATTTCTTAAAGCCCAAATACCTAATGATGTAGCATCATGCTCTGGCAAATTTCCAAAATCAGTTGTACCTACACCTACAACGGCCACGGTATCTTTTCGATTGCTAATAAGCCCCAATTAATTCTCCTTATTAATTAATATGACGATTAGTACCTTGCCAAAAGGGTTGACTAAGTTTTCTACGATCATGCTTTCCGTTAACATTTAAGGGAATTTCTGAAATCACTATAAATTCTTTAGGTACCTTGTAGTCTGCTAATAGTTTTCGACAATATGATCTTAAATCTTCAATATTTACGGTCACATTTGATCTTGGGACAATAAAGGCGATTACCTTCTCACCCCATTTATCATCAGGCGCACTAACTACAACTCCATCAAATATACTTGGGTGGGAGCCAATTGCTTTTTCAACTTCCATCGGATAAACATTAAACCCGCCAGTGATAATCACATCATGAAGTCGATCTCTCAAAAAAATATACCCATCTATTATTTCAGCAAGATCACCCGTATTAGACCAAGAGGAAGTTATAACCTCTCTGCCTGCTTCGGTAATTCTTGCGTGGGGAAGCCATGGTGCTTTAACCTCAATTTCTCCAAAGCTCTCACCATTAACTTTATTTAATCGAATTTCAGATGCTAAAAATGGCCGACCTGCACTTGACTGATATTTAGAATTCCGGTGACTTTTACCATCTAAAAAACTAATAGAACCACATTCGTGAGATCCATATGATTGGATAAATTCTGTCTCAGGTAATAACTCTAAAATTTCCTCAAGAACAGCTTGCCGAATAGGAGATCCACCATACACAATTCTTTCTAAATGGGACTGTGAAAGTATATTTTTTGATTTTTCATCTTGTAAAAAGAACCCTAAAATGGTTGGGACCATTTGAATACAAGTCACATTTATCTTCGATAAAATAGAAAATAAAACATCAAAATCTAGCTTTTCTATCATATGCAAAGTGGCGCCGCGCAACATCGTTGGCAAAACAAATAATCCTGCTTGATGAGTTAATGGGCCTAAGATTAATGTATTTGAATTGAAAGTGATATTGAGTTCTTCAGCTTGTATCGAAATGGCGCGAATTAACCATGAACGGTGCGAAACAATTACCCCTTTAGGGTTTCCTGTTGAACCAGAGGTAAAACGAATAATTGCATCTTGATCTTCACAATTATCAATTTCATATAACTTAGATGATTGTTGACGAATAATTGACGATAAACTTTGCAAGGAAGAATGTGGCCCATCAACTATAAAAGTTAAATGTTTTAAGGCATCATCTTCAAGAAATTCTATAGCCTTGTCTACTGTCGTAACAAGAAATTTTGCTTTGCACAATAAAAGTTGTCTACGAACCTCCAAGGGACTCAGTCGAAAATTAATATAAGCAGCTGCAGCGCCAGATCGAAAAATTCCAAATTGACTAATTAAGAAATTTTTTGTATTTGGTAGATGTATTGCAATTACTTCGTTATTTTTTATGTGTTGCGATTGACACCAACTCGCAAAATTGCTCACTGCACAGTCTAACTCTTTATATGTCATTAAGTTACCAGATGGCCAATCCTGAATAGCAATTGCCATAGGATAAGCCAACGCACTTCTTCTTAGAACAGAATCAATTCTAGGCATACTATAAATTACTCAACCTTAATACCAGTTTTTTTAACAATATTTCCATAAAAAGTAGTTTCACTTTTTAAAAAATTAAGCGTTGCTGCAGGACTTTCTTGTAAAAAGGGATAGAAGTCAATTTTGCTCAATTGATTTTTAATATCAGGATCATTCATGGTTTTTACGAAACTATCGAAAAGAATTTGCACTACCTTATCAGGTGTTTTTGCAGGTGCCATTACAGCAAACCAATTATTTTTAATAAATGTAGTTTGCCCTTGATCTTGACCCTTTAATCCAGCAATAATCTTCAAACGACCATCTTTAACTAAAGAAACAATCGCCGGATAATCCATAATAATTGCATCAACGTGCCCACCAGTAACATCAGCCATCGCTGGCGCCGCTCCTTTATAAGGTACATGAATGAAATTACCTTGAGTTTCTAATTTAAGCTTCTCAATACCCAAGTGAGCACTAGAGCCATTTCCTGATGTAGCAATACTAATTGATCGAGTTTTCGATAACTCCATTAAGTCTGATAAATTATTTATTGGAATATTAGGATTAACCGCTAAAACAGTTGGGGTATAAGCTACTGTGGTTATTGGCCTAAGATCCCTCAAAATATTGTACGGCAACTTCATCGTATTAGGGTTTACTGACATTGGATTTGAACTACCTAAGGTAAGTGTATAACCATTAGGGGCTGATTTAACTGTTAAATCAGTACCTATTGTTCCATTTGCACCAGGTTTGTTTTCCACAATCACAGAAACACCTAAAATCTCTCCTAATTTAGGCGCGATAATGCGGGTCACAATGTCATTTGACCCACCAGGTGGAAACCCAACGATGATGGTAATGTTTTGAGCAGGAAACTTATCTTGAGCTAAAACAAAGCTTTGGAAGAATATTAAAATAATTAAAAAGATAAAACTTTTATTAAACTTTAAGCAATTTCCTAACATGCAGTCTCCGCTTGTTATTTTTTGATTTTTATAATATATACCATTTAATACTAAACGCCTAATAAAAGGAAGTGCCCTATAAAAAATAATAAATTAGAAGGTGCCTGCAAACACGACTCCAAGTTTAAGATCATGTTTCATAATAATCTAGCTAACCTGTGAAGCTAACTAATAAATCTTTAGGCTTATCCTACATTACTTTCATTGCTTGAAATGAGTACCAACATATCCTTTCGTTAAATCATTACATCTTCTCAAGTTAAAAATCTTTTGCACCTCATGCCTAGAAAAGATCAGTCTAATATTCAAAGAAAAATAAGTTTTGAATATTCAGAATAAAGGGCTCTTTGTTAATAAACGGTACATCTCTTTTCACAATATTACTTTAAGTGCAATCAGAGTACTTTGGCTCTAGGATCTTTTTTCGCTAAACGATTTAGTAAAAAGTCTACTTCTTGGCAGGCTGTACCTTTTAATTTTCCACCAGGCGACCTTTGAGCATCTGAACTGATCAAACCTCGTTTAAAAAGCACATATTTTCTTATAGCCATTCCAACCCCAGGTTGTTGTTCATACCTAAGTAATGGTAAATGCGCATCAAAAAGATCCTGAGCTTCATCCACAGCTTTTTCTTTTTTAAGCTTGATCAAGTCGCAGAGCATTTCGGGAAAACAATAACCTGTATTTGACCCGTCCGCACCTCTTGACATCTCAAAATCTAAGAACAATCCACCATTTCCACACATAATGGCTAAATGCCTCATACTCCCATCCTGTTCAAATGATCTAAGGGCAGATATTTTTTCTAATCCCGGCCAATCCTCATGCTTAATCATTTGAATAGCAGAAATTTCTTGGGCTAAATCTCGGATTACTTTTGGTGACATTTGTACCAAAAACGATATCGGGAAGTCTTGCAGAACAATAGGGATGTCTTCTCCTATCGATTTACTCGCGTCCTTATAATAATTGATGATTTGTTCATCAGTACGAAGCGTATTGGGAGGAGCAATCATTACCCCAGCAGCCCCAAGACTCATGACTTCCTGCGCCAACATTCTCATTGATGCAAAGCCCGGGGCTGTGACTCCAACCACCACAGGTAAATTAGGAGTTTTCTTTACAAATTGTGCAGCTACAGCCACACTTTCAGCATGAGTTAGTTTAGGCGCCTCTCCCATTTGGCCAAGGACAGTTAAGCCAGAAGTGCCACAAGATAAGTAAAAATCAGCCAAACGATCAATCGAGCTGGTATCAATCTTGCCATCCTCAAAAAAAGGTGTTGGGGCTATTGGAAAGACACCATTAGCGTTAGAAGTAAGCTTCATTTTTTGTCCTTAGAATAAGTTAAACAATAGAATATATTAACGACTTTTAGAATTACTTAATTGCTCTACAACTTTTGAACTGAGTCGAGCATTATGAGAGCGCATGCTCTCAAAGGCTGCCTTTGCATCTGAATTTAAAATTGCTTCTAGAATTAACTGATGCTCTTGATGTGAAGTTTGTAATCTTTTTTCAGTCTTACTCTGCGCTTGCCTAAATCCAGATAATCGACTTCTTAAATTACCAACTATCTCGTTGAGTAATTGATTATGTGTTCCTAAACAAATTAAATTATGAAATTTTTTATTTAACTCTAAGTACGCATTTGCATCAGATTTTTTGACTACTTGATCGGCTAACTCATGAACCCTTTCAAGCTGTTTTTTTTCGAGCAGAGACATTCGGTGAGCAGCTATTTGAGCGCATAGTGCTTCTAATTCGCATTCGGCCTCTAGCATATCTGATAATTCATCAATACCGATTTTTGCAACTAAAACTCCCTTCCGGGGAACTAATTGAACTAAGCCTTTTGCCGCAAGGTCTCTCAATACTTCACGAATGGGAGTTCTAGAAACTTTAAAACGCGTTGCCAAAGCTATCTCTTCTAACTTCGTCCCAGGCTTTAAAAGTCCCGAGATAATCTCTTCAGTGAGAATATTAAAAATATTAGATGCTATCGTTGTCATATACAGTGGTTTAGCGCTTGTCCTGAAAATTGATTATTTAAGTTATTGATTAGAATATCAGTCTGTGTTTTAAAAGCTGATGGTGACCTACCTGATATATGTGGCGTTAGTAAAATGTTGTTAAATTCGAATAATTTGGAATCGATGTGTGGTTCGTTTTCAAAAACATCTAATGCCGCACCAGCAATAGCACCATCCTCCAGTGCTTCGATTAACGCATTGGTGTCAACCACTGAGCCTCTAGCTATATTAATTAAATAAGCTTCATGACCAAGGGCTTGCAGTACATCTTTATTAATCATGTGAAAAGTTTCCTTTCCGCCAGGACACGCAATTACTAAATAATTTACCTTTTCAGCCAACTCCAAAACCGAAGAGCAATATTGCCAAGGTGTATTTTTAAGCCTTGGGCTGTGATAAAAGATACTCATTCCAAATGCAGATGCTCTTTGTGCAATTTTAGATCCGATATTTCCAAGTCCAACAATACCGATGGAACTTGAGTTCAAAGTTGGTCTTTCCGCTCTTAATGTTGACCACCCCCCCTTCTTTACGAGTGGATCAATCTGATGAAATCCTCTGGCTAAACAAAGCATCATGCCAAGAGCGTGATCAGCTACGGTTTCATCATTTGCACCAGGAGCATACGTGGTATTAATACTTTTCTTGTTGGCGTGAAGAATATCTAAGTTCTCATAACCCGCGCCATAAATACAAATAATCTGTAAATTTGGGAAAAGGTCCATTTCTTGAGCACTCATTCCCCTTGAGCCATTCGTAATTGCAGCTTTGACTTCAAATAATTGCTTATCTAAAAACAATGCTTCATGATCAATGGTGTTTGGCGCATAAAGAAGTTCATAAAAATTTTCTAAGGCGTCTAATGTAACTTTTGGTAAAGGTATTAGTACAAGTATCTTATTTTTCATGATGAATCTTTATGACAGATAAGAAGTTTTATGAGGGCGTCACATCTTTTACAGCACCCTTCCAACCACTCTCTGTAATATCAAAAACAATGCCCTCTGGAGTCTTATATTTCACCTCATAATATACATTTGGGTTGGTTTCTTTTTTACCTGTAAGATATTTCCCACCTGCATTTTTTACTTGATCTTCTGATTCTTCTAAATTATCGACCCACATCCCAAAATGTATAACGCCACAATATCCTTTAGGAAAACCGCCCGGAACAGGCTCATCTTTAAAGTCAAGTAGAGCTACATTCATTGTGCCGTCAGTCATATAAACCCCACGCTGGGCATTTCCTGCACGCGTCATCCCAAAGGCACTCTCAAAAAATTTAGCTGCTGCTTCAGTATCAGTAACGGATATAGCAATGTGTCTTAGTTTAGCCATTAAAAATCTCCTAGATTATTTATATACAAAAGAATTAACTATAAATTTATGGTTGACATGTAAATAAAAAAATACTAAATTGAATATACAAGAAAGTCAATAAAAATACACAAGTCAAATTAAATATACAAAACGTCAGGAATATGCATGAAATGGATGGGCCTTGCAACATACAAAATTAATCAAACGATTCACACCGCATGGGTGGTAGAAAAAAAACTTTACGATCTCAAGTCAATTAAAGTTTCTGGATTTAATGATCTTCCAAGTTATCTAACAGAGTCGATTAATGAAACAATTAATCATTGGGAAATCCTCAATTTACAAGAGCTTGCCGACAAAATCGAGAATCTCATTCTACAAAATAAAATTCAAGCACTGAATCCGAATAGTTATCAACTTTGCTCACCATTTCATCCTGGACGAATTTTTGCTGCGGCTTCTAATTACTATGAGCACGCAAAAGAAATGGGGACTCAATTAGCAGAAAGAAGTGAGAGTTCCCCATTTATCTTTATGAAAGCTGATACCTGTATAACAAATCCAAATTCACCTGTCATAAAACCAAGCTCTGTTCAAAAGCTTGATTGGGAAGTAGAGCTAGGAGTTGTAATTGGAAAAGGTGGCAGAAAAATTAGGTACGAAGATGCCTTAGATCATATTGCTGGCTATGTTGTTTTTAACGATATTTCTGCACGAGATTTAACAAGGCGCTCAGACTATCCTTTTTCTCATGACTGGTTCAGAGGTAAAAGTTTTGAGACTTTTGGACCAATGGGACCTTGGTTAGTCCCTAAAGATTGCTTAGGTAATCCTAATCATCTTCAGCTCACGCTAGATGTTAACGGAGAACGAATGCAAGATGGCAATACCAAAGATATGATTTTTAATATTCAGGAACAAATTGTCTATCTTTCTAATATGACAACTTTAAAACCAGGAGACCTCATCGCTACTGGAACTCCAACTGGGGTTGGAATGGGTAGAAATATATTCTTAAATCCTGGAGATCTGATGAAAGCATCTATTGAGGGAATTGGTTATATTGAAAATGAAGTGAAGGTAGAAGATGAATAGTCAAATCAAAAAAATTAATCCAAGAAAATTAGGACACATCGTATTAACCGTCAGAGATATACATAAATCAGTAGATTTTTATACAAAGATTCTTGGCCTCCAAGTTTCAGATTGGATTGGTGATCAAATGGTATTTCTTCGATCAGGAACGGATCATCATGATTTAGCCTTAGCACAAATACCGAAAGACTCGGCAGATTTGAATGATTTGCCCCGTTACTCTAGGCCGGGATTAGAGCATTTTTCTTATCTAGTTGATAGCTTAAAAGATATTGAAGATGCGGTGCAATTTCTCAAAGCAAATCAAATTGAAATTGTTCGAGGAATTGGAAAGCACGGTCCCGGTGAAAATTGTTTTTTAGTTTTCAAAGATCCCGATGGAAATAATGTTGAGTTGTATTGTGAGATGGAGCAAATTCCACTTCATAATCCTCGGAAACCACAAGTATGGGTAAGAAACATTCAGTCATTTGATCAATGGAGTTTTAAAAAATTTGTAGTACCGCCTCCTCCAAGTATGATTAAAGAAAAAAGTTGATTCGCCATTTAAAAAGGTAATTAATATGCAAATTTTATTGAGTTCATTATTCAAACTACTAGCTATTTTATATTTCTCTTTACTAGGTATGGCTCATGCCCAAAATTGGCCGCAAAAACCTGTTCGAATCATCGTGCCTTATGCCCCTGCAGGTAATACAGATGCAATTGCAAGGATAGTTGCTGAGCGATTAACAACATCGCTAGGACAATCTTTTATTGTTGAAAATAAACCTGGTGCTGGAGGTGCAACAGCCGCTGAATTTGTTTCTAAAGCAATGCCGGATGGATATGTTCTTTTTCTTGCCGCATTGTCACAATTTGGTCCTGTACCTGTAACCCAAAAGGTCAATTACGACCCACTCAATGATTTCTCCCCCATCGCCAATGTCGCTTCAAACGGCTTTGTCATTGCGGTCAGCTCTAAAGTTCCAGTCAATAGTCTATCTGAATTTATTGAGTATGTTAAAGCGAGGCCTAACAAATTAAATTACGGCTCAGGAGGAACTGGCAGCATGACACACTTAGCACCTTTACTGTTTTTGAAACGTGCAGGCTTAGAGATGGTTCATGTACCTTATAAAGGGGGAGCTCCAGCCCTTTCTGATTTAATGTCAGGACAAGTAGAAATGTATGCTGGCAGCCCTTCAGAATTAATCGCCTTAGCAAGTACTAATCGTTTTAAGATGTTGGGTATTACTAGTGCAAATCGAAACCCACAGATTCCAAATGTACCAACTATCGCTGAAACATTTCCAGGGTTTAAGGCAGAAACTTGGAACGGACTTCTTGGCCCGGCAAATTTAAGTCCACAAATTATTGATAAACTTTCCCAAGAATTACAAAAATCTTTAAAAGATCCAGAAATGCTAGGTAAGTTATCAAAACTTGGACTGACTGCGGTTCCTACAACTCCAGCATCCTTTAATATAGATATTAAAAATGATCATACGTTGTGGCGAGACTTGATTAAAAGCTCACAAGTCGTAGTGGATTAACAATATGTTTTTAGATACGTTCAAAGGTCTAAATCAAGATAGCATAGAAAAAATGCTAACAATTGGCCCAAAATGGGCGGAAGATATTATTGGTAATAGAAAAATAGTCATTGATATTTATTCGCAGGTTTTACGTAATCGGGATTTAAAGAATATCGTTATTCAAAAGGATATACCCTATGGTAATCACCCTCGACAAATTCTAGACATTTATCACCAAGATCTTCTAAATACTCCTTTACCAGTTTTAATATTTGTCCATGGCGGTGCTTTTGTACGAGGTGAAAAAGATGCGAATGATCATATCTATTCAAATTTTTTAACTTACTTTGTTCGTCATGGCTTTGTTGGAATTAATCTTGAATATCGACTTGCTTCTGAAGCAAAATTTCCAGACGGCTCAAAGGATATCGAATCCGGTATTGCTTGGGTCATCGAGCATGCTAAGGAACTTAACATTGACCCTAAAAAGATATTTTTGGTCGGCCATTCAGCTGGTGGTAGTCATGTCGCCTCCTATGTAATGGATCCCAATGTCCGGCCTCGCAATGGACATTCTATTGCTGGATTAATTTTAATTAGCGCTCGATTAAGAGCTGATGTCCGTTCAGATAATCCGAACGCCAATGGTGTTAGTTCTTATTACGGTGAGGATAAAACACTTTATGAATTAAGATCTCCCTTAACTTACGCAGATCATTTAGATATTCCAGTATTAATTGCTATTTCAGAATTTGAAAATCCCGGTCTTGATGTCTATGGTTCTGAGTTTTTTTATCAAGTTTCCTCTAAAAATTGGCAGTCTCCAGAGTTTATTAGAATCCCAAAACATAACCATACATCAATCGTTGCCCATTTGGACACAGAAGAGGAAACATTTGGTCTGTTTATGAGATCTTTTATATCTAAAGTTTTAGCAAATATAGATTCAATTTAGTTTTAAAAATCAGACCTACTAAAGCCTGGATTTAATTCAGCGCAAGTAATGTAAATGGTTTCTTTTCGCCAAATTTTTTGATGTTATTCCACAATAACTCATCAGTTACTAAATGATTAAATTTTATTTGCATATCATTCCAGTTGATTGGATTTCCGGGATGACCTCTTGAAATTGCGACTTCAACCAACTTGTTCTGACCATCCTTTAATTGTGCATTTAATCTTGCTGACGTATAACCCATTTCAAGACTTGGCTTAACGCTCACCAAATCTGTCAATTGAATAGTTTCTTGATTATGGATGGCTTGATCACTAAAATCCCCCACCATTAAATCAGAGCCTTTTAATGCAAGTGCCACACAGTACTTCATATCAAACTTACCCTCTAATGGAGATTTTGGTTTACCAGACTTTTGACCAGTTACTTGCATTGCCAACTCTCCTACTTCAATATCTAATGACTGAATGTCCTTTATCGAAGTAAAAGTCAGTAGTTTCTTGATCGTATCAACTGCAGGATGAACTAAATGACATGCGGCATAGGGTTTAAAACTGTTATTTAAAATTTCCCACTGATCAAAATTAACCGCTGTTAATGAAGCTGATTTGTCTTGAACCAAAGCTTGTATAAACCCACCTTCTAAGGCAAACATATCTTGTTGTGCAACAAATCCATGTTTCGCTAATTTAGCTGCCATCAAGCCATTAAATGCTGCTTTACCAGCATGAAACGGTTTTGCCATCGTTCCAAAAGAAACCGTAAAGCCACTAGCCTGAGTGGCTGCAGCTGAGAGTGCATTAATGATTTGAGCCTGATCCAGCTGATATAAAACACAAGCTGAGGCTGCAGAGCCTATCGCTCCAAAAATACCTGTGCAATGCCAACCTTTTTCGGTAATGATTTCACCAACGCCATACCCTACTCTCGTTGATACTTCAAAGCCAGTAATAAATGCTCTTAAAATTTCTTCTTCTGAGGAGCCGAGTTCCTGACCTAGTGCAATGGTAGCTGCATAAAGAGGGGCACTCGTATGAGTATTCGACTTAATATGCGTATCATCAAAATCTAAGCAGTGCGCTAAAGTTCCATTACATAATGCTGCAGTTAAGGCATCTGCTACCCCGCCTAATAATAAGCTAGAACTACCCCGATCATGATTATCCTTTGTGGTTTCATAAACCACTCTCGCTGCACTCTCAGATAGAGCCCCTTTAGCAACGCAAAGCCAATCAGCTAAACATAAGCGACCACGATCCAAAACTTCGTCAGGTATATTTTTCGAATAATTCTCAAAGATATATTCCGCAATTTTTTGTGTGTTTGTCATTTATTCAGTAGTCCCTTAATTTCCTCTGTGGAATAACCAATATTTTTTAAAATCTCTTCTGAATTCTCTCCAAGTAGTGGCGCTGGAAGGTGAGATTCAATAGCTAATCCAGCTCTTGCCAATGGATTGACTAAATAAGGAATTTTTCCTTCAATGGGATGATCAAGCCAATCAATAGCACCCCGTTCTTTTACGTGCTCTAAATTCATCACGTCTTGTGGTGAGCACACTGGCGCAATCGCTATCCCAGTCTTTAACATATGCTCCATGATTTCATCCCACGTGAATTGCGAAAAATACTCTTGTAATGCTTGTCGATAAACAATGCCACGCTCGCCATGCGTGGATAATCGGTCAGCTGGAGTCTCATCCTGAAAAATCAAATCAGGCCTATCAATTTTTAGGCAGAACTCTTTCCAAATTTTGAACTCTAAAAGTGTAATGGCAATATTTTTGCCATCTTTTGACTTGTAAATAGAATATCTTGGATTACCTCCAAACGACTCCATTCTGGGTTCCCCACTGTAACCTGCAGATTTCGCAAATGGAGTACTTAATGGGATTAAGCACATATTTAAAAGAGATTCATACATCGATATATCAATGTCACAACCCATACCAGTTTTCGCTCGCTGCGCTAAAGCTGCTTGAATCGCGATCACGCAATATAAAGATCCAGCAAAATCAGCAGATTGCATTCCAGGAACACTCGCTTGTCCATCTGGAGCACAACCCAACAAACCAGTCATCGACTGAATCACAAGATCATGCCCTGCGATATGAGATAAGGAGCCCGTCTTTCCAAAGCCTGATATAGAACAATAAATAATGGCAGAATTAATCTCTTTAGCAACTTCGTAATCTAATCCTAATTTTTTCATGAGACCAGGCCGAAAAGACTCAACAACTACATCACAATTGGCGATTAAACGTTTTGCAACTTCTTTTCCAGATGGCTCTCGTAAATCCACAGTAATACTTTTTTTACTGCCATTGGTAGCATGGAAATACACACTATTTTCTTTATATCTTGGATATGAATGTCGACTTGGGTCACCGATTTCTGGTTCCTCCACTTTATATACTTCCGCCCCTAATTCAGCAAGCATTTGCGTTGCCCAGGGTCCGGGAAGTAATCGACTAAAGTCGACGATTTTGATGCCGCTTAATGGTAAATGATTAGTTTTCATATGTTGGTAGTTAATAAGTAATTGTGTGTTCCTAACGCATGTAATATCTTGGGCTCATGAACGGGAATGCCTAATGGTGGAGAGATCAAATCTGCCATCTCATTATTTTGCGTTTTAATTTGGTACATAAATCCTCTACTTGCTAAGGATTCTTGCTGAATGACCTCATCCACCTCTAGAATCTGAACTGCTTGTAAACCTTGATGATTAAAATACTCAATCAGCTCTTTACGGTTGAGGTTTCTTGGATAGTCTTGAATATCGGTGGATAAAACCACCCAACCATCTGTGGCTTGTATTTGAAAACCTAACATTTCTCTTGAGGAATCATTCCACATTAATTGTGTTAACCAAGCAATCGAATCAGACATGGCAATATCGACAACCTGACCACAGTTTATTTGATTACGATGAATTAATGCTGCAATCACACCCGCTGCTGCTAAATGCCCAGAAAGTTGATCTGCAATAGAGTAGCCAACGCGAATTGGTTTATTACCATCTCCAAAAAGCGCTGTAAGACCTAAATGCCCTTGAATAACGGTATCAAGTGCACCCAGTTTTGGTCCGGTTAAGCCATACCCAGAGATCGAACAATAAATTAAATGTGGATTTATTTTGAGTAATTCATCTTGTCCAAAGCCTAATTTTTCCATGGCACCAGGCCGCATATTATGCAAAACAACATCAGCAGTTGCAATTAAGTCATATAGTTTCTTTTTATTTTCAGGGCTTTGTAAATCAATTGCGATTGATTTTTTTCCGGCATTGTAATTAATAAAATAACCACTCACTCCACCAAATTGAGGCTTAAATTTTCGACCCTCTTCACCATGAGGTGCTTCGATCTTGATAACTTCAGCTCCTAAACTAGCTAATAAATATCCTGCCATCGGACCTGCTGCATATGCTGTGAACTCAACAATCTTTACTCCATCCAAAGGAAGTTTTGATGGTTTAATAATGGGTTTTGGTATATAAGGACTTGATGGCCCTCTTGGTGAAATTTGAATTGGCATTCTCGCAAAAGAGAAGTTTTGTTCATTGTGAATAGTGCCTGCCTCTAACAAATCCTGGTCATGAGGAACATCTTGTGGATTTGCTGCAGGACCACTTGGCAAACCAATTGTCCGTAATTGTTCTACGATATTCGCAACGTCTAAATGGATTGTCCAGGAAGTTACGATTTCGTCGACTTCCATTTTATGAAGTCTTCGAAGAGTAACGTTTAAAAACCGACTATCGTCTATTAAATGCTCCAGATTCATTAACTTTAATAATGATTGCCAATGACCATCCGATGAAGCACATATGATGACCCATCCATCACGTGCTTGATAAGCGTCCCATGGACTACAAAGCGGATGTCCACAGCCGAGTCTAAATGATCCATTTTTATGATCAGTCAATAAAGAGACATGAGTTCTTAACTGATCAGCCATGATTTCTAGCTGACTTAAGTCTATCAATTGTTTAGATGGCGAATAAATCGATGCTAATATGGATAAGCAAGAAATCACTGCTGCACACATCTCAGAGATAGGTATTTTTGCAAACTCTGGTTTGTCATTTGGTAGACCACTTACTGCCATCAAGCCACTAAGCGCTTGAATAAATAACTCATTTGATGGAATAGAAAAATTCTCAACTCCTAGGCCTTGATCCGTGATGGAGCAGATGATTTGATGCTCACCTTGATAGGGTAAATAACCCTGTATCAGTTGATGTTTCTCATCATTAGAATCCCCTAATGAAGTAAGAATGACTCTAAATTTTTGTAAAAAAAGATGATGATCAATACTTGGTAAATCAATTTTGGTTCGGCCTTCATGTTGTAGCCGATGTTCAACCTGCGAATAAGAAATATTCTCACTTGTATCATTAATGACTGTCACTTGAGCGCCTAATTGGGACAATAAGAATCCACAAGCAGAAACCGATAGGCGCTGAGAAAACTCTAAAACCTCAATACCATCTAATGGCTTCTTAGCAATCATGAAAATCAAGTTTTTCTATACTTATCATGAATAAGAAGGACACAAATTAAATATCAACAAGAAGAGTAAGTAAAAAACTTGTTTAATCTCGATTTATTTATTTAAAGCAATCGGTTCAACCTTGGCTGCAGATACCGCAGATTTCCACAACTTCAATTCTGAATCATAAAAACGATCCATATCTGCAGGTGTACCTCCCATAGGATCAATGGCTTGGAAACTCAATTTTTTGATATTGGCCGGATCACTCAAAACCACATTGACTTCTTTGTTTAAGAGATTGATGATTGCATCAGGAGTTCCTGCTGGCGCAGATAAACCCATCCAATATCCAGCAACAATGGGTGGCAAACCAGCTTCTGCCAATGTTGGGACATCGGGCATATAACCAGATCGTTTAGCCGAAGTAACGAATAGAGGCTTTAAGTCACCTTTCTTGACAAACTCTTGTTGTGAAGAAATAGTTCCACAATAGCCATTAATATTTCCGCCCAATGTGTCTAAAATGGCTGCTGCTGCACCTTTGTACGGAATATGATTAATTTGTATTTGCGCCTTTTCTGCTATGAGTTCCATCATTAAATTATGGATTGAACCAACTCCAGAGGAGCCATAGGAAAATTTACCTGGGTTTTTCTTTGCATAAGCAATCATATCGGCAGCATTATTAATACCTAGCTTCGCATTGACAGCAAATAGATTGTCAGACACCCCAAGCAAAACAATGTTTTTCATGTCCTTTTTAAAATCATAGGGCATATTCGTGTACATCCACGGATTTATGGCACTGACGATATTCGTTAAATAAATAGTGTAGCCATCTGGAGGTGATTTCGCGACAATATTATTAGCAATAATAGTATTCGCCCCTGGTTTATTCTCAACAATGACGGGAACCTTTAAGCGCTCACTTAGACCGCGTGCAACCTCACGCGCTAAAAAATCAGTGGACGCACCTGGAGTAATTCCGACAACAATCTTGATTGGCTTATTTGGATATGCTTCATCTGCATGAACGAATCTACTAGAAATGATTATCCCAAAAAGGAATAAGCCAATTAATACTAATGATTTATTAGATTTCATTGTCTCGCCTAATTTTATATTTTTATAAAACCAACTATACAAGCAAACTAAAAATAATTCAACTCTTCTCCATTGATAAAAAATCGCTATGAAAAATACGACAAGTTCGACTATATAAATGATTTTACTTAGATATTTAAATCGAATATCATCAATAAAAACTAATATATAGGAGGCAATATGCTACATGTAGATGGGTCGTGTCACTGTGGAAGTATTCAATTTGAGGCTGAAATTGACCTGGATAAAGTCACCATATGTCACTGTACTGATTGTCAAAGAATGACTGGAGCAGCTTTTCGGACAGTGGTACCCGCCATCAAAAACTCCTTTAAATTATTACAAGGCACCCCTACTACGTATCTCAAAATTGCTGAGAGTGGCAACCGTCGCATCCAAGCATTTTGTCCAAATTGTGGAACCTCGGTTTATGCAACAAGTGAATTTAACCAAGAAATTTTTGGGCTCCGAGTTGGCACGCTCAACCAAAGATCAGAAATTATCCCCAAAAAACAAATTTGGCATCGTTCAGCAATGCCATGGGTTTCTGATATTGACAATCTGCCAAAATTTGATAAACAACCTTCCTAATTTTATAACTTCATCTCATTTTGACGATGAATACGGGTTTAAAAAAGCTGCAGGTTTGTTTCTGCAGTGAATGCTGTTTGCTATACTTAAAAAAATATTATGGAGACCTTGAGATCGATTTGTTAACTAATCATCATTAGTTACATCAAATGATGAGAAGCTTTATTCAGACTTCTTGTTAACCATTCATCTCTTTATTTAAAATATGCCAAATTCAGAAGATGTTTTTGATTTAATTATTGTGGGTGGTGGTATAGCTGGTCTTACTTCGGCAGTTCGTGCAGCCGAGATTGGTCTTCGTCCTTTGTTACTAGAAAAAGGTACTGGAGTCGAGTACCCGAATAATTCCAGGTACTCTGGTGGTATTCTTCATATCGGATTTCATGATCCTTACAGACCTCCTGAAGAACTTGAACAACTAATTCATAAACTAACGAGTGGTGAAGCAAAACCAGAACTTGCAGCTGCGTTAGCGAAAAATGGTGCAAGATTAATTACTTGGTTTCAAGATAAAGGTGGCAAGTTTATGCGCTTTAATCCTCAAGAGGGTTATCGCTGGTGTATGGCACCTCCGCGCGCTTTACGTGCAGGTAATGACTGGAAAGAACGTGGTCCTGATTTAATGTTAAAAAGACTTGTTCTTGCTCTAGCAGAACTTGGCGGCAAGATTCAATATGGTGCTCGTGCTACAAATTTAATCATGGAAGACGGTCGCTGTGTAGGCGTTCGTGGCGTTTGCGATGATCAAGAAATGCTTTGGAAAGCCCCTTTTACTGTGATTGCTGATGGTGGTTTCCAAACAAATCCTCTACTATACGAAAAATATATTGGCTCTCATTTTTCGTCTGTGTTTCAACGCGGTGGAAGAACTGGTTATGGTGATGGCATCAACATGGTACTTGAAGCAGGTGGAGTTGTTAATCATTCTGGGAATCGTTTTTATGGTCATATTTTATGTAGTGACGCCAAACATAATGATGCAGTTTGGCCTTATCCTGAATTAGATGCGATTGCCACTGCAGGACTTGTGATTGATGCTAATGGTCAACGTATTGTTGATGAAGGCCGATCAGGTGTTCATCTTGCAAATGAGTTAGCAGCGAAAGCAAAAACTGAAAAATTATTTGCGATTTTTGATCAAGACATTTGGAATGGACCAGGAACATCTGCCCGTATTCCTGCAAATCCTTTGCTCGAACGTGCAGGAGGAACTATTTTGAGAGCTTCATCTTGTGAAGAACTTGCTCAACTGATGTCCGTTCCAAGCGATATGCTGAATCTAACTGTTACAGCATATAACCAAGCATTAGAAAACAGCTCTTTACATCTTCTTCCAATTAAACGCTCCGATCTAGTTAAGCCTTTACCCATTAATCCATCCCAAATCATGGCAATTCAAATCTGTCCAGGGATAACTTATACGATGGCTGGGATTGATATTGATCAACATGCTCAAGTGCTTGATAAAACATCAATGCCAATACCAGGCCTCTTTGCGGCTGGAGCTGCGACTGGAGGGCTTGAGGGAGGTTCTGACTCAGTCTATATCGGTGGTCTCATTAAATCAGGAAGTTTTGGCTTATTAGCCGCCGAACGGATTGCACATTTACAAGGCAAAGCAATCCATATTCAATACCCAAAACGCATCGGTGAAGAGCCTGCAAAGTTGGATAACCCATTAGATGCTAGAAATGATGTTAGCTATGGCCTTGAACGCTTTCCTGTACTTCGCAATTTAATTCGTTTTGGTAAACCCATCGCAATCATACTTGGGGTATTTGCATCCCTACTCACATTTAGTCTTTTGTCTGCATCTCTAGGATGGCTAACTCCTTTAATTGCACTTGGCGTTGGCGGACTCATCCTCGTGATTATTTTAGGAGTGGTAGAACTCATTGTTCTCATTACAGAATTTTTAATCCCCGATTAATGAATAGCATGACTTCGTAATCAAACTGCTGTTCTAACCAAGTATTGCTTTAGTATGTTGACCTAGTTTTGGGTAATCTAGCGTCTCTTCTTGGCGTCGAAGGTGATTCACAATCGGGATTGGTAATGCCATGATTTGACCATCATTGTGATTGATCAACTTCTTAAATATTCCACGGCTAGCAAAATGTTTTGACTGTAATGCCTCATCAAATGTCTTCACTATGACAGAACATACGTCATGCCCTTCAAAAATAACTTCCCATTCGCTTGCGGTCTTCGATTGGATAATCCTAGCAATAGCTTGTGTTGTATCTTTGACAGGGCAAGAAACATCTCGATATTGCTCATCCAAATGAATTAAATTACAAAAATTATTCCAAAACTTATCTTCCAAGGGAGCAGCCGCCAAAAAACGTTGGTCTTTTGTTTCGTAGATGTAATATCTCGGTGTTCCACCTGTAACAATGCTTGACGCAGCTTTAGGGGTCTGTCCATTCAGTTGTTGTTCAGCCATTACCCAATACATCATTGTGAATAAATTATCACTCATAGAAATATCTAAGTGGGATCCTTCGCCAGTAATATCGCGCTGTCGAAGTGCTAGCAAAATATTACTAAAGGCAGGATAAGCGCCTCCAGCAATATCGGCAATCAAGGCTGGTGGTAATGAGGGAAATCCATTTGTATCAGCTACCAAAGAAAGCATACCTGTTTGCGCAACATAATTTAAATCATGCGCCGCAAGCATCGCATCTGGTCCGGTTTGTCCAAATCCAGTGATGGAACAATAAATTAAGCGAGGATGAATAATTTTCAGTGTTTCATAGCCTAAGCCAAGTCGATCCATGACTCCTGGAC
>CANFOL010000009.1 GCA_947448695.1 Burkholderiaceae bacterium
AACTACATCAGCCGTTATCATTTGCGTCATTTAGATCTGATGGATTTATTAGCCTTTTATCAAGGTAAAGCCAATGCGCCCTTGGATGCCTTAGCCAAACTCTGTGGCTTCCCCGGTAAGATGGGGATGGATGGCTCACAAGTTTGGCCAGCTTTTCAAGCAGGGCAACTCGATCAAATCCGGGCGTATTGCGAAACCGATGTCGTCAATACCTATCTCATGTATTGCCGCTACCAACTCTTTCGTGGGGCGTTTACCGAAGAAGAGTATCTTCTCGAAGTGGATTTTGTTAAAAAAGAACTTACGACCCAAGCAACCCAAGAAGGTAGTTCGCATTGGTCAGAATACTTAGCTGGATTTACACAATAATTGGTGCGTCGCTCTAAACCCAGTCCACTCGTCGGTCTTAAAAAGAAAATTGCGATTGTGTCCATGGACCTTGAGGCACAGGGGATTGGTCGCGTCCCTGAAGATGATGAGCATAGTCCCAATAAAGTTATTTTTGTTGCCGGCGCACTTCCTGGAGAATTGGTCGAATATCAAATTACCCAAGATAAAAGTAAATTTCTGAAGGGCAAGTTAACCGAAGTCATCAAACCTGCTGTATATCGTAAAACTCCCGTATGTACTTGGTATGGTAATTGTGGTGGTTGCACCATGCAGCATCTTGATTCACGCGCGCAATTGGCTTTGAAGCAACGCGTCTTAGAAGACAACCTGCATTACTTAGGAAAAGTCAAAGCATCGACGATGCTCAGTCCCATTGCAGGACCGGAGTGGGGCTATCGCTATCGCACAAGGCTCAGCGTAGTGAATCGTTCGATTAAAAAAGGTACAGTGTTGGTGGGTTTTCATGAACCCCAAAACCGCTATGTGTCGGATATGACCAGTTGCGAAGTCTTACCCAAAGCCTGGTCCAATTTATTGCCTGAACTACGCACACTCGTCATGAATTTATCGATTCGGGATCGCATTCCGCAAATTGAACTGGCGATGGGTGATCAAGGTGACGAGTCGGTGACCGCGATGGTGATTCGGATCTTATTACCTTTAACGAAAGAAGATGAAGGCATCTTAAGGACGTTTGCTGATGAATATGGGATTTGGGTATGGACCCAAACTCAAGGCCCTGAAACTGTTAAACCTTTTTATCCCCTTGAAGGACAGTTGCTTTACCACTTACCAGAATTTGGGATTCGGATGCCGTTTCATCCGACAGACTTTACCCAAGTCAATCACACTATGAATCAAGTTTTGGTCGGACGAGCGATTCGGTTTTTGGAGATTTCGCCAGAGGATAGAGTCATTGATTTCTTCTGCGGGATTGGTAACTTTACATTACCGATAGCCACCTTAGCCAAAGAAGTGATGGGGATTGAAGGCAGTAGCGTGCTATGCCAGCGCGCACAAGATAATGCAAAAATAAATAACATTAAGTCCAAGATTCATTTTCAACACATTAATTTATTTGAAGTGGAGTTAGAGCATCTCCAAACCTGGGGAGCATATGACAAGTGGTTAATTGATCCACCCAGAGATGGCGCCTTTGCTCTCGTGCAAGCCCTTAGAGATGCTTATCAAACCAAAACAGAAGCACATCTGAAGCTATTGCCCAAACGTATTGTGTATGTCTCGTGCAATCCAGCAACCTTAGCCAGAGATGCAGGGGTATTAGTTAACGAGGCTGGTTATGAACTCTCACAAGCCGGCATCATGAATATGTTTCCCCACACCTCACACGTGGAATCGATTGCCGTATTTAATCGCATCGAATAAACAAAATAAGAGCATCAACAATTTCAAGAAAAAATGAACATAAAAAAACACGGGCAGGCCCGTGTTTTTCTTTGAAGCTGTTGTTACTTAGTCGCGATCACCGCCAACAATACCAAACAAAGCAAGTAAGTTTGTGAAGACGTTATAAACATCTAAGTAGATTGCTAAAGTAGCCATTACATAGTTCGTCTCACCACCATTTACGATACGCTTCACATCATACAAAATGTATGCAGAGAAGATACCTACAGCAAGCACCATAATGCTAAGTGACAAGGCTGGGATGTGTAAGAAGATATTTGCTACAGAAGCCAAAATCAACAAGATCACTCCGATAAATAAGAACTTACCAAGACCTTCAAAATTGGATTTAGAAGTAGCAGCCCAAGTAGCCATACCGGCAAGAATGATACCAGTTGTGCCGAATGCCATCATAATTAACTGTCCACCGTTTCTAAACTGCAGAGTGTGAGTTAATAAACCTGTAAGCATTAAGCCCATGAAGAAGGTAAAGCCAAATAACAAGAGGACACCAGTTCCAGAATTCTTGTTTTTCTCAATCGCCCAGAAAAATCCGAATGCAAGCGCTAAGAAAACGACCATTCCGATGAGAGGACTACCTTGAAAGAAAGAAAATCCTGTTGAAACACCAATCCATGCACCAAGAATAGTAGGAACCATTGTTAGAGCAAGTAAAGCAAAGGTATTACGTAGCACACGGTTAGTGGCTAGGGCACTAGATAACGAGTTACCAACACTATAACCAAAAGTATTTTGATCATTCATTGAAACATTCTCCTTGTTAAAAAGTTGGATATCCAACTAATGATCAATTATAGGCATTTTTTTAAATTTCAATAGGGGGATGTGTCAAAAAAAATACGACTAAAATACTTGTTATTTGAATAAAAACAGTATCTTAGGTATAAATACTCTAAATACGCTTAAGGGTTTTAACTAATATAAGTCTGTATAATTCCCTTTTTAAACTTTAATTCTATTTTTAGGAGCATGACACATGGCAATCGAAAGAACTCTTTCCATTATTAAACCTGATGCAGTGGCAAAAAATGTAATCGGTCAAATTTACACACGTTTTGAAAACGCAGGTTTAAAAGTGATTGCTTCCAAGATGGTGCATTTGTCAGAAGTAGAAGCTGGTCAGTTCTATGCAGTGCACGCTGCAAGACCATTTTTCAAAGATTTAGTCAGTTTCATGATTTCTGGTCCTGTGATGATTCAGGCATTAGAAGGTGAAAATGCAATTGCAAAAAATCGTGAACTTATGGGTGCAACCGACCCATCTAAAGCAGACAAAGGTACGATTCGTGCTGATTTTGCACAGAGCATTGATGCTAACGCCGTGCACGGTTCTGACGGTCCTGAAACAGCTGCGCAAGAAATCGCCTTCTTCTTTGCTGGCTTGCAAGTTTACTCACGTTAATAGATGACGCAAATTCCCCGTACGAACTTATTAGATTTAGATGGGGAAAGACTAGCAACTTTCATTTCTAGTCTGAATGAAAAGCCATTTCGTGCCCAGCAGTTGATGCGCTGGGTGCATCAGCGTGGTGTCAGTGACATCCACGCGATGAGCGACTTGGCCAAAAGTTTTCGTGAGCAATTAGATGGCACGGTAGAGATTAAATCTTTACCGGTCATTAGTGATCAAACTGCCTCTGACGGCACCAGAAAATGGTTGCTTGATGTGGGCGATGGCAATGCTGTCGAGATGGTCTACATTCCGGAAGATGAAAGAGGTACTTTATGTATCTCGACCCAAGCGGGATGTGCTGTGAACTGTCAGTTTTGCTCTACTGGTAAACAAGGCTTTGCAAGAAACCTTACCGTCGGTGAAATCATTGGCCAACTTTGGTATGCAGAGCATCACTTGCGCAATGATCCATCCGCAGTCAAGCGGATTGATACCTACGATAAAACTAAACTTGCCCATGGCGAAGGTCGCGTGATTTCCAATGTCGTGATGATGGGCATGGGTGAACCACTCCTCAATTACGAGCCCGTGATTGGGGCGATGAGTCTCATGTTGGACGACAACGCCTATGGCTTATCCAGAAGAAGAGTGACTTTATCCACTTCTGGCGTTGTGCCCTTTATTGATAAATTAGCCAAAGATTTACCCGTTGCCTTAGCGGTTTCTTTACATGCACCAAACAATAAGTTGCGTGATATTTTAGTACCGATTAATCGTAAGTATCCATTAGAAGAATTAATGGCTGCATGTCAGCGCTATTTACCCTATGCACCAAGAGATTTTTTAACCTTTGAATATTGCATGTTGGATGGTGTAAATGATTCTGATCAATTGGCTAGAGAGTTAGTTAAACTATTAGCGCCGATTCGTTGCAAGTTAAATTTGATACCGTTTAATCCATTTCCGGAGTCTGGGCTTAAACAATCGCCACGTGCACGCATCGAACAATTTGCAAAAATACTTTTAGATGCGAAAATTGTTACAACCGTTCGTAAAACACGTGGTGATGACATCGCTGCTGCTTGTGGACAACTAGCTGGTGATGTACAAGATCGAACTAATTTAGCAAAAAGAACAGAACAACGAATTGTATGGAGTAAGCCCCTTGAGGTAGATGAAGATCATGACGAATAATCAAAACCTTTTACAAATTAACAACTATCAACGTCACAAGACACAACAGGCGACTGTGAAGTGGGGATCTAATATCATCACTATTGGTGGTGATGCCCCGATTCGTGTGCAGTCCATGACGAATACCGATACCGAAGATGTCATTGCTACCGCCATCCAAGTCAAAGAACTTGCTAAAGCAGGTTCTGAGATGGTGCGTATTACCGTCAATACGCCAGCCGCCGCCGCCGCTGTTCCAGCGATTCGTGAGCAACTCGACAAAATGGGAGTAGATGTACCGTTGGTGGGAGATTTTCATTACAACGGCCATACCCTATTAAAAGACTATCCTGAGTGTGCCAAAGCATTATCTAAATATCGAATCAATCCAGGCAATGTCGGTCAAGGTGCAAAACGTGATGTGCAATTCTCACAAATGATTGAAATGGCATGTACCTATAACAAGCCTGTGCGTATTGGGGTGAATTGGGGTAGCTTAGATCAAGATCTACTTGCTGGCCTCATGGATCAGAATGCTGCTCTGAGCCAGCCTAAAGAAGCGCGTGAAGTCATGGTAGAAGCCTTGATTCAATCAGCGTTGCAGTCTGCGCAGCGTGCGATTGAGATCGGTTTACCGAGTAACCAAATTATTCTGTCTTGCAAAGTCAGTGCTGTGCAAGATTTAATCGCTGTCTATCGTGATTTAGCGAGTCGTTGTGATTTTCCATTGCATCTCGGATTAACCGAAGCAGGTATTGGTAGTAAAGGTATTGTTGGCTCTACCGCCGCTTTAGCTGTTTTATTACAAGAAGGCATTGGCGATACGATTCGGATTTCATTAACACCTGAGCCAGGTGCGCCACGTGAAAACGAAGTGATTGTTGGACAGGAAATTTTACAAACCATGGATTTACGACATTTCACACCCATGGTAATTGCATGTCCTGGATGCGGTAGAACGACCAGTACGTTCTTCCAATCTCTGGCTTCGAAAATCCAGAGTTTTTTACGTCATCAAATGCCCGAGTGGAAACAGCACTATCCTGGCGTCGAGTCGATGAGTGTGGCTGTGATGGGCTGTATCGTCAATGGACCTGGTGAGAGTAAACATGCGGATATTGGGATTAGCTTACCGGGTACCGGTGAGTCACCTGCTGCCCCTGTCTTTGTTGATGGTGAGAAAGTAAAAACCCTACGCGGTGATCATATCGTTGAGGAATTTGAACAAATTGTTCAAGAGTATGTCGAGCGTCGCTACGGCACGAACAAAAAATAAAGATCAAAACCAAGTTAAAGAATGTATGTCTGAATCTAATTCTTCGAAGACCACTTCACCCACAACTTCTAAAGTAAAAAAGCTGACCGGTGTCAAAGGCATGAACGACTTATTGCCACAGGAAGCTTATCGCTGGGAATTTGTTGAGCGCACGATTCAGAGCTTAGCCAAGTCCTATGGCTATCAGAATATTCGCACACCGATTGTTGAACACACGGAAGTTTTTCAGCGCGGTATTGGTGAAGTCACCGACATCGTTGAAAAAGAAATGTATTCCTTTGAAGACCGCCTCAATGGTGAGCAGTTAACCTTGCGCCCTGAAGGCACTGCTGCGGTTGTGCGTGCGGTAGTGGAGCAAAACTTGCTCTATGAAGGTCCTAAACGACTCTTTTATATTGGCCCCATGTTTCGACATGAACGACCACAACGAGGCCGTTATCGTCAGTTCCACCAATTTGGCGTAGAAGCTTTAGGCTTTGCCGGAGCGGAATTAGATGCCGAACTGATATTGATGTGCGCCAGACTTTGGGACGATTTAGGATTAACGGGACTGCGTTTAGAGATTAACTCTTTAGGTAATGAAGCCGAGCGTAAAGAGCACCGCGCTGCTTTAGTGGAGTATTTTGAAGCAAACTTAAGCACGCTCGATGAAGATTCACAACGTCGCTTAAAGACGAACCCTCTGCGGATTTTGGATACTAAAAATCCGCAGATGCAAAATTTAGTGATTGCCGCACCTCAATTAATCGATTTTTTAGGAAAAGAGTCCTTGGAGCATTTTGCCCAAGTACAGTCTTTACTTAAAGCCAACAATCTTCACTTCAAAGTCAATCCGCGTTTAGTCCGTGGACTTGATTATTACAATTTAACCGTCTTTGAATGGGTCACCGATCAGTTAGGTGCGCAGGGTACCGTTGCCGGTGGCGGGCGTTATGATCCCCTGATTGAGCGTATGGGTGGTAAACCGACACCAGCCTGTGGATGGGCGATGGGGATGGAGCGCGTCATTGAGCTCATGAAAGAGCAGGGTTTAGGAGAAGAAGCTCAAACTCTATGTGATGTTTACATGATTCATGGTGGTGGCGCGACATTAGAACCCACTTTTGTCTTGGCTGAACGTCTTCGAACGGCTGGCGTGGATGTCATGGTGCATGCCAGTAGTGACGGTCAAACGGCTAGTTTTAAATCCCAAATGAAAAAGGCAGATGCCAGTGGGGCTTTATATGCAGTTATTATTGGGGAAGATGAATTAAAACTGCAACAAGCGCAAATTAAAGATTTACGTAAAACTGGCGCACAGGATCAAGTTGCTTTAGATGATGTTTTAGATAAAGTCATTGATTTATTAGTAAGTAATTCCGATTAAACCTCTGCAAGAAGTGAGAAAGAAAGTACGATGGATTTAGACTTAGAAGAACAAGAACAGTTAGCCAAATTAAAAGGATTTTGGCAGGATTATGGCCGTTGGTTACTCATTGGAATAGCCATTGCTGTGATCGGCTCTTTGGGCTATTGGGGTTTTAAAACCTATCAAACTAAACAAGCCTTAGCCGCTTCTCAGCATTACGAAGTGTTGCTCGAGCAAACTGATAAAAATGATTTACCAGGTGTTTTGAGTACTGCGAAAAAAATTCAACAAGAGTATGGAAAAACTGCCTATGCAGGGATGGCTGGATTACTTGCGTCCAATTTGGCTTATTCCGTGAATGACAAAGAAGCTACCATCGAGCAACTCAAGTGGGTGGCAAATTCTGCGAGTAGTGAGAGTTTTCAATCGATTGCAAAACTCCGTTTATCTTCGCTCTACATCGATCAAAAAACACCTGAAGGTTTATCGCAAGCTGATCAGTTATTAAATTCTAAAATGGCTTTCGGATTTGAAGCTCTAAAACTAGAGCGTCGAGGAGATTGGTATTGGGCGCAGGACAAAACAGCAGAGGCGAAAAAATCTTATATCGCTGCTTGGAATGTTTTATCTGACGAAAGAATGAAAGCACCTGACGCAAAAGAAATTGATCCAGCACTCAAAAAATTGCAACAACAAAATCCAGGGCCAGATCAACGCTTATTAAAAGTGAAGATCGATAGTTTAGGAGGATTTTGATGCGAAACACCCTCAAGAGTCATCGGTTCTTGCGAAGTGTTCTGCTGTTGGTATGTGTCGCTTCGATTGTTGGTTTACAAGGATGTCAGGGCAGTAAACGAAGATTAGCTGCGGAGTTAACGCCCATTGCCAATCCTGTGAATCTTGATCGTGTTTGGTCAGTCAGTTTAGGCAAAGCAGTCAATTACACCTTTAAACCTATTTTATTTGGCAGCGATATTTATGCCAGTTCTGAGGGTGGCGATATTTATCGTGTCGATGCTGGAACTGGTAAAGTGATTTGGAATGTGTCTGCTCCCAAAAGTTTGTCAACAGGGCCTGGTACCGATGGTAATACCTTAGTTGTGGGTAACTTAAAAGGGGATGTATACGCTTTTGATGTACAGACGGGTGCTAAAAAATGGGATACAAGCGTTGGGACTGAGGTCTTAACGGAGCCTTTAGTGGCTGCTGGAGTCGTGGTGATTCGCACGATTGACAACCGCTTTATTGGTTTAGATGCATCTTCAGGCAAGCGTCGTTGGGTGAGCCCTAAAACCCCATCTGTTTTATCCCTACGAACCAGTTACAGCATGTCCTCAATTAATAATGAGGTTGTTTTTACGGGCTTTAGTAGTGGACAATTTGGTCTCTTAGCACTTAGCAATGGGAGTACGATTTGGGAGTCATTACTTGCGCCGCCGCGTGGTACCTCAGAAATTGAGCGCTTAAGTGATATTACGGCCAAGCCTTCCTTATTAGGCCCAAGAATGTGTGCCGTGTCTTATCAGGGGAAAATTGGGTGTGGCGACATTAAAAATGCGCGGATGGCTTGGGTAAAAGACTTCTCGAGTTTTTCCGGAACGACGCAATCAACTGATGGTGTATATGCTGTGAACGATAAATCTTACCTTGCCGCTTTTAATGCCAATAGTGGCGTTGAACTTTGGCGTAATGAAAAATTACAGTGGCGCGATGTCGGTGAGCCTCTTGCCGTCGGCTCCAGCGTTCTTGCTGGCGACTCACAAGGGTTTTTACATTTATTCTCTCAATCGAATGGCGATATTATCGGACGCGTGAGAGTTGATAGCTCAGGAATCTCTGCAGCACCCATCGTTTCACAAGGGATGGTGATTGTGCAGACCAAGGGCGGAACTTTAGCCGCATATAAAATTCAATGAAACCCGTCATAGCCATCGTCGGTCGTCCTAATGTCGGTAAATCGACGCTTTTTAATCGCTTAACAAGGTCACGCGATGCATTAGTTGCTGACTTTTCAGGACTCACGCGTGATCGTCACTATGGCAATGGCCGCCTCGGTGAGCGAGAATTTATTTGTATTGATACCGGTGGCTTTGAGCCCGTTGCTAAAACGGGTATTTTGGCTGAAATGGCCAAACAAACCAAACAAGCCGTGGTAGAAGCTGATTTAGTCGTGTTCTTGGTGGATGGTCGCTTAGGCATGGCCCCCCAAGACCGCGTCATTGCTGATTTTTTACGCAGAACAGGGCGTCCCGTTATTTTGGCGGTGAATAAGTCCGAAGGATTAACACGCGCAACCGTTGCTTCTGAATTCTATGAGCTAGGACTTGGTGAGCCTTATCCGATTTCATCCGCGCATGGTGATGGAGTTCGAGATGTATTAGATGAAGCACTAGACGCCCTTGGGATTCCTGAGCCAGAGGAAGATGATGAAGCCTCAGATGATCGTTCTATTCGGATTGCGGTGGTGGGTCGACCCAATGTCGGTAAATCGACCCTCATTAATACCTTGCTTGGAGAAGAGCGCGTGATTGCCTTTGATATGCCAGGCACTACGAGAGATGCAATTGAAATACCCTTTATGCGTGGTAGTAAGCCCTATACCTTGATTGATACTGCGGGACTGCGTAAAAGAGGCAAAATCTTTGAGGCGATTGAAAAGTTCTCAGTCGTGAAGACCTTACAAGCGATTGCCGATGCCAATGTGGTGATTTTGATGTTAGACGCACAGCAAGATATTTCTGAGCAAGATGCTCATATTGCCGGTTTTATTGTTGAAGCAGGAAGAGCCTTAGTCGTTGCTGTGAATAAATGGGACGGTTTAGATGCGCATCAAAAAGAAACGTCTAGAAACGATATTGCAAGAAAGTTACGTTTTTTAGACTTTGCCAATGTGCATACGATTTCTGCGATTAAAGGTTTTGGCTTAAAAGAGTTATTTAAAGATGTCGATTTAGCCTATGCGGCAGCCATGACCAAATTACCGACACCACGCCTCACGCGGATTCTTGGCGAAGCAATTGAATTCCAACAGCCGAAAAGAGTTGGACGATTTAGACCGAAATTACGATATGCCCATCAAGGGGGATCGAATCCACCGATTGTGATCATTCATGGCAATGGTTTAGATGGAGTAACCGATAGTTACAAACGCTATTTAGAAGGAAAATTCCGCGAAGAATTCAAATTAAGGGGAACGCCTCTGCGAATTGAGTTTAGGTCGACTAAAAACCCTTTTTTAGAGCAGGGAATCGCACCACACAAAAGGTAAAAGTGTTATATATTAATACTTGTGTAAAGAAAACTTCCTTTTTTTGCAGTGTTAATTCGGTATAAATAAATTACAATAATTTTAAGATCCAACAAAAAAAATAAAAGGGCACTATGAACAGTAATAAAGGTCAACTCTTGCAAGATCCATTTCTTAATGCGCTCAGAAAAGAGCACATCCCGGTTTCTATTTACCTTGTCAACGGTATTAAATTACAAGGCAATATCGATTCATTTGATCAGTATGTCGTGTTACTCCGTAACACCGTGACGCAAATGGTTTATAAGCATGCTATTTCTACGATCGTGCCAGCCAAAGCTGTGACTTTCCGCGTAGAAGAGGACGCAGCAAGTTAATCAAACAACCCATTCTGATGAAATTCGGGCTGTCTTAGTAGGCGTTGATTCTGGGCAGTCGAATTTTTCTGAGAGTATGTCTGAGTTAAATCTATTGACACAGGCGGCAGGTTCTCATCCTGTGGAAATGGTTCTCACCAAACGATTAAAACCCGATCCTGCGTTATTCATTGGAAGCGGTAAAGCAATTGAAATCCGTGATTTGATGAATGAAGTGAATGCTGAAATCGCGATATTCAATCACCCATTAAGTCCCGCCCAACAAAGAAATCTGGAGAGAACTCTAGGTCATCATGTGATTGACCGTACGGGCTTGATTTTGGATATTTTTGCGCAGCGTGCCAAATCCCATATTGGACAAGTGCAAGTAGAACTTGCGAACGTGAAGTATCGACTCTCGCGCTTAGTTCGAGCTTGGAGTCACTTGGAGCGGCAAAAGGGGGGGATTGGTTTGCGGGGTGGTCCTGGGGAAACCCAGATGGAGTTGGATCGTCGTATGCTCGAAAATAAATCTAAGCGCTTACAAACTGACTTGTCTAAATTACAAAAGCAACAAGCCAACCAACGACGATCTCGAGTCAAAAAAGAAGTGTTCTCGATTTCTTTAGTGGGCTATACCAACGCTGGTAAATCGACCTTGTTTAATGCTTTAACTAAAGCCGGCTCCTATGCTGCTGATCAGTTATTTGCAACTCTAGACACAACCACTCGTCGACTATATTTACAGGGCCATGGTAATGCCGTGGTTTCGGACACCGTTGGGTTTATCCGTGAATTACCTCATCAACTCGTTGAAGCCTTTCAAGCAACACTAGATGAGACGGTGCATGCTGATTTGTTATTACACGTTGTGGACGCATCGAGTGTTGTGCGGGATGAGCAAATCCTTGAAGTTGAGAAGGTTATTGCTGAAATCGGTGCACAAGATATTCCGGTCATTCTCATCATGAATAAGATTGACCAGTTGCCGGAGTATGTTGGTAGAGGGCCTGAGATTCGTTATGAAAAAGATGGTTCCGTCTCAAAAATATACTTATCTGCGCAAAGTGGGCAGGGCCTTGACTTACTCCGCGAGGTCTTAGCCAAAATTGCACAAGACACTGATAAAATAAAGAAAGATCTTAGAGAAAATGATATTTTGACAAAATCAGTTGGCGAAAGACCAATCAGTGCTGATAATGTTGATGGTTTGAAAAATATAAACGTTGGTTACCTCCCTAGGGATATTTGAATTGAAGACATTAATGATGGATCGGGTGATAAATCCCGTAAGAGTAATAATGAATACTACTAAAAATCGTGTTTTGTGGTCGATTTATGATTGGGTCCATCGACCTGCTTATATGCAGGAGGGTCAGCCACCTCAAGATTCCGGTAAAGATGATAAAAAACCGGCTGAGCCGCGTCGCCCAAATACTGAAGATGGACCACCTGATTTAGATGAGTTATGGAAAGATTTTAATCGTCGCCTGGGTGGATTATTTGGTGGAAATGCAAAAGACCCATCACAAAACAATCAACAACCTAAGCCCCCAGTAGACCGACCTAACTTTGGCGGTCAAAATAATCAAGACTCCAAAAAGCCAAGTGATATTGGCAATATGGCGCAGGATTGGATCAAGAAGAATATGAATAAAGGTGGTGGTTCAGGCGGTACTGGAAAAAATAATGGCTTTAGCTTCCCGAATATTGGTCTCGGAGTAATTGGCATTGGGGTTTTTGCGATTTGGTTATTTAGCGGTCTTTTTATTGTCCAAGAGGGACAGGCTGGCGTGGTGTTGCAGTTTGGTAAGTATAAATATACGACCAAACCAGGTATTAATTGGCGCTTGCCATATCCGATTCAAACCCATGAAGTGGTGAACGTATCGAATGTTCGCTCCGTGGAAATTGGTCGTTCTTTTGTGATCCAGGCGACTAATTTAAAAGACTCCTCGATGCTCACAGAAGATGAAAATATTATTGATGTGAAATTTGCTGTTCAATATCGCCTAAAAGAGCCAACGGAATATATCTTTAATAATCGTGATCCAGATGGTGCAGTGGTTCAAGCTGCCGAGACTTCGGTGCGTGAGATTGTTGGTAAAAGTAAAATGGACGACGTGTTGTATGTGGGGCGTGAGCGTATTGGAATTGAACTCGCATCCTCAATCCAAAAGATTTTGGATAGTTATAAAGCAGGTATTTATATTACGAGTGTAAACGTACAAAACGTCCAACCACCCGAGCAAGTTCAGTCCGCGTTTGATGATGCGGTCAAAGCAGGTCAAGATCAAGAGCGTCAGAAAAACGAAGGTCAAGCTTACGCCAATGATGTGATTCCAAGAGCTAAGGGTGCTGCCGGACGTTTAATCGAAGAAGCTGAGGGATATAAGGCAAAAGTTGTGGCAACCGCAGAAGGTGATGCTTCACGTTTTAAACAGGTGTATACCGAGTATGCCAAAGCACAGCAGGTGACCCGTGACCGGATGTATATCGACATGATGCAGCAGGTCTATAACAGTGTGACCAAAGTCATGATTGATACGCGTAACAATAATCAGATGTTGTATTTGCCACTGGATAAGATTATTCAGCAAACCACTCCAGAAACTACCCCAAACATTGGTGTTCCGGGTACCAGTTCGCAACCCCCGAGTGGTTCCGTGACCGTGCCTTTGAATCCATCCTCTAACCTTGGCGTGAATTCTGTGCCGCAAAATAATGCCAATATACCACTCGATAAACGAGAAACTTTCAGAAGTCGTGAAAGAGAAATGCGCTAAGAGGACAATATATGAACCAACGAATACTTTCCATTCTCGTATTACTTGTAGCAGGTTTTTACCTTTTATCATCCACTTTGTTTTTGGTTGATCAGCGTAAATTTGCTGTTGTGTTTTCTTTTGGTGAAATCAAGCGTGTGATTGAAGAGCCAGGATTAAATATCAAACTGCCATCACCGATCCAAAACGTACAATTTTTTGATCGCCGCATCATGACGATTGATAATCCTGAAGCAGAGCGTTTCATTACTTCTGAAAAGAAAAACTTACTCGTTGATTCATTCGTCAAATGGCGAATTGTTGATCCACGTAAATTTTTTATCAGCTTTAAAGGTGACGAGCGTTTGGCACAAGACCGATTATCACAACTCGTTAAGTCTGCCCTGAATGAAGAGTTCACCAAACGCACAGTACGCGAATTGATTTCCGAGCAGCGTGAGCAAGTTATGCAAGGGATTAAGAAAAAAGTCGCTGACGATACTGCTGATATTGGTATTGAAATTGTGGATGTACGCTTAAAGCGTGTTGACCTCTTAGCCGAAATTAGTGATTCTGTTTATCGCCGAATGGAAGCAGAGCGTAAGCGGGTCGCCAATGAACTGCGTTCAACTGGTGCTGCTGAATCAGAAAAGATTCGCGCAGATGCCGAGCGTCAACGCGATGTGATTTTGGCGCAAGCATATAAAGAAGCGCAAAAAATCAAAGGTCAGGGTGATGCACAAGCGAGTGCCATTTATAACGAAGCCTTTGGTCGGGATGCCCAATTTGCTCAGTTTTATCGTAGCCTTGAAGCTTATAAAGCAACTTTCAAAGATAAAAAAGATATCATGTTGTTATCGCCAGATAATGACTTCTTTAAATTTATGAAAAAAAATAAGTAAATGTATTTGTAAGTGCTATGACTAATCGTTGGTTACTTCCTGAGAATATTGCTGATGTTTTACCAGGTCAATCGAAACTGGTGGAAACCTTACGTCGCGATATTTTGGACCTTTTTGAGTCCTATGGATATGAGTTGGTCATGCCTCCTATGTTGGAATACATTGAGTCCCTAATGACTGCCACGGGCAGTGACATGGATTTACAAACCTTTAAGTTAGTTGATCAATTATCCGGTAGGACTTTAGGTTTGCGTGCGGATATGACCACCCAGGTCGCAAGGATTGACGCGCATATCCTTAATCGTCAGAACATTGCGCGTCTTTGCTACGCTGGTACAACCTTACAAACGCGTGTCGTTCCCGGGATATTTTCTCGTGAGCAACTGCAGCTTGGAGCTGAAGTGTACGGCCATCAGGGGGTTGAAGCGGATATTGAAATTGTCAATCTGATGATTCAGTCTTTGGATATTGCGCAGGTAGGCCCCATCACATTGGATGTAAGTCATGCTGGCTTATTAAAAGATGTATTGAATAAAAAACAATTAGCTGCTGATGATATTTCGGAGATGTATCGTTTCTTACAAGCTAAAGATCGAACAAGCTTAGAGTACCTGATGCAAAGTTGGGATGAGTCTGCTAAAAATACGATCTTATCTTTACTAGATTTAAGTGGTGACGCTGAAGATGTTCTTACTCAAGCGAAGAGTAAGTTACCGAAGAGCGAGGTATCTCAGCAGGTCTTAAAAGATCTTGAGCAATTATGTGCTGGAATAAAAAAAACATCAGTGGATGTTCAGCTCAATATTGATCTTGCTGATTTAGACGGCTTTCAGTATCACACCGGTATTTTATGTGCGGCGTATGTACCCAAGTACCCAGTCGCTATCGCCAGAGGTGGTCGGTATGATCAGGTAGGCTTGGCATTTGGTCGTTCAAGACCAGCCACAGGTTTTTCAGTCGATCTCTTGGCACTTGCAGGCTTATCTAGCAAAAAAGTCACCACTCATGCCATTATGGCTCCCTGGGACGACTCGGATGAATGCAGGTCTTTGATTCGATCCTTGCGTCAAAGCGGTGAAGTTGTAATTGAATCCTTCCCAGGGCATGAGCATAATGAATCCAGCATGGATTGTGATCGTTGTTTGGTATTTGAGAATCAATCTTGGCAAGTAGTGCCCAAAAAATAAACGTTTAAAAGGTATCAGATGAAGCAACTTAATATTGGAAGAAATGTCGTTGTCATTGGCACGCAGTGGGGTGATGAAGGCAAGGGTAAAGTTGTGGATTGGTTAACTGATCATGCGCAAGGGGTGGTCCGTTTTCAGGGTGGGCACAATGCGGGTCATACCCTTATCATTGGCGGCAAGAAAACGATTCTGCGTTTAATACCATCCGGGATCATGCATCCTCGAGTGGTTTGTTATATCGGTAATGGCGTCGTTTTATCACCAGAAGCCTTGTTTAAAGAAATTGATGAATTAGAAGGTGCTGGGTTAGATGTTTGTTCCAGACTCAAAGTATCCGAAGCAGCAACCTTGATATTGCCTTATCACGTGGCCATCGACCATGCCCGTGAAGTTAAGCGCGGTAGTGCCAAAATTGGTACGACAGGCAGAGGAATTGGACCTGCTTATGAAGATAAAGTAGCGCGTCGTGCCTTGCGGGTGCAAGACTTATTCTTTCCGGAACTATTTGCCGAAAAATTAAATGAGAATCTCGAGTTCCATAATTTTTGTTTAGAAAAATATTATGGTGTAGCACCCATTGATTTTCAGACGACGTATGATCAGGCGATGTCTTATGCCAAACGTTTACAACCGATGGTCGTTGATGTTTCTAGCGCCTTATATGCCGCACAAAGTGCCGGTAAGAATTTACTCTTTGAAGGTGCGCAGGGCACCTTGTTAGATATTGATCACGGTACCTATCCTTATGTGACTTCTAGTAATTGCGTTGCGGGCAATGCTGCCGCTGGATCAGGCGTAGGGCCTGGTAGCTTGAGATACATCCTAGGGATTACGAAGGCATACTGTACGCGAGTTGGTGCAGGACCATTCCCCAGTGAATTGTATGATCATGATAATCCACAGCGTCAAGATCCGATTGGTATACGCCTAGCTGAAGTTGGTAAAGAATTTGGCTCAGTTACAGGTCGTCCAAGACGCACCGGTTGGTTAGACGGTGCAGCACTCAAGCGTTCGATTCAGATTAATGGTGTGAATGGCCTATGTATGACCAAACTCGATGTGTTGGATGGTTTAGAAAAGATTGGTTTATGTACCGGCTACCATTTAGATGGTGAAATCTTAGACGTATTGCCACGTGGTGCGGATGCTGTAGCACGCTGCGTGCCAATTTATGAATTTTTCCCAGGATGGACACAAAGTACCGTAGGTATTACTCAGTGGGATAAATTACCAGTGGAAGCACAAAATTACTTACGTCGTATTGAAGAACTTGCACAGACGCCGATTGCGATGGTTTCAACAGGACCTGATCGTGAAGAGACGATTTTGTTGCAGCACCCATTTGCCTAAATATGAAATACTGCATGAGTCTTGTGATGTTTATCCCTGCAAGCTTGTGCCGTGTATTCCGTTGCTAGTTCTGCGGTATCCATTACTGCAGATGTAGTTTTAACAAGCGTGAATGTTGTCACCGGGGCAGTAGATACCGTCGTTGACGTCGTACCTCTTAGTAAAAAGAAATAATTCCCCGTTTTCAGTTTATTAAAAATCTATTTAATGTAAGGGAAGTCGTGTGACTCATCTGATTCTCAGTGAGATGACAGCAAGTATTACAGAGCTTAAGAAAAATCCAATGCTAACGGTTGCCGCTGGTGAAGGCCTTCCTGTAGCTATTTTAAAAGGAATCAGCCAATCTTTTATTGCGTTCCTGCGAAGGCTTAAGAGGCTTTGATTGATTATTTAGAGGATTTAGAATCATATGCAATCTCTGACTCTAGAAAAGAACAAGAGAAGATTCGAGTGTCTTTAGATGACTTATAAACTTGATTTAACCTTTTGAAAATTGAAAAAATCCAGCTTTTTTAAAAATATTTATTTTTGATGTAATCCCTTTCTTTAGTTAAAACGTTAAAGAGATATGGATTTCATTGGAGAATCAATATGAGAAGAATGATGGGTTTTTTACTTGTTATGACAATTGGTTTTAGTGCACTAGGTTTGGTGGGTTGTGCGATTAACCCAGGATACCAAGGTGCTTATGTCGCACCTCATTACTATAGACCTAATGTCAATTGGGGATATGGCTGGCATCGTCAGTCGCGTTATGGTTGGAGATAATTCAACTAAGCACATCCAGGCTCAGAAAGCAGTAATCCTTCATGAATCGATTCTATACTAATAGAATTCAAATTCATGGAGGTTGGCGATGTCTAATTTAATCATTGAGCAGATTGGTAAAGTTCAGTTAATCACTTTAAATCGTCCTGAGGCGATGAATGCTTTATCTCCGGACTTAATGACGGAATTAAGCGACGTCCTTGCGCAATCAGAGGACAACCCTGAAGTTGCTGTTGTGGTGCTCACTGGGAGTGACAAAGCATTTGCTGCAGGCGCTGATATTAAGGCCATGAAAGACATGACTTACATGCAAATGTATCAAAGTGATTTTGTAACCAAGAACTGGGAAAGAATCACCACTTTCCGAAAACCAACCATTGCTGCAGTAGCGGGATTTGCTCTTGGCGGTGGTTGTGAGCTCGCGATGATGTGTGATTTTATTTTAGCGGCTGACAATGCGAAATTTGGTCAACCGGAAATCAATCTTGGGATTTTGCCCGGTGCTGGCGGTACACAACGCTTAACCCGCTTCATTGGTAAATCTAAAGCCATGGAAATGGTTCTCACTGGCCGCATGATGGACGCGCAAGAAGCTGAACGATCTGGTCTTGTGAGTAGGGTAGTGCCACTGGCTCAGTTGCGTGAAGAGGCTTTAAAGACGGCTGAAAAAATATCACACATGTCATTGCCCATTTTGATGATGGCAAAGGAATCAGTTAATCGTTCCTATGAGTCTACTTTGGCAGAGGGCATTCGTTTTGAGAGACGACTCTTCCATTCAGCATTTGCCACAGAAGATCAAAAAGAAGGAATGGCAGCTTTTGTAGAAAAAAGAAAAGCCGATTTTAAGAATCAGTAATTCAGAATTACTGTGGTGCCCAAGAGGAGACTCGAACTCCTATGACTGTTACATCGCCAGCACCTGAAGCTGGTGCGTCTACCAATTTCGCCACCTGGGCCCTAAAACATCAGGCAAGGCTGTGATTGTATCTCAAGTTTTAATGTTTTTTAAGCTTTTGTCGACAAAATATTTCCTAAGGTGCTGTTAACAGACATCGATTGTTTAAAGCTATTTAAAAACTGATTCAGATACTGGTCCCCTACAGAAATGCCCATGCCACCAAATAATTGATCAAAAGCTTAAATTCTTGTCTACAGAAACTCTTCACGTGGATACTGTTTTAAAGTTTGGACCTGAAATTTTTGTAATTTTTTGCGCAGTACTAGCAGGTCTTTATCTTTTGTAATCAGACAACACGGTGCAACTTCTACTGCTAGTTCAACAAAAATCTGATCATCTGGATCACTACACTTGATTCCTGAGTTGTTTTTTTGTGGCGCTTGCCATGTTAATAAGTTTTGATAGTTTGAACGAAGCAACTCAATTTCCACCACGTTTTGATTAAACGGCTTTCTCGTCAATACCTCTGCAAACTCTTCCCATATCAATTCACAGGTAAATGCTTGAACTTGCTGGGTTTTTAAGCATTCATACAAATATGCGATGCTTTTATCTTGAAAGTAAAAAAGGTCAAGTAGTATATTGGTGTCGAGAACAACTTTGGGTTTCATGACTGTCTTTTTAAATGAGTTAAATTAGAGATATTCAGAAATCGAAGATAATAAGAATTCATCCATGATAAAACCTCAAGCCGCATTACAAGAAAAAAAACAAGACCGTATTGGTACAATCCAAGGGCACCGAGATGGCTTTGGGTTTGTGATCCCAGATGATGGTCAACTCGATATATTTCTCTCGGAACGAGAGATGACCAGAGTCATGCATGGTGATCGAGTTTTGGTGAAGGTACTTGGCACCGACCGCAAAGGCAGACCAGAAGGGCAGATCACGGAAGTTTTAGAGCGCGCTACCCGTCATGTCATTGGTCGATTGCTTAACGAAAACGGTGTTTTAATCGTAGCACCCGAAGATAAACGTATTTCCCATGACATCTTGATACCTCCCAAAGGGCATCTCAATGCCAAGCTCGGGCAGGTGGTTAGTTGTGAAATCATTGATTATCCAGATAGTTATCGGCAAGCAGTAGGTCGTGTAGTGGAGGTTTTAGGTGATATCGATGATCCTGGTATGGAAATTGAGATTGCTGTTCGAAAGTATGGCGTACCGCATGAGTTCTCGCAGGCCACGACTAAAGAAGCCGCCGCTTTAGCTGATGAAGTCCGAGATGAAGACTTAGAAGGTCGTGTTGATTTACGAGATATTCCGCTGATTACCATTGACGGCGAAGATGCCAGAGATTTTGATGATGCGGTGTACTGCGAGCCAATGACCTTTAAAGGAGCAAAAGCTTGGCGTTTAATTGTGGCGATTGCTGACGTTTCTCATTACGTTAAACCTGGCCATCCACTGGATTCCGATGCGATCCGTCGTGGGACCTCTGTTTACTTTCCAAGGCGTGTCATACCGATGTTGCCGGAAAAAATTTCCAATGGTTTATGTTCGTTAAAGCCAGGAGTAGATCGGTTATGTATGGTTTGTGATGCCATCATTGATAACAAAGGTATTGTCCAAGCGTATCAATTCTACCCAGGCCTCATGCACTCCGTGCAGCGGTTTACCTATAACATTGTTTGGGAAGTTATCAGTAATACTAATGGCCCAGAGGCTGCTCGATTTGCTAAACAAAAGCCGCTATTACAAAACCTTTATAAGTTGTTTCAAGTCTTAAAAGTTTCACGCGAGAAGCGAGGAGCCATTGATTTTGATACAACTGAAACACAAATTATTAGTAATGAATTTGGCAAGATTGAGCGGATTGAGCCAAGAGTTCGCAATGATGCACACCGTTTGATTGAAGAGTGTATGTTGGTTGCCAATGTTTGCGCAGCGAACTTTATTGGGGCAAAAAATCACTCATCTTTATTTCGCGTGCATGGTGAACCGACGATAGAAAAAGTCAATGCCTTAAGAGATGTGCTTCGTTCTGCAGGTTTAACCCTTGAAGGTGGCAATAAACCCCATCCGATGGATTACGCAAAATTAATCCAAGCGATTAAGTCTCGACCCGATGCCAGCATGTTACAAACGGTCATTTTACGATCCATGCAACAGGCGGTATACCAACCCGATAATTTAGGTCACTTTGGTTTGTCCTATCCAGCCTATACGCACTTTACGAGTCCGATTCGACGCTATCCTGATTTATTGGTGCATCGTGTGATTAAAGCAATTTTGGCCAAAAAACACTATAAACCACAGATACCAGAAGATGTACCTTTGAACTTAACCATGCCCAAAAACGGTCCTGGAAGAGTCAATGCGGCCTTAGTCAAAAAGAATTTAGCCGATGAGCAAACACAACAAGCAGCTCCAACCTCTCGAGGACGTAAAAAGTCAGCGATGGATACTGTTGATATGGCTTCTTGGGCTCAATTAGGTGTCCATTGTTCAGCGAATGAGCGACGTGCCGATGAAGCATCTCGAGATGTGGAGTCATGGCTGAAGTGTTACTTTATGCGTGATCGTCTTGGTCAAGAATTTGCAGGCACGATTACTGGCGCGACAACCTTTGGTTTATTTGTGCAATTAGAAACCTTATTCGTTGAGGGTTTGATTCACGTCTCTGAATTAGGTGGTGATTATTATCAATATGATGAGGCTCGACAGGAACTCCGAGGAGAACGAACGGGAATTCGTTATCGCCTTGGCGACCGTGTACATGTGTTGGTGAGTCGCGTTGATTTAGATGCGCGTAAGATTGAATTTAGCCTAGTTAAAAACACCTTAGATCGTAATCGTTTTTCATCACCCATCACGATGGATGATATGGGTAAGCCAAACAAAAGGGCGGCTGCCAAACATACTCGTCCTCCCGAGAAAGCGCCGCAAGTTGCCCGCAAAGCGGCTTCAAAAAAATCTGGAGCATCAGCCGCCGGGCATAAACCTAAGGCAAAAAGTAATGCTAAGCGCACGCAAGTTGCAGAAAAAACATCTGCTACTGCACGCTCCAAAACTCGAGGTCGTCGTTAATGGAACAACAAATCTTAGTGGGCTTTCATGCGGTGATTGCGCGAATCAGACAAGCGCCTGATACTTTGAAAACCGTTTATTACGATGTATCACGCCGCGATCGACGTATGAAAGAGTTTATTGAAATCACCCAACAAACGATTGGTCGCAAAGTACATCAAGCTGATTCTGAGAGGCTTCGTCAACTTGCCGGACACGATCGTCATCAAGGCGTTGTGGCGTTTGCCGAGCCTGCGTCTTTGGCTCGTAATGTGGCTGAACTACTCGATAGCATCGGGGATAAAAAACCCTTACTACTGATTCTGGATGGTGTGACCGACCCACATAATTTAGGCGCTTGTTTACGTGTGGCTGATGGTGCTGGGGCAGATGCAATCATTGTGCCAAAGGATCGTTCTGCACAACTTAATACGACCGTAAGTAAAGTGGCCAGCGGTGCAGCTGAGACCATGCCCTTTGTGGCAGTGACGAATTTAGCCAGATCGATGCGTGAGTTACAAGAAGCGGGCGTATGGTTGATTGGGACTTCGGATGATGCTGAAAAAACACTGTATGAAGTCGATTTAACTGGCCCGGTGGCGATTGTGATGGGCGCTGAGGGTGAAGGTATGCGCCGTTTAACCAAAGAAACCTGCGATGAACTTGTGAGTATTCCGATGTTTGGCGGCGTCGAGAGTCTGAATGTATCAGTTGCCAGTGGCGTATGTTTATATGAAGCTGCTCGTCAGCGCATTCAACAAGCTAAAAATTAACTTTCTAAGAGCTCTGCTAGCAGGTCAATATCTTTTTTAAAGTTCTGAATCCCTTCGGCGAGTTTTTCTGTTGCCATGGGATCATCATTCATGTGTTGACGAAAGGCCACTTCATCCACCATGATTGACTGAAAACTCATTTTTCTGGCCGCTAAAAAACTTAATTTGGGAGTAATCTCCCCCTCTATATTTTGTAATTGCTCTAAGAGTTCAGGGCTTACTGTTAATAAATCACAGCCTGCTAAAGCAGTAATTTGCGCCATGTTTCGAAAACTAGCCCCCATAATTTCGGTTTTGTAATCATGAAATTTAAGATAGTTATAAATATTGGTAACGGACTTTACACCAGGATCATTGACGCCGGTCATTGAAGCTTCATCCCACTCATCACCTAAGGATTTTTTATACCAGTCCGTGATTCTGCCAACAAACGGAGAAATTAAAGTCACCTTTGACTTTGCACAGGCAAGAGCTTGGGCTAAATTAAATACCAGAGTTAAGTTGCAATGAATACCTTCAGTTTCTAATATCTTCGCTGCTTGAATGCCTTCCCAAGTAGCAGCAATCTTAATTAGCACGCGGTCTGTATTAATTCCATTGGCTTGATAAAGTTTAATGATTTTTCTTGCGCGCGCAACAGAGGCTTCCATATTAAAAGATAATGCAGCGTCAATTTCTGTCGAGACTCGCCCAGGAATGATGTTCAAAATTTTCATGCCGAACTTCACCAAAAGATGATCCATCTTATCGGCAGTAGATAAATCTACATAGGTCGCTTTGACTTCTTCAATCAAATGCTGATAAGCCGGTAACTTAGCCGCGCGTAGGATAAGTGTGGGGTTGGTTGTGGCATCTTTTGGTTGATAAGCTTGCATACGTTCAAAGTCACCCGTGTCGGCGACCATGAAAGTATATTTTTTCATTTGTTCTAATAAATTCATATTAATTATTTTATACAGTAAAGCTGTGTAATGCAGACGAAAGTCAGTAAAATAAATTGATATTTATAGAAGAAAGTCAATGATGCACCAAGATGAACAAAAAGCCCTCGTTGCAAAAGAAGCCGTGTCGTTGATTTTGAAGGAAATTCCAGAAGGTGAAATTCTCGGTATTGGCACTGGCTCAACGGTCAATTTGTTTATTGATGCTTTGGCTCCCCACGCAAACTATTTTAAAGGCGTAGTCTCCTCTTCTGACGCTAGCACTGCAAGGTTACAAGGACATGGATTTCACGTCTTTGATGCCAATGAAGTCAGTAGCATCGTTGCTTATGTGGATGGTGCCGACGAGATTAATCCACTAGGTCAAATGATGAAGGGCGGTGGCGGGGCATTAACTCGTGAAAAAATTGTTGCTTCCATGGCCAAACAATTTATCTGTATATGTGATTCCACGAAGCAAGTCGATATTCTGGGAAAGTTTCCCTTACCCCTAGAAGTGATTCCATTATCGAGCGCTCATATTCAAAGAATCCTTGAGCAGCGCTTTGGTGGGCAAGTGAGTCTGCGTCACACTAAAAATCAATCTTCCCAGATTTTTGTTACCGATAATGGTGGCTGGATTTTAGATGTGAGTGGCTTAAAGATCGCACATCCCAAAGAGTTGGAGACTGAGCTCAATCAGATACCGGGTGTCATCTGTAACGGAGTTTTTGCGCTCAACCCAGCAAATACTTTAATCGTTAGTAGTTCTGCTGGGGTTGCCAGGATTAATTATTAAGCGCTTGGAGGGACATAGCCCGTGGCTGTATCAGCACCTTCACCGAAGAAATATTTTTCAGTTTGCTTTAACAAATATTGTCTAGCGCGAGCATCGGCCATATTAAGACGGTTTTCATTGATCAACATAGTTTGTTGATTGAGCCAGTCTGCCCAAGCTTCTTTAGAAACTTGTTGCCAGATTTTTTTACCAAGTTCACCAGGTACTGGGGCAAATTCCAAACCCTCAGCTGCTTTGTTTAATTTAATGCATTGAACTGTACGCGCCATAAAAAATTCCTGTTAATTGAGATGAATAAGATTATAAAAACATTATAGATTTTTAATCAGTATCATGGATTTACGATCCCAGTTGTAATGAGATTTACGCTCTTTGGGTAATTCGTCGACAGAGCTTTTTACAAAACCACGCTTTAAGAACCAATGCTCAGTTCGTGTAGTCAGTACAAAGAGTTTTTTTATACCTAGATCTTTTGCACGAGCTTCAATGCGCTTTAACAAACGCTCACCATCTCCAATACCTTGAGTATTAGGATCAACCGCAAGACAGGCTAGTTCAGCCATGCCATTTGAGAAGGGGAAAAGAGCTGCGCAGCCAAAAATGACATGGTCATGTTCAATGACAGAGAAGTTGGAAATATCTCGTTCAATCACCGATCTGCCACGAGGGGCTAAAACACCCTCTTCTTCTAAAGGAGAAATAATTTGCAAAATACCACCTACATCGTCCATATTGGCTTCACGTAAGTTTTCGATATCCGAAGCCACAATCATGGTGCCGACACCGTCATGGGTAAAGAGTTCTTCTAAAACAGCACCATCGCGGTTGTGAGGCAAAATATGAACACGATTCACACCGAGTTTGACGGCTTTACCAGCGGTGGCTAGTAAAGAGCGTAAATCACCTGGAGGTAAGCCTTCATCACCCAATAATTTTGAAAGTTCAGGTAGTGCGATTTCAGCAATCGGCAAGCCCTCAGCATCCAAGAGCCGGTCAACATTGGATAAGAAGATCAGTTTGTCGGCTTTAAGGGCCGTTGCTGCAGAGCATGCCACATCTTCATAAGCCAAATTAAATGCTTGTCCAGTCGGAGAGAAACCTAACGGAGATAAGAGCACAATCTTGTTATGCTCAAGTGACATATTGATCGATTCAGCATCCACTTTACGAACAAGGCCTGTATGCATAAAATCAACACCATCCACGATGCCAACCGGGCGTGCAGTAATAAAATTGCCCGAAATCACTGAAATACGAGAACCCGCCATCGGGGTGTTAGGTAATCCTTGACTAAAGCAGGCTTCAATATCTAGGCGCAGTTCACCAACTGCTTCTTTAACGCATTCCATCGTAGCTGCATCAGTGATACGATAGCCTAACATCTGGCCTTGACCGTATTTCGCTGCAATGGAGTGAAGTGCTAATTGTTCTTGAATTTGCGGACGCGAACCGTGGACGAGGACAATGTTCATTCCCATCGCATGCAGCATTGCGATATCTTCGACAAGATTTTCTAATTCACTATCAGTGGCTAGTTCCCCTGCGAAAGCGATGACAAATGTTTTGCCATGAAAGGAATGAATATAGGGCGCAACCGTTCTTAACCAGCTTACAAATGGAAAAGTATCGGGATTATGACCCTCGTGCAATTGGTTTTCGGTTGATTTTGTCGACATAAGCGAAAATTATAGGATGCTTATGAATCAAAATGCTAAAAATACTCACAATCAGTTGGAAAAACCTCACATTCGACTAGAGTTTCCTGAACTTTTGCCTGTTAGCGGACAGCGCAAGAGAATTATGGAGGCTTTAGAGGCCAATCAGGTCATCATTGTGTGTGGCGAGACGGGTTCGGGGAAAACCACCCAATTACCTAAAATTTGTTTAGCGATGGGACGTGGGCGGATGAACGGCACTGAGCGTTTCATTGGCCATACCCAACCAAGACGAATTGCCGCAACCTCGACTGCCAAGCGGATTGCTGATGAATTAGGCACGCCCATTGGTCAAGATGTCGGGTATCAGGTTCGATTTACAGATAAAACCAGCCCAACCGCATCGATTAAGTTGATGACGGATGGAGTTTTATTAGCGCAAACTCAAAAAGATCCTTTATTGCAGGCTTACGACACGATCATTATTGATGAAGCGCATGAGCGCAGTTTGAATATTGACTTTTTATTAGGCTACTTACGTCAGATATTACCTAAAAGACCTGATTTAAAAGTCATTATTACCTCAGCGACGATCGATGCCTCGATGTTTGCCCAGCATTTTCATTTTGGTAAAGAAGTTCCGATTATTGAGGTTAGTGGTCGACTCTTTCCTGTAGAAATCCGCTACCGGCCTTTATCAGACGGCAATGTTAAAGAAGACAAAGACATTGCACAGGGCGTATCTGAAGCAATTATGGAATTGTGGGGACAAGGCGTCTCTGGCATCGGAGACATCTTGGTCTTTTTACCTGGTGAGCGGGAGATTCGTGATTGTGCGGAAATCTTACGCAAAAATATCTCATTACAGCAGCGCTACCACCCTGATATCTTGAGTTTGTTTGCCAGGCAATCGGTTGCAGAGCAAGAAAAAGTGTTTCAGACAGGGCGAGGTCGGAGAATCATTCTTGCGACCAACGTAGCAGAAACTTCCCTTACAGTTCCAGGCATACGGTTTGTTGTGGATGCAGGCACTGCGAGGGTCAAGCGCTATTCTTATAGAAATAAAGTAGAACAGTTACAAATCGAAGCGATTTCGCAATCGGCGGCCAATCAACGTGCTGGACGGTGTGGTCGAGTTGCGGATGGCATCTGTATTCGCTTATATGGTGAGGACGAGTTTCAACTGCGACCTGCGTATACCGATCCAGAGATCATGAGAAGTTCGCTTGCGGGAGTCATTCTGCGAATGGCATCCCTACACCTATCGAGAATAGATGAATTTCCATTTATTCAAGCCCCATCTGGGCGAGCCATTAGTGATGGCATTCAGTTGTTAGAAGAGTTAGGTGCGGTGGAGGCTCTTTACAAAGAAGGCGCAAGAGAAATTACCCTGACATCCATTGGTCGTGAACTAGCGCAGTTACCCCTTGATCCAAGAGTCTCTAGAATGTTAATTGCATCTCGAGAACTCGTGGCATTACGCGAGGTGTTGATTATTGCTTCAGCCATGGCGATTCAAGATCCAAGAGACAGGCCACCCGAATTTTCGCAACAGGCTGATTTAGCCCACAAAATATTCGCGGATGAACAATCTGAATTTATTAGCTTGATTAAGTTATGGGATTGGTATCATCAAGCGGTAGAAAAAAAATCGAGTAATCGTCAATTTGATGACATGTGTAAAAAACATTTCATTTCCCCACGCCGGATGCGTGAGTGGCGCGATGTTCATCAACAATTGCAAGAGATCTTGATTGCTCAAGGCTGGCGCATGAATACTTTAGCAGCTACTTATGAGCAAATTCACACATCCTTGTTAACAGGCTTACTTGGTAATATCGGCAAAAAGTCGGATGAAGACCAGTGGTTTGAAGGGGCAAGAGGAATTAAATTAAGCATCTGGCCAGGTAATCATTTACTAAAAAAACCAAAATCTTGGATTGTTGCTGGAGAACTGGTTGAAACAAATCGTTTATATGCACGTAATATTGCCAATATAGAACCCAAATGGGTTGAGCGAATTTGCCAGCATCGATTACAAAAAACGTGGAGTGAGCCATTTTGGGATACTCGAACGGGTGAGGTGATGGCACATGAACAAGGCGCGCTCTATGGCCTTTCTTTGTATCATGGTCGAAAAGTAAAGTATGCCTTGATGGAGCCGATTGAGGCGCAAAAGATTTTTATTCAACGAGCATTAGTTGAAGGCGCGTTACTGGGTCAAGTGGACATTGGCCAAATTCAAAAACAATCCGGTAAAACATTTCAATTTTTTTGGAAAAATCAGCAAATCATTCATGAAGTTGAGGCCTTAGAACATCGATCTAGAAGGCAAGACGTGTTGGTTAGTGATCAGATTATTTACGAGTTTTATGCTGCAGTGTTACCAGAATCAGTCTTGAGTAGAAGCTCACTGCAAACCTGGTTAGAAAAGCATCCAAGCCATGCTCCGCAACTGGTACTTAGCAAAGAAGATTTGATGCGTCATGAGGCATCGCATATCAGTGATGATCGCTATCCAAAGCATTTACAAATGATGGGAACCCAATTAGCGCTCCATTATCACTTTGAGCCAGGAAGTCCAAAAGATGGCGTGACACTTGTTGTCCCCTTAGCCTTACTCAATCAAGTAGATGAAAGAAGATGTGCTTGGTTGGTACCTGGTTTGTGTGTCGAGAAAGTCCATCTTTTATTGAAAACCTTACCGCAAAAATTGCGACGCTACTGCGTACCTTTGCCGGAGTTTGCAAAAAAATGTATTGATGATTGGTTAGATCGTCAAGAGTTTGGTAAAGGGGATTTGGTAGAGGCCTTGATCATGCAAATCAAAGAAAAGACACAGGTCATTGTGACACGAGCTGATTTTCGTCCAGAAAATCTACCTTTGCACTGCATGATGAATTACCGAATGATGGATGAGCATGGCAGACAACTTGATTTAGACCGAAATTTAGCCCAACTTCGTGGGCAATATGCTAAAGATGCCCGTGAAATTTTTCAAGAAGCCGCTAGTTTAGCGATTCAAGAAGTTAGTCGAAGTTCAGAGTCTAGTGAAAAAAAATCACATCCAGTCACAAAGGTAGAAGGACCATCTGAGCAATTAAAGATTATCGATTGGAGTTTTGGTGAGTTACCTGAGATGTTAGAAATCCAAAAAGGTAAACAAAGCTTTTATGGATATCCTGCGTTAGAAGATTGTGGGACGCATTGTGAGCTCAATGTGTATGACGACCCTGAGCTTGCTAGAAAAACACATTTACGAGGGATGCGAAGACTTTGCTCTATCGCACATAAAGAGACGCTCAAGCTGTTACAAAAACAATTGCCCGGCGGAAGAGAGATTGGCTTACTCTTTATGCAAATTGGGACCCATGAAGAGATCATGCAGCAAATTTTAGATTTAGCAATTGAGAGATCGTGTCTGACTGAGCCATTGCCCCGAAATACAGAGGAGTTTAAAGTCCGGATGCAAGTGGCTAAAACAAAATTATCATTAATTGCTCAAGATATTGCCAAACAAACCTTGCAATGCCTCGAGCTCTCTGCAGAAATACCTAAAAAATTAAGCCTTGCAAAAAGTATTTGTTCTCCCGCATATGAAGATCTTCTGAATCAATATCAACAATTGGTCAATCGCCATTTTGTAGCAAATACACCATATGAACAACTCGTTCACTTACCGAGGTATTTAAAAGGCATTACAGTACGGATTGAAAAATTGAGATCGAATCTTTCTCGAGACCAAGAAAATCAAGCGCATTGGCAGCGCCTACAGCGCCAATATTCCCAAGTTCTTAAAAATCAAGCAAATGGTGAAATTAGTCGAGAGTTACAGGATATTCGGTGGCAGTTAGAAGAGTTACGAGTCGCTCTATATGCCCAGGAATTAAAAACGCCAACGCCTATGTCAGTAAAAAGAATCGAAAAAATTTTAAATATGATTCGAGGTTAAAATAAGATGATGAAAACCTGCACATTAAGAACTATGAATCGACTACTTATCAGTTTATTTTGTTGCCTCGAATTTTCAGTATTTGCCCTAGAAAAACCCATTTCAAAGCCCGACGTTGAACCAGCTCCCAAGTTAGCTATTATTTTAAATTCCGGGTCGGCCTCAGTCACCCGTATCGACATGTACAAAAGGGAAGTGATAGACGATTTTCCAATTGGTAAAGAGCCACATCACTTGATGATGATGCCAGATGGAAAAAACTTGATTGTGGCAAACGCCGCTGGCGACAATCTGGTGGTTTTAGATGCAGCAACTGGTAATAAACTGAGTACGATTCCAAAAATTATTGATCCTTATCAAATTGGATATTCACCCAATAATAAGTGGTTTGTGGTGGCTGGAAATCGTTTAGATCGTGTGGATATTTATCCTGTGAGCAATGGCAATATCGTACCTAAGCCGGATATTTATAAATTACCGAAAACCCCAAGCCATATTGCATTTACTAGCGATAGCCAGATTACTTTTGTGACCTTGCAAGATTCAAATGAAATTGTAGCTATTGATTTGCAAGCCAAAAAAGAGTTATGGAAGATGCGGGTAGGAAAGATGCCTGCTGGTTTATGGATGACCCCTGGAGATAAATATTTGTTGCTCGGTGTTACGGGTGAGAATTTCGTACAAGTGATTGATTGGAAAACCCAGAAAATCGTTAAAACCATCAAAACAGGAAAGGGCGCGCATAATTTTCGTCCTTTAGGAGATGGAAGACATATTTTCGTGACCAATCGTGTGGAAGCAACGATTAGTAAACTTGATATGGAAACCTTAGAAAATGTTGCTACCATCAAAGGACTCCCGGCTGGTCCTGATTGTATGGATATTACGCCAAATCAAAAAGAGCTTTGGGTTACTTTTCGTTTTTCTAAGAAAGTCGGTATTATTAATTTGACGACTAACGAGCTTGAAAAAACTATCAAGGTTGGAAATAGTCCACACGGTGTTTTCTTTACCCCTAATGCTGCTTGGCAATAAATGATCATGAATAGATGGGTGTATTTTCTGCGATGCATTTTGCCTAATCTTTTTCTTATTTCCTCCTTCACGATTTCAGCACAAACTTGTCAAAAGACCGTCTATTTAACATTTGACACAGGCAATATGTCGGTGGCGCAATATGTAGCACAGACCTTGCGTAAGCACCAAGTCAAGGCCACCTTTTTCTTAGCTAACGAAAAAACCAATCGTGGCGATATGGCTCTAGATGATTCTTGGAGAGGCTTTTGGCAAACCTTGCAACAAGAAGGACATGCATTTGGAAGTCACACCATGCATCATGCGTACTTTCAAAAAGATGGCAAGAGTCAAAGTGAAGTGATATTAAAACCCCAATTTGGACCCCGCGCTGGAAAGGCGTATGAGGCCAATCAGTTACAAGTTTGTCATGAAATTAAATTAGTCGACCAACGTTTTCAAGAACTAACCGGTACTCAGTTGAAAAAAATATGGCGTTCCCCAGGAGGTAAAACATCGCCTAGGCTCATTCAAATGGGTAATGCCTGTGGTTTTAAACATATTGGATGGAACCCTTCAGGATTTTTAGGGGATGAGCTTTCTTCAGCGCAGTATCCGAATGATCAATTACTTAAAAAATCTTTAAGTGAAATCAAAGATGGCGATATCACTATGGCGCATTTAGGTATTTGGTCAAGAAAAGATCCTTGGGCTTTAGGGGTACTAGATCCTCTGATTCTTGGTTTAAAGGCGCAAGGTTTTTGTTTTGCGACCATTGATTAAGGACCACTCATGATAGAAATATACGATCGAGTCCACGAATGGTTAGTTCAAGAAGTTGTTCTGCAAGTTTTGTACTGGATGGATTGGATGGGATACGCGGATGATGTAAATCTAGTCGTTGATTGGTTCCTGTTAGGTATCTTACAAATTTGCATCATTGCTTTTGTTTTGCGACCATTAGAAAAAAAAGAGGAAGATGTCTTTGCGTCCAGTGCACATAGCCAAGCGTCTTGGCTAAAGGATATGAGGCAAGCGATTCGTATTGATGTTTTTTATAGCACTTTTCATCGGCTTGGCTTATTTCAGTTGATTTTTTTTATGTTATTTTCAGGAGTTTTTTTCGCAATTGGCGGCTTATTGCACGATCTGGGTTTTTTACGTTTGAATGTTGAGAGTTGGATTCCGAGTATTACAGCGATTCCTGTGGTGAGTTTTTTACTGTATTTAATCTTATTTGATTTGATTGATTATGGTTATCACCGCTTATCTCATCACTTCAATTTTTGGTGGAAGTTACATGCCCTGCATCATAGCCAGCGGCACATGACAGCATGGTCAGATAATCGTAATCACTTGGTGGATGATTTTTTTCGTGCTTTTGTTTTTTCAGGGATTGGTTTATTTCTTGGGGTTCAGCCTGGCCAATTTATGATGTTAATTTTGACGAGCCGACTGATTCAAAGTTGGCAGCATGGTTTTTACCCTTACCGTTATGGTTTTCTCAAGTATGTGATTGTGACGCCTAATTTCCATCGTTATCACCACGCCATTGATCTCGGATATGAAGTTCCTGGTAAGCCTGGCGTTCTTGGCGGATGTAACTTTGGCGTGTTGTTTCCTTGGTGGGATATGTTATTTAAAACAGCCCAGTTTGATGAAGCTTATTATCCCAGTGGCGTGCGTGATTTTTCGCCCCCTCATTCTTTTTTTCAACAGCAATGGTTCAGTTTAAAAATGAGTTGGCAATCATTTTTTCAGAAGGTATAACTAGATGAAACTCATGATGCGCTCCTTTGGATTAGCACTACAAGGAGTTTTTCATCCATGGGTGTTATGGCTGACATTGCGACCGTTTGTCATTGGTGCTGCAATTTGGTTTGGTATTTTATGGGTTATTTGGACGCCATTACTTGATTGGATGAAAGAATTGCTAACCAATTCATTTGCATCTGCTTGGATTGAGAAAATGTTAAGCACAGTTGGGTGGGATATCGTTCGAGCTGTGATTGCTCCTTATTTTTCCGTTGTAATGATCATGCCGATTGTCATCGTGAGTATCATCGTTTTAGTCTCTTTCACTTCTATTACCTCGGTTTTACGACATGTTGAAAGACAAAACGCCTATGCAGGTCTCAAAAAAGAGCTGGGAGGCTCTTTTTTTGGCAGTATTTGGGTAGCCTTGAACTCCTGTTTAATTTTCCTTATCTTATTTCTGATTACCTTGCCGATTTGGTGGATACCACCTGTTTTTGCAATTATTCCACCGATTCTTTGGGGATGGTTAACGACACGATTAATGACCTATGATGTCTTGTCTAGGCATGCTTCAGAAGAGGAGAGAATTGCTTTAAGTCAATTGCATCGAGGTCCATTATTGATCATTGGTATCTTAGTGGGTCTTTTAGGTGCCGCCCCTACATTCTTTTGGTTATCATCTGTATTTGTGTTGGTATTATTTCCATTTGTATCGATGTTCATGATGTGGGTTTATTGTTTAGTATTTATATTTGCCGCTTTATGGTTTTCGCATTATTTATTATTTGCGCTGAAAAACTATAGAGAATTAAAAGGAGAAAGCATTTGACGCAGCAAAAGAATAGAACCATTGGTTTAATTGTGATTGGTGATGAAATATTGTCTGGTCGAAGAAGTGATAAGCACATGCCTTATCTTTTGGGATTATTGAAAGAAAGAGGGTTGCAATTATCTTGGGCAGAATATATTGCCGATGATCCTGAGCGCATTATTGGTACATTTAAAAGAACTTTTGCCAGTGGTGATATTGTTTTTGTGACAGGTGGCATTGGCTCTACTCCAGATGACCATACCCGTCAGTGTGCTGCGAAAGCCTTAGGTGTGGAGTTAGCGCTGCATCCGCAAGCAAAAGAATTAATTGGCCAACGCATTGTAGAAACGGCAGAGGGCGATCCTGCGAAAGCAGATGTGAATTCGCCCATTAATGTGCCCAGGTTACGTATGGGCGAGTTTCCTGTAGGGGCTGACATTATTCCAAACTCCTATAACAAAATCCCTGGGTTTCACATTAATGAACATTATTTCATGCCAGGTTTTCCAGTGATGGCTGGTCCGATGATGATTTGGATCTTGGATACGTTTTATAGTGAGTTATTCCATCAAATTGATTTTGTTGAAAAAAGCTTTATTGCAGCTGGAGCGATGGAGGCAACCATTACCCCACTGATGGAAGAGATTGAAAAAAAATATCCAGAAATTAAGGTTTTTAGTTTGCCATCCGTAGGGGATCCGACCAAAGAAGGCATTTTTTCCCAGCGCCATATGGAGCTAGGGGTCAAAGGACCAGCAGGTTTGGTCGATGAAGTTTTAAAAGAACTTCGTGTTGGGGTTGAAGCCTTTAACACCACCACGTATGATTTAACCAAGTAAAATAATACTTACCATTTGTACTGATATGCACTATTATGGTGCATATCAGTTATTTTGAGAGACCTTGTTTTGTTTTAATGAATAAGGAATTTTTTTTTGCATTTCATCGTATTAGGAGAACTAGATGAGTAAAGCAGTTGCTGACATTATGAAGTTGGTAAAAGAGAAAGAAATCACTTTTGTTGATTTTCGTTTTACAGATACAAAAGGGAAAGAGCAACACGTTTCAGTACCTGTTTCTGCTTTTGAAGAAGATAAGTTTGAGAGTGGTCATGCCTTTGATGGTTCATCCATTGCTGGCTGGAAAGGGATTGAAGCATCTGATATGCTTTTGATGCCTGATGCCTCTACCGCTTATATTGACCCATTTTATGAAGAGCCAACCTTAGTGTTGACTTGTGACGTTGTTGAGCCATCAGATGGCAAGGGTTACGACCGTGACCCACGTTCGATTGCAAAGCGTTGTGAAGCTTATTTGAAGAGCACTGGTCTTGGTGATACAGCCTACTTTGGGCCAGAGCCTGAGTTTTTTATATTTGACGGTGTACGTTGGGGTTCAGACATGCAAGGATCATTTGTGAAGATTGATTCTGAAGAAGCTCCTTGGTCATCAGGCCTTGAGTTCGAAGGTGGTAACACAGGACATCGCCCAGGTAAAAAGGGTGGCTATTTCCCAGTTGCGCCATTAGATACTTTTCAAGATATGCGTTCCGAAATGTGCATCTTGTTAGAATCAGTTGGTATTCCGGTTGAAGTTCACCACCATGAAGTTGCTGGTCAAGGACAAAATGAATTAGGTACTAAATTTAGTACTTTGGTTCAACGCGCTGACTGGACCATTTTACAAAAATATATTGTGCATAACGTCGCTCATGCTTATGGCAAAACGGCAACATTTATGCCTAAGCCTATCGTTGGCGACAATGGTTCAGGAATGCACGTTCACCAATCAGTTTGGAAAGATGGCATTAATTTATTTGCTGGTAATGGTTACGCTGGTTTATCTGAGTTTGCCCTTTATTACATTGGCGGTATTATCAAACACGCTCGTGCGTTAAATGCGATTACAAATCCAGGAACAAACTCTTATAAGCGCTTAGTGCCAGGTTTTGAAGCTCCAGTGAAATTGGCTTATTCTGCGCGCAATCGTTCTGCATCGATTCGTATTCCGTATGTTTCTAATCCTAAGGGTCGTCGTATTGAAACACGTTTCCCGGATCCACTGGCTAATCCATACCTTGCCTTCTCAGCTCTTTTGATGGCTGGTCTTGATGGTGTTCAGAACAAGATTCATCCAGGTGAAGCCGCTGACAAGAATCTCTATGATTTGACTCCTGAAGAAGATGCGAAGATTCCAACCGTATGTAGTAGTTTAGATATGGCTCTTGAGCATTTGGATAAAGACCGTGAGTTCTTAACACGCGGTGGAGTGTTCACAGATACGATGATTGATGCTTATATTTCTCTCAAAATGGAAGAGGTCACACGTTTCCGTATGACGACTCACCCGATTGAGTTTGATATGTATTACTCACTCTAAGACTTGAAATAAGCGCCATGCGCATTTTTCAAAACAGGGCAGCTACGGCTGCCCTTTTTAGTCCGCAAGATGTACTGGACCAAATGCCCAACTCGATTTTGCTTATTGATCGAGAAATGTTGAGTATCGTCTATGCAAATTCTGCAGCTGAAGTCGCCTTAAAAGTTTCTCAAAAAAACCTCATTGGTTATCAAATGAATGATATTTTTGGTGATAGTCCCGCACTTGATGACCTATTTCATCAGTTTCATACAGACGGTAGTACGCAAAGAATTGACATGGTTTTAGGGCATGGAGCCCTTCGTCCTGATCAAAAAGAATGTTTAGCTTATGTGATCTTATCTGGTATTGAAGGTTCAGATTTAATCGTCTTTGAATGGTTTGAAATTGATCAACAGATGAAGAGTGCTCGTGAGGAGCGATTAATCCTTCAAGCAAGAGCAAATAAAGAGCTCATGAGAAATTTAGCTCACGAAATTAAAAATCCGCTTGGGGGTATTCGTGGAGCTGCGCAATTATTAGATTATGAGTTACCGGATCCCTCTTTAAAAGAATATACCAAGGTCATGATTAAAGAGGTTGATCGCTTACAAACTTTAGTTGATCGCCTTCTCGCCCCTCACAAACGTAAAAAAGAGATCTCCGAATTAAATATCCATGAAGTTTTAGAACGTGTTCGTAGCGTAGTTTTGGCAGAGTTTCCTACAGGCCTTGCAATTACTCGTTTTTATGATGTGAGTTTGCCGGAAATTATTGGTGATAAAGAAGTCCTTATTCAAGCTTTGCTCAATATTGTGCACAATGCTGCGCAGATCTTAGAAGATCGACGCCAGTTGGGTGATGCCAAAATTCAGTTACAAACCAGTGTTTCGCGCAATGTCACGATTGGTAAGAAGCGGTTTAAATTGGCACTGAATATTCATATTATTGATAACGGACCAGGTATTCCTTCAGAAATTATCGATCATATTTTTCTACCATTAGTATCAGGAAGAGCATCTGGTAGCGGACTTGGTTTAACTTTAGCGCAATCGTTCATTCAGATGCATGGAGGCTTCATAAGTGTGCAAAGTGAGCCTGGTAATACTGATTTTCATGTTCAAATTCCTTATACATCTTTAGAGTATTTAAATAATTCCGAGTTAAGAGGTGAACTATGAAGTCAGTTTGGATTGTTGATGATGATCAGTCCATACGTTGGGTATTAGAAAAGTCTTTGACAAGAGAGATGATCCCTTTTAAAAGTTTTTCTAATCCGAATGATATGTTAGATGCCTTAGAAAAAGAAAAGCCCCAAGTGGTTATTTCAGATATCCGCATGCCTAAAGGTAATGGGATTAACCTATTACAGCAGTTAAAACATGACTATCCCAAATTGCCAGTGATTATCATGACCGCTTTTTCTGATATGGATTCAGCAGTGGCATCTTTTCATGGTGGAGCATTTGAGTACATTACCAAACCCTTTGATTTAGCTGCCGTAATGACCATCATACAGCGTGCAATATCAGAGAGTAAAAGTGCAGAAGAGGTGAAAACTCAATTTGCACCCACTGGTTTGCAGAGCAAGAGCATTGTTCCTGAGTTAATTGGGCAAGCACCTGCTATGCAAGAAATTTTTCGTGCGGTGGGTCGTTTATCGACATCCAATGCTACGATTTTAATTACTGGGGAGTCGGGTACAGGTAAAGAGTTACTTGCACGTGCACTTCATCGCCATGGATCTCGTGCAAATACACCATTTATGGAGCTGAATTTAGCGTCAATTCCGAAAGACCTGATTGAGGGTGAATTGTTTGGTTTTGAGAGAGGTGCTGTAGCAAATGCCAGTACGATGAAACGAGGCCAAATTGAGTTAGCTGATGGTGGAACTTTGTTTTTAGATGAGGTGGCTGATATGCCTTTACCGATTCAGAGTTCATTATTGCAACTGTTAGAAGACGGCAAGTTTTACCGTATTGGTGGTAATGTTCAACTTCAAGCCAATGTAAGAATCATTGCCTCTAGCTATCAAAATCTAGAAAACTTGGTTGCCAATGGACTTTTTAGAGAAGACTTATTCCATCGTCTGAATGTGATTCGGTTAAGACTTCCGGCACTTCGGGATCGTATTGAAGATTTGCCTGTTTTAACGCAGCATTTTTTAGCAATGAGCGCCCGACAATTAAATGTGAAGCCGAAGATATTATTGCCAGAAACAATTGAAGCTTTATCTAAGTTGCCTTTTCCGGGTAATGTTCGTCAATTACAAAGTATTTGTCATTGGCTAACCGTGATGATTTCTGCACCTGAGATTCGTGCGATGGATTTACCGCGTGATTTGACATATCCAACACCACTCTCCCAGCCTAAATCCATTGCTGGCGGAGAGGTTCTACCCATCTTGAGTGAAGGGCGAGAATCAAGTGCGTCGGCCAACTACGCTACTGTGTCGGGGAGTGTTAAGTGGGATCAGCAATTACATAGAATTGCTAAAAAAATGCTGGAAGATGGTCATGAAAATGTTTTTCAGGATCTTTTACAGCAGTTTGAAAAATCGGTGATTGAGGCTGCCCTAGAAACGACTCGAGGTAGAAAAGTAGAGGCTGCTGAACGCTTAGGCATTGGCCGCAATACGATTACTCGAAAATTACAAGAATTAGGAATTGAGTAAAAAAATTACTTTGTAAAGCTTAGAATCACAGGGGCGTGATCTGAGGGTTGTTCCCACTTTCGAGGAACTTTATCCACTTTACAAGAAGTGCATCGTTCCTTGAGCTCTTGTGAGACCATCACATGATCGATACGCATACCCGCATTTCGACGGAACCCCATCATACGATAGTCCCACCAGCTAAAAGATTTAGGCTCTTGGTCAAATAAGCGAAAACTATCAACTAGACCCAACTCTTGAAATTGACTAAAAAATGCACGTTCTTCAGGAGAAACTAAGTTTTGTCCTACCCAAGCTTTTGGATCATGAACATCTTGATCCTCGGGAGCGATATTAAAATCACCCATTAATAGGAGTCTTGGGTATTGTTGTAATTGTGTTGCTAGGTATTTTTTTAAGGCGGTCAGCCACCGTATTTTATAAGCAAATTTATCACTTTCAGGTGATTGTCCATTCGGGAAGTAACCACAGATGATCCGTATCGGTGGAGTTTCTTTTAGGTGAATCGTACTTACAATCAAACGTTGTTGTTCATCAATAAAGTTTGGGATATTTTTTTGAACTTGTAAAAAGGCAGTTTCTGGATCTTGGTGAAGTTGTGCAAGAGAGCTTTTTCTGACAAGAAGGGCAACACCGTTATAGGTTTTTTGACCAAGCGGTAAGCTATAAAAACCGGCTTGTTCAAGTTCCTTCGTAGGAAACTTATCATCTGTAATTTTTAACTCTTGAAGACCGATAATATCAATTGATTGTTGATTCTCATCGCATAGCTTGAGCCATTGCAGTAGATGGGGTAATCTCACTTTGAGTGAGTTAACGTTCCAAGTAGCTACTCGAATCATTGACATCAGCTTAGGCGCTTTCTTCTAATAAGCCACCATGCCTGAGTAAGGCATCAATTTCTGGCGAACGGCCTCTAAAGGCCTTAAAAGACTCTGCTGCAGATCGACTTCCACCTACTTCAAGAATTTGTTTACGATAAAGAATTCCGACCTTAGGGTTTAAGATTGATCCAAAACCAGAGGCTTGTTCTTCAAACGCTGAAAACGCGTCCGCAGAGAGCACTTCAGCCCATTTATAACTGTAATAACCCGCCGCGTAACCGCCTGCGAAAATGTGGCTAAAGGAATGAGGCCAGCGAGAAATCGGTGACTGATTTAAAACATGAATGTTTTGGTTGATTGTTTGTGAGAGCGCTAATATGTCAGATGGCTTTGCATTTGCAGCATCAAAGCTAGAATGAAGTTCCCAATCAAAACTAGAAAAAACAATTTGTCTTAAAGTAAAAAGACCATTTTGGAAATTTTTTGCAGCAAGCATTTTATTAAATAATTCACGTGGTAATACATCATGCGTATCAATGTGACGAGATAGTTTTTGAATCACCTCATAGTCCCAGCAAAAATTTTCCATAAACTGGCTGGGTAGTTCAACTGCGTCCCATTCAACACCATTGATACCTGATACTCCTAGAGCATCCACCTGAGTCAACATATGGTGAAGGCCATGACCGAATTCGTGGAAGAGGGTAATCACATCATCATGACTAATTGTGGCTGAGCGTAGCTGACCATTAACGGTAATAGGCCCAGGAAAATTACAAACAAGGTATGCCACAGGTGTTTGAATATCACCATTTTGCATCAACATTCTGCCACGAGCATCGTCCATCCAAGCGCCGCCGCGTTTACCACTTCTGGCATAGGCATCGAGATAAAAATGGGCAACTACATGATCACTTTCATTACGTACTTCAAAAGACTGCACATCAGCATGCCAAGTTGGTAATATGGTTGCTTGTATTCTCACTTGGAAAATGGTTTGGATGACGTGAAATAAACCTTGAAGCACTTGATCAATCGGAAAATATTTTTTTACTTCATGTTCTGAGAATAAATATTTCGCTTGCTTGAGTTTTTCTGAAGCAAAAACAATATCCCAAGGTTCAAGCGATTGAATTGCTAATTCTGAAGACGCAAATTGTTGTAACTCATCTAGATCTCTTAAAGCACTTTTATGAGCACGCTTAGCAAACTCACTCAGGAATTCTCGAACTTCATCGACAGAGCTAGCCATTTTTGGCACTAAACTAAGGGCCGCATAGTTTTCAAAACCCAAAAGGCGAGCTTCTTCATGGCGCAACTTCAGTATTTCAAGCATACCTTGGCTATTGTCCCAGTCTAAATTTCCTTGTCCATATTGCGGAGAGAGTTCAGAAGCACGTGTGACATAGGCCTCATATAAGGTTTGACGCAATTGGCGGTTTTGCGCAAATTGTTGAACAGGGTAATAGGAAGGAAACTTCAAATTAAATGCCCAGCCTTCTTGATCGTGGGCTTTTGCTAATTCTTTTGCCGCAGAAAGAATGTCTTCTGGTATTCCCTCTAAAAACTGAAAATCGTGAACCACCTGTAAGAATGCATCTGTTGAATCAAGTACATGATCAGAAAAAGATTTGGTGAGTTGTGCAAGATCTTCAGATATTTTTGCAAAACGCGGCTTGAACTCCTCGGCTAACTCAGCACCCCCCAATTGAAAATCTCGAATGGAGTTAGTAATGACTTTTTGTTGGGCGGGAGAGAGTTGTAACCACTGCTCGGTAGCTTGTATTTTTTTATATTGTTCAAATAACTCTAAGCTTTGTTCAAATGCACTGGAATAGGCGGTCACTTCAGGCAACATTTTTGCGTGTGCGGCCCGTAATTCAGTAGAGTCAATCACACTGGTGAGATGGTTGACTACTCCCCACGCTCGTCCTAAAGCTTGATTGGTCAGCTCCAAAGGGCTAATCAAATTTTTCCATGTTGGTGCATCCTGCAGAGCAATGGCGTCCTTTAAAGACTGATGAGCGTCTTGAAGCAAGCTAGTGATAGCTTCTTCAATATGTTTGGGTTCGATAGCAAAATAGTTGGGTAAACCATGACCCATTTCTAATAAAGGATTACTCATATGTTGTACTCTTAATGATGAAATTTAATGGCTGCTTCGAGCGTGTTTTGCAACAGCATGGTGATCGTCATAGGACCAACTCCACCGGGAACAGGAGTTATCCAGCCGGCGACATATTTGACCTCATCAAAGTCGACATCCCCGCATAATTTACCATCTGGTAATCGATTGATGCCTACATCAATGACAACTGCACCATTTTTAACCATATTTGCAGTGATCATCTTTGGAATCCCTGTTGCTACTACCAAAATATCTGCTTCTTTGGTGTGGGCAGCAATATCTTTGGTTTTACTATTACAAATAGTGATGGTAGCGCCTGCTTGTAAGAGCAACATCGCCATGGGTTTACCGACAATATTTGAGGCTCCGACGATGACCGCACGTGCACCACGAATCGGGTAATCAATACTTTCTAAAATTTTCATGCACCCATAGGGGGTACAGGGCTTAAAAATGGGTTTGCCAGTCATTAAAGCGCCAGCATTACTGACATGAAAGCCATCAACATCTTTTAAAGGGTCAATTGCTTCTAAGACCAGATGACTATTGATGTGAGCGGGTAAAGGAAGTTGCACCAAGATGCCGTGAATACTTGGGTTTTGATTTAACCCTTGAATATGACTGAGTAATATTTCTTCGGAGATATCACTTGGCAGTTGAATGAGTTCAGAATGAATACCGGCAGCTTCACAGGCTTTGACTTTATTTCTGACATAAATCTGACTCGCAGGATTTTCACCAACGAGAATCACAGCTAGACCAGGTTTAGTGCCTTTGGCGGTCAGGATTGCTGCTGAAGTAGCAATTTCTGCACGAATTTGCCGAGACAGGAGAGTTCCATCTAAAAGTTTTGCGGGCATTAATCGATCAAACTTTTTCAGACAATGCCAAGCGCAGTAGATCTGCCACAGTGCTCACATTGAGTTTTTCCATAATATTGGCGCGATGCGCCTCAACGGTTTTAATCGAGATGGTTAAATCATCTGCAATTTGTTTATTGAGACGACCGGCCACAATTCGCTCTAGCACTTGTCGTTCTCTACCCGTCAGTTTTGACAATAAACTTTGATTATTCTTCTGCAAAGAGGCTTCTTTATAGGAGTTTCTTGCTGTAATTAACATTTTTTCAACAAGATTTTGTAGCTCATTTTCTTTAAAAGGTTTTTCAATGAAGTCAACAGCTCCTTTTTTCATGGTAGTTACCGCCATAGAAACATCACCATGGCCAGTAATAAAGGAAATCGGCATAGGGATAGATTCAGCTATTAAATGCTCTTGAAGTTCAAGACCGGACATACCTGGCATTCTGACATCGAGTATGGCGCAAGAAGTGACCTCCCGATCTAAGCCAGTGACCGCCTGTAAAAAGCGCTCTGCGCTACTGAAGCATTTCACCAAATAGCCATTACTTTCCAGTAACCAACTCAATGAGTCACGGACAGCCTCATCATCATCAACAATATAAATAATTTCTTTGGGTTTGTCGCTGTAGATGGTATTCATACATAACCTTGACTAAAAATAAAAAATAAGAGCATCTAGGGTAATAATAACGGTTTTTATTGCTTACTAGCAGAAGTTTCTTGGCTCTTCATTAAAGGCATTAAATAATTTTCTAAAGGCAGCAAAATGGTAAAGGTACATCCATAAAAATCATCCTCATTTTTAGTATTTTCTGCAAACTCGTTTGAGATTGTTTTGGGGTTGTTTTCTGCCATTAAACGCCCTTCATGCGATTCTATAATTGAGCGACAAATATTGAGCCCCATACCCATTCCTTCTTCTTTAGTACTAAAGAACGGATCAAAAATTTGCGTGGCGATTTCTGAATTAATTCCTTTACCGCTATCGATAATCCGAATTCTGAGCATCGGTTGTTGGACGTTATTCTCTAGATCTGCAATGACTTTAATGGGAGGCGTCTTGCCACGGCGAGAGCGAGGGTATGAATCACGCATACTGTCAATTGCATTTTTGATTAGATTCACGAGGACTTGTTCGATCAAAATTGGGTCAACAAAACACTCTGGTAAATTCGGTAGAAGGGTTTTTTCTATATATAGACCTTGGCGGTTTGCCTCAATCTCCGCCAGTTCGATGGATTGGTTGATGATTTGTTCGATATGGCACGATTGACGTTGTGGAGCACTTCTTTTGACAAAATTTCGTATTCTTTGAATAATGGTACCAGCGCGTAATGCCTGAGCACTGACTTTTTCAATGGCCGGAATAATTTCTTGATCGATTTGGGAGTCCTGCTTTGCGCGTAGGCGATTCATGAGACCCATACAATAATTGTTAATAGCCGCAAGTGGTTGATTTAATTCATGAGCAATCGAAGAAGCCATCTCACCCATGGTTGTTAAACGACTGGAAAACTGAAGTTTTTCTTCCTGCACACGAAGATGATCCTCTGCTAGGCGTCGCTCAGTAATGTCTGTGGTAATGAGCATTTGGGCGAGATGGCCATCGGTCCATGGAAGGTAACGACTTTTTATCTCATACCAATTAGGTTTGTCGGGTATTTGTGTTTCTCTCGAGTCAGAAGTGATTGGGGTCAGAGCGGAAGAGGGCAGACCAGCAAAGTCATCTATATTGTCTAAATCTGATGCAAGATTGTTTCCAGAGAAGGCTTCGCTGCCTAATAACAAATGGTGTGCATCTGCTGTTTCATCAAACATTTCTTGATATAAATTATTGGAGTACAGCATCTCACCCGTTTTAGGGTTGACAACCGAGATACCTGCGGTTAAGCCCTCGAGTACAGTAATAAATCGTTGTTGTGAAATGGCTAACTCATCGCGAATACGACGTGGTTCTGAAATATCCACCAAGGATGCAATCCAGCCAGTTTGTTTATTTTTTGCATCTAGCATAGGGGATACAAAATTTCTGACATATATCTTTTTACCAACCCGGTCCGTCAAAATGGCTTCAATACCACTTGGCGGGCCAAAGTTATTCTTAAAAGCATTTTCTAACTTCATTGAATTTGTAATTTCATCCTCTTTTGCCCAAAATGGAAAAGGGGGTTTTAGCCCACGTAATTCTTCATCAGTCCAGCCGACTAATTTAGAAAAGGCCGGATTGACATAACTGATGCTGCCATCCATTCGATGAACTCGAAGACCTACAGGCATTGAATCTTCAATTGCTCTTCTAAACATCGTTTCATTAACTAGGTTTCGTTGCATATCTTGTCTAAATTTCATTTGTCGCCAAATAGACCAAAAACTCCAAATTACATAGGAACATAATCCAATGACTAACCAAAATAGCATTTGGAAACTGATGTTGCTTGGAAGAGGATAACTTTCTCCCTGAAGAACGACATTATCAGATAGCTTGGATATTTTAATTTGGTAGGTGCTGTGATATTTAGCTAATGATCGATTGCTTTTTGAATAAAGAACTTGACCTTGATTATTTAAAATAGAGAAGCGATGACGAGCTAAGATATCCTTTGGAATAATTCGGTTGATCATCAGTGGCACTGAGTATAAGACGGCAATATATTGATGTTGCTCAGAATATTTGGAGCTTGGTTGGACATACCAAAAGACGATAGAGCGTTCTTGATTAAAGTTGGATTTGTTATTACCACTTAGTTCCAGGGAGATAAGACTACTGTATGTCCCTCTGCCGGATGCTTCTGCATCTTTAAGAGTTGCTTCTAACGCATTATTTAATTGAGGTGCAATTTTTTGTTCATTATTCCAATCCACATCATTGACTTTGGGAAAGACTATCGAATTCTTAGCGATTTGATTACCCGATTGAATCAAGAGTAGTTCATTGTGATTGTCAATTAATGATCTTGCAATTCGATAAAAATCATTACCTGATTTTTTATCGTTTGAAATTAGTAGATTTTTACTAATATTTAAGAGTTCCTCTTCATTTTGTTCGAGGTTGGTTTGCAAGCGTTGCTCTGCATATACGATTTCACGATAAAAGATAATTTCTGCTTGTTCGGTCTCTTGTGAAGACAATGACCATAAAATCGCAAACATCGCCAACATGAATAACATGATGGCAATAATTGGTGTGTATAAATAATCTACGGACTGTTGACTAAGTTTTTTTTTCAATGACTTTGGTTGCAGCCACTTGTTGATTTTGCTATAAGAGAAGTTAAGCATTTTCTTCATAGGGCATATTTTGCTTGAACTGTCGTTTATAGGTTGAATTTTTTGACATATTTACAATAATAATTGCATATTATGAAAAATATTATCAAGATATGAAAAAAAACTTGTATTTTAGGCATCTAAATTTAGAATAGAGAAATAAATAAGGAGATCAAAATGGCAGTTATTCCTACAGAATTTAATTCCAAATTATCAAATATCGATGGAGTTGATGTTGACCCTGTGGAGACGAGGGAGTGGCTTGAGGCCATGAATGGCGTTATTCATGCTGAGGGTACTGAGCGTGCTGCCTTTTTGATTGATCAGCAGATCGCCTTTGCACGAGTTAATGGCGTGGATCAACCCTTTCATGCGCAAACTCCTTACATCAATACAATCCCCGTCGAGCGTCAAGCGCGCATACCCGGTGATCAAGAAGTTGAGCATCGGATTCGTTCTTACACACGTTGGAACGCTATGGCGATGGTGTTGCGTGCTAATAAAGATACGAATGTAGGTGGTCATATTTCATCCTTCCAGTCTGCTGCGACTTTATACGATGTTGGTTTTAATCATTTTTGGCACGCGCCATCGGAGCAACATGGTGGTGATTTAATTTTTGTACAAGGGCATTCTGCACCAGGTGTGTATGCCAGAGCATATTTATTGGGTCGTCTATCTGAAGAACAATTAGATAGTTTCCGACAAGAGGTTAGTGGTAAGGGTATATCAAGTTATCCCCATCCGTGGTTAATGCCGAATTTCTGGCAGTTCCCAACTGTATCGATGGGTCTTGGTCCCATCATGGCCATTTATCAAGCTCGCTTCATGAAGTATATGCAAGACCGCGGCATGGCCAAGACAGATGGCCGTAAAGTATGGGCCTTTTTAGGTGACGGTGAGACGGATGAGCCAGAATCACTTGGTGCTATTGGTATGGCTGGCCGTGAAAAACTCGATAACCTGATTTTCGTAATCAACTGTAATTTACAACGTTTAGATGGCCCAGTCCGCGGCAACGGTAGCATTATTCAGGAACTCGAAACTGAGTTTAGAGGTTCTGGTTGGAATGTGATTAAAGTCGTTTGGGGAACCCATTGGGATGCTTTATTTGCACGTGACAAAAAAGGTTTACTGATGAATCGATTGGCGCAAATTGTCGATGGTGAGTATCAAACCATGAAAGCCAAAAATGGTGCTTACGTGCGTGCGCATGTGTTTAATACACCGGAGTTACAAGAGCTTGTTGCTGACTGGAGCGATGAGGATATTTGGAATTTAAATCGTGGTGGTCATGATCCCCATAAGGTTTATGCAGCGTTTCATTCTGCAGTGAACCATCAAGGACAACCGACATTGATACTTGCAAAGACCATTAAGGGTTACGGTATGGGTGCATCTGGAGAGGCGATGAATATTGCGCATCAACAGAAAAAAATGAGTATTACCGATGTGAAAGCTTTCCGTGATCGCTTTAACTTACCTGTCAAAGATGAGGAACTTGAAAGTGTTCCATACATTAAATTTGCAGATGGAAGTCCAGAGCTTGAGTACATGCGTAAAAACAGGATGGACCTTGGTGGGTATTTGCCACAAAGGAGAGCGAAAGCCGAATCTTTGGTAGTTCCAACACTTGAGACATTTGCACCTTTATTAGAAGCAACCGTTGAAGGTCGAGAAGTCTCGACAACCATGGCGTTTGTGCGTTTGCTCAATATGATTGTGAAAGATAAGGTCATTGGTCAACGTGTGGTGCCGATTGTGCCAGATGAATCACGTACCTTTGGTATGGAAGGTATGTTCCGTCAATTAGGTATTTGGAGTCACATTGGTCAGTTATATGAACCACAAGACCGTGATCAGCTGATGTTTTATAAAGAAGATCAAACCGGACAGATCTTGCAAGAGGGTATTAATGAAGCAGGTGCGATGTGTGACTGGATTGCCGCGGCGACTTCATACTCTACCCATGGCGTACCGATGTTGCCATTTTATATTTTCTATTCCATGTTTGGTTTTCAACGGATTGGTGATTTAGCTTGGGCTGCTGGAGATATGCGTTCAAGAGGCTTTCTCCTAGGCGGAACGGCGGGAAGAACGACACTGAATGGTGAAGGCCTTCAACATGAAGATGGACATAGTCATTTATTTAGTTTAGGTATACCAAACTGTATTAGCTACGATCCAACTTTTGGATTTGAATTAGCTGTTGTGATTCAAGATGGCATGCGTCGTATGATGACCGATCAAGAAGATGTCTATTACTATCTCACCTTGATGAATGAGAACTATGCACATCCTGCAATGCCTAAAGGCGCTGAAAAAGACATCTTAAAAGGAATGTATCACTTGCAAAGTGTTGGTGATGCAAAAGCTAAATTACGTGTACAGCTCTTAGGTAGTGGCACCATCTTTAGAGAAGTGATGGCGGCTGCAGATTTGTTACGTGATGATTGGGGTGTTGCTTCTGATTTATGGAGTTGCCCAAGTTTTACAGAGTTAGCAAGGGATATACAACGCGTCAATCGTCATAACTTATTAAACCCATTAGCTAAACCTCAAAAATCACATGTAGAAGAATTACTAGCCAAATCGAATGGCCCAGTCATTGCCTCAACCGACTATGTCCGGTTGTTTGCAGAGCAGATTCGTCCAGCGATTCAACAGTTAGGCAAACGTTACTCCGTTTTAGGAACAGATGGTTATGGAAGATCAGATACACGTGAGCAATTGCGTCACTTCTTTGAAGTGGATCGTTATTGGGTGACGATATCTGCCTTAAAAGCATTAGCAGATGATGGTCAAATTGATGCCAAAAAAGTAGCGGAAGCGATTGCGAAGTATGGTGTTGATGTTGCTAAGCCAAACCCAATGACTGTTTAAGGAGCTTTTCATGACACAAATGATCGAAATTAAAGTTCCAGATATTGGTGACTATAAAGATATTCCCGTGATTGAGATTCATGTCAAGGTTGGTGATCAAATCGCGCAAGAACAATCCCTCATAACGCTCGAATCCGATAAAGCCACGATGGATATACCGAGTGCACATGCGGGTATTGTGAAAGAGTTAAAGGTCAAGCTTGGAGATAATGTGTCTGAAGGCACCCTTGTTCTTTTATTAGAGCAAGCCGATGCAACAACGAATGCGACCCCAACTCCTACGCCAGTCGTAAGTACTGCGGCGCCGACTAAGCCGGTACCACCAGTTCAAGAAGTACCAGCTGTGACAAAAGCTACCCCAGCTCCGCCAGCAGTTCAGAGTCCTGCGCCAGTGAGTACTAAAGCAGAAGTAAGTAGTATGGCTCAAGCGAGTCATGCAAGTCCATCAGTACGTAAATATGCACGTGAGTTGGGTGCTGATATCACGCAAGTCAAGGGCAGTGCAACGAAGGGGCGCATTACCCAAGAAGATGTACAAGCGTATATCAAGGGGATTTTAAGTGGTCAATCTGCTATTTCGAGTTCGCCTGCTACAAGTGGTAATGGCTTGCAACTGCTCCCTTGGCCGAAAATCGACTTCAAGAAATTTGGTGAGGTTCAGACAAGACCACTTTCTCGAATTCAGAAGATTTCTGCAGCAAATCTAGCGCGTAATTGGGCCATGATACCTGCAGTTACCTATCATGAAGACGCTGATATAACTGAACTTGAAGTCTTCCGAGTACAGACCAATAAAGCGAACGAAAAATTAGGTATTAAAGTGACATTGCTAGCATTTTTAATGAAGGCTTGCGTCAAAGCACTGAAAAAATACCCAGAATTTAATAGTTCACTTGATGGTGAAGAGTTAATCCTCAAACAATATTTTCATTTGGGCTTTGCTGCCGATACGCCAAATGGACTAGTTGTCCCTGTGATTCGAAATGTGGATCAAAAAGATGTTTTAGAAATTGCTCAAGAGATGAATGATTTAGCGAAGTTGGCACGTGACGGCAAGCTCAAGCCCGATCAAATGCAAGGTGCTTGCTTTACGATATCCTCCGTTGGCGGCATTGGCGGCACCTATTTTTCACCGATCATTAATGCGCCCGAGGTAGCCATATTAGGGGTTAGCAAAGCCGCCATGAAACCGATTTGGGATGGGCAGCAATTTGTGCCAAGATTAATTTGTCCCTTATCTCTCACGGCAGACCACCGCGTGATTGATGGCGCTTTAGCAACCAGGTTTAATGCTTATGTTGCTGAGTTAATCTCTGATTTTCGTCGGGTAACTCTTTAAGGAACCATGATGACTACGCAAACGATACAAGTACCTGATATTGGTGATTTTAAGGATATTCCAGTCATTGAAATTTTAGTCAAGGTTGGCGATGAGATTGTTAAAGAGCAAGCTTTATTGATTTTAGAGTCTGACAAAGCAACGATGGAAGTACCTAGTGATGTGGTTGGTAAGGTTGTGTCGGTGGATATTAAGATTGGTGATAAGGTGAGTTTTGGAACTCCGTTCATGACAGTTGAGGTAAGTACTCTAGCAACAGCGAAGAAAGAAGTGACACCTGTAGCGCCTGCACCAGCAACCTCAGTTTCGCAGTCAACACCAGCACCGAGTCTTGGAAGCTTTACAGGTAGTGCTCATCATTCATGTCAATTGCTTGTATTGGGCTCTGGGCCGGGCGGCTACAGTGCCGCGTTTCGAGGTGCAGATTTAGGTTTAGACACTCTTTTAGTTGAGCGTTACGCCACTTTAGGTGGAGTTTGCTTGAATGTGGGATGTATCCCATCCAAAGCCTTACTTCATACTGCTGCGATCATGGAAGAAGTGAAATCCATGTCAAAGCACGGTGTTCAATTTGGTGAGCCTACGGTAGATATCAATGCGCTTCGAAAGCATAAAGACGGCGTCATTAATCAACTGACCTCTGGTTTATCTGGCATGGCAAAAGCTCGAAAAGTAAAAGTTTTACGAGGCTTTGGAACTTTTTTAGATGCGCATCATTTACAACTAGAAGAGACATCAGGAACGGGTAAGGACATCACTGGAAAAAAAGAAGTGATTCATTTTGAAAAAGTCATTATTGCTGCTGGAAGTCAGTCAGTTGCATTACCTTTTTTACCTGTTGATCCAAGAATTGTTGATAGTACCGGCGCGTTAGAGCTTAAGTCGATACCCAAGCGTATGTTGGTCATTGGTGGTGGAATTATAGGTTTAGAGATGGCAACCGTTTATAGCGCTTTAGGTTCACAAATTGATATTGTTGAAGTCAGCGATGGATTGATGGCGGGTGCTGATCGAGATCTTGTGAAGGTTTGGGAGAAAATTAATTTACCTCGTTTTCATCAAGTGATGTTGGGCACTAAAGCAGCAGCTGCGCAGGCGAAAGACGATGGTATTTGGGTACAATTTGAGGGGCCAAAAGCACCTGCTGAAATGCAGTGTTATGACCTTGTCTTGGTTGCGGTAGGTCGCATTCCAAATGGTAAAAAAATACAAGCCAATACTTCAGGAGTAATGGTTGATGAGCGTGGTTTTATTCCAGTCGACAATCAGATGCGTACCAATGTTGAGCATATCTTTGCGATTGGTGACATTGTTGGACAACCCATGTTGGCTCATAAAGCGGTTCATGAAGGTCATGTTGCAGCAGAAGTTGCTGCAGGTGAGAAATCCTACTTTGATGTGAAGCAAATACCTTCTGTGGCCTATACTGACCCTGAGGTAGCATGGTCAGGATTGACAGAAGAACAATGTAAGGTAAAAGGAATTGCCTATCAAAAAGGGGTTTTTCCATGGGCGGCAAGTGGGCGAGCAATTGCCAATGGCCGAAGTGAAGGATTTACCAAGCTGATTTTTGATGCAGCTACACATCGGATTATTGGTGGCGGTATTGTTGGAACCAATGCCGGAGATTTAATCGGTGAAGTTTGTTTGGCAATTGAAATGGGTGCTGATCATGTGGATATTGGCAAGACGATTCATCCTCATCCAACACTGGGAGAGTCGATTGGTTTAGCCGCTGAAGTTGCGCATGGCACTTGTACTGATTTACCACCACAAAGAAAAAAGTAAGCTTTTTCCTTACGCAATAAAAGACATGGGAAAATATCCCATGTCTTTTTTTAGGAATTGAATATGAACCAATACCCTCGCTTTCCGATTGTCGGAACTCCTTTAGCTGCTAATGCGATTCGCGTCATGATGCTTGGTAGCGGTGAGTTAGGTAAAGAGGTCATTATTGAGCTTCAGCGACTCGGAATTGAGGTCATCGCTGTGGATCGTTATCCGAATGCTCCTGGGCATCAAGTAGCGCATCGCTCCCATGTCATTGATATGACTGATGGTCAGGCCCTAAGAGATTTAGTAGCTAAGGAAAAGCCACATTTAATTGTTCCTGAGATTGAGGCGATCGCCACGACAACATTAATGGAGCTAGAGCAAGAAGGAATTGTAGAAGTAATTCCGACGGCCAGGGCTGCATACCTCACCATGAATCGTGAAGGGATTCGTGAACTAGCTGCCAAAGAGTTAGGTTTGCCAACATCCCCATATTTTTTTGCAAGTTCACTTGAAGAGTTACAGGTAGCGATTGACAATGGCATTGGTTATCCATGCTTTGTGAAACCAGTGATGTCCTCATCTGGCAAGGGACAATCTAAATTAGATGGTCCTCAAGATGTCAAAAAAGCGTGGGAATATGCGGCATCAGGAGGTCGGGTTGATACTGGTCGAGTGATTGTCGAGGGATTAATCGATTTTGATTACGAAATCTCACTTCTGACCGTTAGGTCGTTTGGAAGTGATGGAAAAATAAAAACCAGTTTTTGTGAGCCAATTGGTCATGTCCAAAAAAATGGTGATTATGTAGAAAGTTGGCAACCCATGGCGATGAGTGCGCTAGCCATTGAAAGAGCAAGAGATATTGCAGAGAAAATTACGACAAATTTAGGTGGTAGAGGAATTTTTGGTGTAGAGCTTTTTGTTAAGGGGGATCGAGTGTGGTTTTCTGAAGTAAGTCCAAGACCACATGATACGGGGCTTGTTACTTTAGTGAGTCAAGTACAGAGTGAGTTTGAGCTCCATGCAAAGGCAATTTTAGGTTTACCTACTCAAGTCACCTTAAAAACACCTGGGGCGAGTGCTGTGATTTATGGAGGCATTGAAGCTAAGGGGATTGGTTATGAAAACGTTCACCAAGCTTTATCGCAAGAGGGTGTTACATTACGCTTATTTGGTAAGCCTGAGTCCTTTATGAAAAGAAGAATGGGAGTTGCCTTAGCGAGTGCCCAAAATACAGATTCGGCACGTGCACTTGCAAAAGAAGCGGCGCAAAAAATCGCAACGGTAAAGCCCTAAAGATTTCTTTGTAAAACTTGCTTATGAGTGCAAAGAAAAAACTTATTGCACAATTGATGATGTTAATCATCGTTCTAGGGGGAGTTCTATTGATGACATTTAAACCCAGTACTATATTCGGGAAATCTCTGACAACGCGAGCTGGAGTAGTGAGTGGTATTGAAAAAGCGATTGAAGAAAGACATATTGCTGATCCTCATGATCCCATAGTAAAAGATCTTAAAGCCTATACCTATATTGCTAAGTTTCAGTTAGGCAACACCCCAATCGTAGCAAAGTTCCAAGATCCTTATCAAATCGATGAAGGGGATATTCTGCGCGTAAGTGGAGTCCAGGAAGAACAGTTTTTTGATGTCATAGCGTATCGCAATGAAACAAAGCAATATACAGGTTCGAACTCTTGGTGGATGACAGCATTGGCCGGATTAGTATTTGCAGTTACAGCAGGCTTTATCTTCTTTCGCGTTATTGAAGATCCTCGTTGGTATGAGCAAGCCTTTTTTATGTTACTTTTTGGAGTGAGTGTGTTCTTAATATTTAGGGGATTTTATATTAAAGAAGCTATTGATTTATTACAGCAGTCATGAATAAGTGAATCAGATTTCACAGTGTTTTTTTGTTAGGAATCTCATTGACGAGTTCCTGTTCAAAAGAGGTGTCAGGGATTGAACCATTCTATCTTCGTTCACAGCAAATTCCTTCAAAGACTATGCCATGAGAGTGATCGCCGATATTGCTTCACAATTCTGGTATACAGAAACTTGTTTCTTGTGTTGGTCAAAAGCACGAGATTCAAATTGTAAGTAATCCATCCACTGGTTATCGATGTGAAATGCGCTATGAAGAGCCCCTCAATACATATTTAGATGTGGTCTGTCAGAATATCAATTACGACAATCAAGAAAACTTTTCTGATGGTGTTCGAAAGCATGATTCAGTAGGAAAGTAGGAGTTGTAAATTCAAACCAACTGTACAGGTTTGTATTCAATCATTTTTGAATATAGAAGACCTTGTGAGCAGGGGCCTTCAATATATAAAACAGCCGTAGAATTTGTGACGAAAAATGATTAAAGCCGAGCAAGGCTAGGCCTCAATCTGTTCAATCGATAACTTCTTAATTAGCTACTGCGCTTTTAAATAATTTTTCACTTGCTTTGAGGGCGGATTCTGAAGCGGTATGAGCTTGATGTGAACTCATATCAAGGGCTTGTTTGACTGCTTTTTGTGAAGATTCAAATGCTGTATTTGCATTTGCAACAGCTTGTTTAATGAGGTTAACGGTTGTATCAGAACTGCTAGGGGTTTGTGAGATTAAGTCAGATAATAATTTTTGCATTTCAGTCGTACGCTTTTGCATATCAGCTTTAGTAACTTCATTGATACTTGTTTGAGTTTGATTTGCGATACTGTAAAAATGTCGACAGTATGCCATTGCTTTTTCTGCCATTGGTTGTACAAAATGAGCTTGCATACCCATATATTCTTTAATATCTTTTGCTTTTGATACATCTTGCATATGAGCAACATTTTCTTGCATTAAAGTTGTTGCGACTTGAAGATTGAGTTCCATTAATTTTTCAACACCATCAAATGCCTTACGTGAAAGTTGTGCTAGCGTCTCTAAATTTGCTTTATTCGCTGATGCGATTTGTTCTTGAGTCAACAACATAATTAAATCCTTTAAAGTGATATTGGAGAATTGATGGTTTTATGTTAACTGATTCATGTTAAAAACGATTGATATATGTCAAAAAATAGCACTTTGAATGCACCAATTGTGAGTTTAGGAAATTCACCTGAGTGCATAGGATAATAGTAGGAATAATTACTATCAAACCACTCTTCTCAATTGAATCTTATTCTATGTTGCAAGTTTATTACACTGATCATTTTGTATTGCCGCTTCCCTCGGGGCATCGTTTTCCCATGAAGAAATATCAAATGTTACGGGATGAAGTATCTACATATTTAGAAGTGGAATTAGATGAAGCGCCTTTAGCAAGTTTAGACGAACTCTTACTAGCGCATGACGGTGAATATATTGAAAAAGTTATTCAAGGTCAATTAACACAAGCCCAACAACGAGAAATTGGATTTCCTTGGAGCGCGCAAATGGTGACTCGGTCTCGAAGGTCATCTGGTGCAACGATTGCCGCTTGTAACGCAGCATGGAAAAATGGCGTGGGAGTTAATTTGGCTGGTGGCACTCATCATGCTTATGCAGATAAAGGAAGTGGTTTTTGTGTATTTAATGATGCTGCTATTGCAGCAAAAAAAATGCAATTGAAACTATACGAACACTTCAAACGAGATATACGCGTTGCAATCATTGATTTAGACGTTCATCAGGGTAATGGTACTGCATCGATTTTAAAAGAAGATTCGAGTGTATTTACTTTCTCGATGCATGGTGAAAAAAATTTTCCATTTCGAAAAGAGTCGAGTGATCTTGATATTGGGTTACAGGATGGTTGTGAGGATGAAGAATACCTCTTAGCATTACATGGTGGGTTAGATCAGATTGAAGCCTCATTTAACCCTGAATTTGTCATTTATTTGGCTGGAGCTGATCCCTATCAAGGCGATCGCTTAGGTAGACTCCATTTAACGATTGAAGGATTGGGAAAAAGAGATGAGAAGGTATTACAATGGTGTTTTGATAGAAAAATTCCTGTAGCAATTGCGATGGCTGGTGGATATGGTAGTTCCATTGAAGAAACTGTAGCAATTCATGCGCAAACAATTAGAAAAGCAATTGCATTTCAATGGTAAATCAACACAGTAATTTAATTTATCCCATTTTTATTCTGATTTGGAGTTCAGGTTTTATTGTTTCCCGATTTGGGATGCCATACTCTGAACCCATGACCTTTTTATCCCTGCGATTTATTGGGGTTTGTGTTCTGATGCTGCCTATTATTTTTTGGAAAAATATTACTTGGCCATCGAAGGCTCAAATCCTCCACATTGCAGTTGCTGGTAGTTTGATTCAATTTGGTTATTTAGCAGGAGTTTGGATCTCTGTGCGAGAGGGTATGCCTGCAGGTTTGTCCGCTTTAATTGTAGGTTTGCAGCCGATCCTTACAGGATTATTTGCTTACTTTATTGCTGAAAAAGTTACTTCAAGACAGTGGACTGGATTGTTCTTGGGTTTATTGGGTGTCGTGATGGTTTTATCTGCCAAGCTCAATACAGACGGCGTCACTTTGCCAAATATTCTTTGGAATGTTTTTGCTTTATTCTCCATTACAAGTGGGACTATTTATCAAAAAAAATATTGTCCTACCTTTGATTTGCGCATTGGCTCATTTATTCAATTTGCTACGAGTGGTTTAATCAGTGGGGTTTTTGCAATGTTATTTGAATCCAGGCATATCATTTGGAGTAATGAGATGATTGGTTCATTAGTCTGGTCTATTTTTTGTATTTCGATTGGGGCGATGAGTTTATTGTTTATTCTTATTCGAAGAGGAAATGCGACCAAAGTTAGTAGCCTGATGTATTTGACTCCGCCAACCACAGCCATATTAGCTTGGGTTTTCTTTAGAGAGCCTTTGACTCCTATCATTATTTTGGGCACGGTTGTGACATCATTAGGTGTCTTGTTAGTCAATCAATCTCTACCGGCATTTTTATCTCCACGTAACGTGAAAGACTTAAAATAGTCTCTTATAGAATTCAATTTATCTTAGCTCATGTCAAAAAAATCCCCTTACAAATTATTTCTCGCAATACTGATTGTTTCTATGAGTTATTCAACACATGTCAGCGCTAAAACTACAGATGAATCCTCGAGTAATAACAACATTCAAGCCGAAAAAAATAAATCAAGTAAGTCCTCTAAAGAATCAAAATCTTCTGGTGCGAATCGATCAATAAGGGCTGACAAAACAAAGAAAAATGCAAAATCACCGAAAAACTCCAGAGAAGTTCGACCAACCGTTCTACCGCGATCATCTGTCAAGAAAATGGAGCCTGTATCTCCAAGGGTTTCTGCAGGAACAGCCTTAGGCCTGGGCAAGAATGTCGATGAGTTAAATTTAAAGTCGAAAGTTGCGATGATTGTTGATCTGCAAAATCAAGATATTATCTTTGATAAAAATTCCCAAATAGTTCTCCCAGTAGCATCGATTACTAAATTACTTACAGCCATGGTTGTTTTAGATGCTAATTTGCCCATGGAGGAGACATTGGAGATTAATGAACAAGATGCTGCAATATACAAAAACTCTCGCTTAGTCAAAGGAACAACCTTAACTCGACAAGAGGCATTATTGCTTGCGCTCATGTCTTCTGAAAACCGCGCTGCGTATACTTTGGGAAGAAATTACCCCGGGGGTATAAATGCCTTTATGGCTGCTATAAATCGTAAGACAAAAGAAATTGGTATGAAAAATGCCTTCTTTGAAGATCCTACCGGACTGACAAGTAAAAACGTAGCTTCTGCAGAAGATTTAGCGATTTTAGTGAATGCGGCTTATCAGTATCCCGTGATTCGTCAATTTACGATCACCCCAATTCACTTTAAACAAATCAATCAACGCGAACAACAGTTTTTAAATAGTAATCGACTTGTTCGTTCCGGGGATATGGAAGTTTTGATTCAGAAAACTGGTTACATATCGGAAGCAGGGCGTTGTTTGGTGATGATGGCAATGGTCAATAATAAGCCCTACACCATGGTATTTTTAGACTCTGTAGGGGTGCAGTCTAGATTTGCTGATGCAATCCGTGTCAAGGAATGGATCCAGAGTTCACAGCATGCGATGCTGCGTAAATTACCAAATACAAAGATAGCGGCTAATTAGTGAATAAATCCGAATGGCTCAAGCTGATGTTTGAGGCTAGGATTTTGAAGGAGTTCAATGAATTCAATAACTTCAGCTTGATTTGAATTCGTTGTTTGCGCAACACTAAACAGACTCCATTCCTGGAGATCCTCAGGTAAAAATCCTAATAAGTCTACCTCAGGTACTGCTTTAATTTCACTTACTAATTGCACTGCGAGCTCTGACTTGCCTTGAGATACCAATTCAGCGACAAGGCCGCCATCGGGTCGGATTGCCTTAGCAAGAATGATTTCTTCAATACCTAAAGATTGAATTAATTTCGCAAAGTAAATCCCACTCGCACCAAATTGAGTAAAAGCAATCGATTGGCAATGGATGAGAGTTTGAATACAGGCATCTTTTGTCGAGATATCTAGAGGAGATGCTCCTTTGGCAATTGCAATCCCAACCCCTGTTTTCGCAAAAGGTGTGATAGTCGACTGCAAAATCTTTTGATGCTTTATTAAGTCTTGAATACCAGACTCAGTCAGGATGACAGCATCTGCCAGCGAATTTAATTTACATTGTTCTACTAGCCCTACAGTTGTCCCAAACGTAATCTCGCATACCTGATTCGATACCTTTGAAAATGCCTCAAGAATCGTTGGCATAGCTGCATGAAAAGCGGTTGAGCAAAGAATCTTGATAGACATGAAGGTGCAGACTGGTAGATGAAAATTGGTATTAGATAGAGGTTTTAAAGCCAATGCCACGTGAAATCTGCATCGCTGTATCCATGAGAGGTTTCGCCCAGTCGCGTTGCAGTCTGTCGGTTGGTGCTGATAAAGAGAGGCCTGCAACCATCTGTCCAGAATCATCATAAATACCTGCAGCCATACAACTGACGCCTAATTCAAGTTCTTCATTATCATTGGCTGTACTATTTTTTCTTACGTCATTTAACTCATGTTCGAGTTGTGCTATTTGCGTAATACTATTTCGAGTATGACCTGCAAGGCCAGTTCTAGTTGCATAGGCGCGTACTTTATTAGCATCGTCCTGTGCTAAAAATAATTTACCTACTGAGGTTAAGTGGAGGGGTGCGCGGCCACCAATTGCTCTGACCACTTGCATACCGGAGCGTTCACTATAGGTACGATCAATATAAACAATTTCATCACCTTGACGAACCGATAAATTAACCGTTTGATTAGTTAATTTATGTAATGCACGCATGGGTAACTGGGCTGCTTCGCGCACAGATAAACGCGCCTTGACGAGTGTACCTAATTCAAGAAGGCGCAGGCCTAATCGATAATTACCGCCATCTGAGCGGTCGACTAAGCGACAGGCGACCATATCATTCAAAATACGGTGGGCAGTAGAGGGGTGTAGGCTACTTTTTTCAGATAAGATTTTCAAACTACAAGCCTCATCTGAATCTGCCAAGACATCAAGCAAATTCATCATTCGCTCAATAACCTGAATCGCAGTTTTACCCGTTGGTAAGATTGGAGTCTTTTTTTCAATATTCGCCATGATGTAATTGTATCAATCAATTATTTAATTGCACATCATGAAATAAAAATAGGTGAAAAAATAATTGAATTAGCTTTTTTGGAGGGCCACAATAGCGTCTTTTATCAGCTGTGGTCCTTTAAATATAAGTCCACTATAGAGTTGTACGACGGATGCACCAGAATGATGCTTTTCCAAAGCGTCCTGACCGGTGATAATTCCACCAACACCAATAATCGGAATTTCCCCATGCAAAATATCGGCAAAGGTTTTAATCGTCTGCGTTGATAGTTGCTTGACCGGTTTACCAGATAATCCACCTACCTCATCGGCATACTCTAGATTCTCGACACCTATTCGAGACAGTGTCGTATTGGTAGCGATAAGAGCATCAATCTTAAACCGCAGCAGTGCGTCAGCTATAGACTGAATCCCTTCTGAATCAAGATCAGGGGCGATTTTTAAAAACAAAGGGACGCGTTTACCAAAAGTTTGACTGAGTTTATCTCGCTCTGAAGTTAAAGCACTGAGTAAGTCGAGTAAATCTTGGCCACCTTGTAATTGACGCAGATTTTTCGTATTAGGTGATGAAATATTGACTGTTACATACGAAGCTACTTCATAGACTTTCTGTAAGCAGATCAGATAATCCCGGCTCGCATGTTCAATTGGGGTGATAGCATTTTTACCAATATTGAGTCCAATTACACCACCTGATTGATAAAACTGAGAAGCCTTCACACGTGCAACACAAGCATCCACCCCATCGTTATTAAAGCCCATACGGTTAATAATCGCACTTTCCTCAGGTAAGCGAAACATCCTTGGAAGAGGGTTACCAGGTTGTGGGAGTGGTGTAACAGTACCAATTTCAAGAAACCCAAAACCCAGGGCAGCTAGAGCATCAATATGTTTGCCGTCTTTATCCAACCCGGCAGCAAGTCCGACAGGATTGGGTAGATTGAAACCACAAAATTGTGTTGGCAGTTCAGGTACTTTACCAATTAAACCGGTCAGTAGACCAAATCGATGCGCTTGATCCATCGCTTTCAGAGAAAGATGATGCGCAGATTCAGCCTCTAAACAAAATAACCAGGGTCTCGCAAGAGGGTATAAGTTCATTAGGATTGATTAGAGGCGTTTTCTAGGTTTATCCACACCCCATTGACTAAACCTTCAATGGGTTTATACAAAGCTTTATAGGACATTTTTTGACTTTCTTGAATGTAATAACCTAAATATACAAAGGGTAATTGTAGTTCTTTTGCTTTCTCAATCTGCCACAAAATACCGTAAGTGCCAAAACTTGCCTTGCTTTGGGAGGCATCATAAAAGGTATACACCGAAGAAAGGCCATCATTGACGGCGTCAAGCACACTGACCATACGCAAAATACCATTTTCTCGAAATTCAACTAAAAAAGAATCAATATGTGATTGGATTAAAAATTGTCGATATTGATCTTCTTCGTCCTCAATCGAGTCTTCGGTGCTACCGTCAATTTGTGTAGCGTGCCGACTTTGTTGATACTCTCTGTACAGTTCGTAGTGTTCAGGAATAAATTGTAAGCCCATGATTTTGACTTGTAAATTGGAGTGCTTCAAGAACGCTCTTTTTTGACTCCGATTCGGTATGAAGAGGTTTGCTTGGATTCGAGTGGCGATACAGGATTGGCAATGATCGCAATAAGGGCGATAGGTAAAATGGCCACTTCTTCTAAATCCAGCCTTAATTAATTCACTATAGGTCTTTGTTGTGATCAGTTGTGGTGGCGTGGCTACCTGCGAGCGCGCTTCGTGGTCAGGCAAATAGCTACACGCATAAGGTGCTGTTGCATAAAATTGTAAAGAGTTAAAGGGGATATCTTTCAGGTTAGCCATACATGTCTCTCAAGAGTTTTTATTATAGGCATAAAGCACTGACTTATCCCACTGCCATGTCGGTGAAGGCTGATCGATATGACTTTCGATCCAATCCAAAAAAGAATCTTTAGATATGGGGTGTGCCCCCATCATTTTTAAGTGACTCGTTTGTTGTTGGCAATCAATTAAATCAATACCAACCTCTACACCCCAGGCGCACAGGGCTGCTAAGGCTATTTTCGAGGAATCTGTGACATGTCTGAACATCGATTCGCCGTAAAACATCGTACCAAGATTAATGCCGTATAAGCCTCCTACCAGTTTGTCCTCAAACCACGTTTCGACGCTATGGGCAATCCCTCTCTGATTCAGTTGTGCATAGTGCTCAATAATTTCATCAGTGATCCAAGTACCGTCTTGATCTTTGCGTTGCGATTTTGCGCATGCCGTGATCACATCCCGAAAGGCTGTATCGATTTTAATTTCCCAAGACGGGTTTTTCAGTACTTGCTTGAGTTTTTTACGCAGGCTATCACTGATATTAATTTGACGAGTATCTAAAACCATTCTAGGTGAGGTGCACCACCACATCACTGGTTGACCTTCGCTATACCAAGGAAAAATTCCTTGTCGATATGCCGTTAACAATAGATGTTCGTCCATGCTATCGCTCAGAGCAAGTAGGTCATCAGGTAACTCAGGGTCATCTTGAACAAATGTTCTTGGCGATGGAAATAATGGTCTATGGGGTTCAATCCATGGTATTGCCGTCATGATTTAACTCGTGGCAGGTCGTAGATCAGTCAGGTGTGTCATCAGCGATGGAGCATCAAGAGCTTTTCCTGCACGACGATCTGCAAAGAATTGTCGCAAGCATGTTTTGACAGTTAAAAAAGCAAGATCATCCCAAGGGATTTCTGCTTCAGTAAAAAGGGCTACTTCCGTGCTCTCAGAGGTAAATGGACTAAATTTGGAGCTATTCATCAGAGCGATATAAAACCAATGGATTTGTCCGATATGTGGGACATTCAGAATCGTAAAGAGCCCTTTGACATTGACATTTGCCCCAGTTTCTTCCAATGTTTCTCTGACGGCGCCTTCAGCAGTAGTTTCATGTAATTCTAAAAATCCTGCGGGTAATGTCCAGTAATTTTTGCGTGGTTCAATTGCACGGCGACATAGTAAAATTTTATCTTCCCAAATTGGTATAGTGCCAACCACGTTTTTTGGGTTGAAGTAGTGGATTTCACCACAGGCTTTGCACACATGGCGTTCACGATTATCATCCTCGGGTGTTTTGAGATGAACCTCGTCACCACATTGAGTACAAAATTTCATGTTTGTAATAGATTATTTAACGATGGTTGCAGATTGGATGATGATTGGTTCGACTGGTACATCCGCCATACGATTGCGCGTTGTCGTTTGCGCGAATTTGATTTCATCAATCGTGGCCATGCCAGAAATTACTTTACCAAACACCGTGTAACCATAGCCATCACGACTTGGATAATCGAGCATTGCATTATCTTTTACATTCACATAAAACTGTGAGGTCGCTGAGTTGGGGTCATTGGTCCTTGCCATCGCGATCGTATATTTATAATTTTTGAGACCATTTTGAGATTCGATTTCGATTGGTGGGCGTGTTTGCTTTTCCTGCATATCTTTCGAATAGCCGCCACCTTGAACCATAAAGCCGTTAATCACACGGTGAAAGATCGTGCCAGTATAAAAGCCACTTTTTACATAAGTTAAAAAATTCTCGACACTCTTCGGTGCTTTGACTTCATCGAGTTCGACTACAAAATCACCCTTTGTCGTTTTAAACAAAACCTGAGGTCCAGCAAAGCAAGTTTGGATGCCTAAACTAAGAATCAACACCAAAAGGAATTTAGAAAGTAATGAAGGTAAAAAGAGTTTTTTCATAGAAGTTATTTTTTGATTAATCTGAATGATTCTATTATTCACTATTTTAAAATCACTTGTCTAATTTATGACCGAACGAGCGGGATTTCATCCCAGCGGGTAGTAAAGCATTGGCTTTTATGGTTGGCTCGCATGCGCCAATTACGTACATTCCCAAGCGTGGCCCCAGTACCTGCGAGCGTTAAGGTATTGGCTCCATAGAGATGGTTGAGTTGATCCATCGTTTGCATGACTTGGGCGGATTTTTTTTGATCGATTTTAGTGAACAGGTCTTCTTGCTGTTGTGCGGCAGGAGAGATATCTGACAGAATCACCCCTGCTTTTTTATAGCGCAGGCCTGGTTGATAAATGCGCTCTAAGCCAAAGAAAGCGGCTTTGATTAAACGACGACTATCACTGGTAGCAATCGATAAGGGAATCGTTATTTGATTACGGTATTGCGTTTGATTCTGGGCAAAAGGATTGGTTCTGACAAACACGCTCACATATTGACAGACGCTATTTTGTGCGCGTAATTTTTCTGCGGCGCGACAAATATAACTTGCCACGGCCTCTTGTAAATGTTGTAGATGGGTGACTTCTTGGCCAAAACTCTTACTGGAAATAATCTGTTGTTTATCAGGCGTATCTTCAATATCGCTCATTGCGAGACAGGAGATACCTTGTAATTCAGTGACAGTTCTTGCCATGACAACAGAAAATCGGCGTCGCATCATTTCAGGATTAGCTTGTGCGAGATCCGCAACCGTGTTGATACCCATTTGTTCTAAACTGGCATTGATACGTCGGCCTACGCCCCATACCTCTCCCACTGCAATGCGTTGTAACCAATGAAGCTGTTCGTGTGCTGGCAGTGTGGACCAAGCAAAGACACCCTCAAATTGAGGATTTTTTTTGGCGATATGATTGGCGAGTTTTGCGAGTGTTTTGGAAGGGCCGATACCGACGCATGTTGGTAGTCCTAAGTATTGATCAATGCGTTCTTTAATCGTTTTGCCGTAACTAATCAATGCTTGATTCGTCATCATGTGTGATAAGTCTAAAAAGCACTCATCAATTGAGTAAATTTCTTGGTCAGGAGAGAACTCTGCAAGCACATGCATCATGCGGGCACTCATATCACCGTAGAGGGTGTAGTTAGAGCTAAGCCATTGCAGACCATGACTTTGTATAAAATGTTTTGCTTTAAAAAACGGCATCCCCATTGGAATCCCTAAATCCCTGGCTTCTTGGCTACGAGACACAATACAGCCGTCGTTATTTGACAGAATGACGAGTGGTTGGCCGATGAGTTTTGGATTAAAAACGCGTTCACACGAGACATAAAAATTATTACCATCAATCAGTGCGATGGCGCGTTCTGAGGGGAGCGCGAGCATTGTGTTTAGGGTTTATGCACGACATGTGAGACGACACCCCAAACCTCGAGTTCTTGGCCATCGTGTAATTCAATCGGCGGGTAGAGGGGGTTTTCCGCCTTTAGCCAAGTTCGCCCCCCTGATTTTTGTAGGCGCTTGACCGTAAACTCACCGTCGATGACGGCGATGACGACATGACCGGACTTTGGGCTGCGGGATCGATCGACGACGAGGAGATCCCCATCATAAATACCAGCACCTTGCATCGAGTCACCTTGGACTCTTAAAAAAAATGTAGCTTCTGAGTGGACCCCAAGATAATCGTATAAATCTAGTCGTTGATCTATGTAATCAGAGGCTGGCGAAGGGAAGCCTGCTGGTACAGCATCATGAAAAAGAGGGGCTAAAAAGGAGGGCGCTTGATGAATAATTGGCATATACTGTATTTATATACAGTATATGCCAAATTCATGAAAAACGTGTAAAACTTTTTATGCGTGAGCTGTATTGCTTAAGTCACTAAATTCGCTAATTTGGTCAAAATTCATATAGCGATAAATCTCAGCTGATTTATTAACCAAAACTTCATAACTCTCCAGATATTCAGCAAGCGTTGGGATTTTACCCATGAGTGCGCAGACTGCTGCGAGCTCAGCTGAAGACAAGTAAACACGCGTATCAATACCTAAGCGATTTGGAAAGTTACGGGTTGAGGTAGAGACCGCTGTAGAGCCCTTACGAATTTGCGCTTGGTTACCCATACAGAGGGAGCAGCCAGGCATTTCCATACGCGCACCTGTTTTACCAAAACTACTGTAATAGCCTTCTTCCGTCAAAATCATCGCATCCATCTTGGTTGGAGGAGCAATCCATAAACGTGTTGGTAAATCATCACGACCTTCTAAAATCGTACTTGCAGCACGGAAGTGACCGATATTCGTCATGCAAGAGCCGATAAATACCTCATCGATTTTATCGCCAGCAACTTCAGATAAGAACTTCACATCATCTGGATCATTTGGGCAAGCAAGGATTGGCTCTTTAATATCGGCAAGATCGATCTCGATCACGGCTGCGTACTCGGCATTTGGATCTGCTTTTAACAATTGTGGATTAGCAATCCAGTCTTCCATTGCTTTGATACGACGACCGAGAGTACGTGCATCTTCGTAATCATTGGCAATCATCCACTTCATGAGAGTGATGTTCGAGCGCATGTATTCAATAATTGGATCTTTATTGAGATGCACCGTGCAGCCACCCGCAGAGCGTTCAGCAGAAGCATCAGATAATTCAAACGCTTGTTCTACTTTGAGATCTGGCAAACCTTCGATTTCTAAGATGCGACCAGAGAAAATATTTTTCTTACCTTTTTTCTCAACCGTTAATAAACCTTGTTTAATCGCATACAAAGGAATGGCGTTCACTAGGTCACGCAGTGTTACGCCGCGTTGCATATTGCCTTTGAAGCGCACAAGAACAGACTCAGGCATATCTAGGGGCATCACACCAGTAGCCGCAGCAAAAGCTACGAGCCCAGAACCTGCGGGGAACGAGATCCCGATGGGGAAACGTGTATGGCTATCACCACCAGTACCGACCGTATCAGGCATTAATAAACGATTGAGCCAACTATGAATAATACCGTCACCAGGGCGCAATGACACACCACCACGACTCGTCATAAATGCTGGTAAATCACGATGTGTTTTGATGTCTACTAATTTAGGATAAGCAGCAGTGTGACAGAACGATTGCATCACGAGATCAGCAGAGAACCCAAGACATGCTAAATCTTTTAATTCATCACGCGTCATCGGACCTGTTGTGTCTTGCGAGCCAACGGTTGTCATGTGTGGTTCGCAGTAAGTACCTGGACGAACACCGAGACCTTCTTGAAGCCCAACCGCGCGACCAACAATTTTTTGTGCCAAAGTAAAGCCCGCAGTGTTGTCAGCAGCAGGTTGAGGTAAACGGAACTCAGTTGAAGCTGGTAAGCCGAGAGCTTGACGTGCTTTCATGGTCAGACCACGACCAATGATCAGGGGAATACGACCACCTGCACGTACCTCATCAAAAATCACATCAGAGCGTAATTTGAACTGGGCAATTTCTTTACCATCTTTGAGTGCGCGACCTTCGTATGGACGAAGTTCAATTACATCACCCATTTCCATTTGACTTACATCTAGCTCGATGGGAAGTGCACCAGCATCTTCCATGGTGTTGAAGAAAATTGGCGCAATTTTGCTACCAATACAAACACCACCAAAACGCTTATTTGGCACAAAAGGAATATCTTGACCGGTATACCAAAGGACAGAGTTAGTAGCTGATTTACGTGAAGAACCTGTACCAACTACATCGCCAACATAAGCAATTAAATTGCCTTTTTTCTGTAGTTCTGCAATGAGCTTGAGAGGTCCGCGTTGACCGAGTTCGTCGGGCGTAATATCTGGGCGGCCATTCTTGAGCATCGCTAATGCGTGCAATGGGATATCTGGTCGACTCCAAGCATCTGGCGCAGGAGATAAATCGTCGGTATTCGTTTCACCAGAAACTTTAAACACCGTTATTTTTAAGCTTTCTGGAACGATCGGACGGCTAGTAAACCATTCAGCGTTTGCCCAACTTTGCATAACTTCTTTAGCAAAGTTATTACCTTTATCCGAAAGTTCTTTCACATCGTGGAAGAAGTCGAACATGAGAAGGGTTTTTTTCAGTGCATTTGCTGCCGTTTGGGCACACTGATTGTCGCTAAGTAAATCAATTAAAGGCTTGATGTTGTAGCCACCAAGCATCGTACCGAGTAATTCGGTTGCTTGCACATTGGTAAGTAGCGCACACTTTTCCTGACTCGAGGCGACCAATGCCAAAAATTCAGCTTTTACTTTTGCTGCGTCATCAACTCCAGCAGGAACGCGGTGTGTAATGAGTTCAATGAGTATGGCATCTTCACCCTGAGGTGGCTTTCTAAGAAGGTCAATTAACTGGCTAGTTTGTGCCTTTGAGAGTGGGAGTGGGGGGATTCCGAGGGCGGTTCGCTCTGCGACATGGGCACGATATGCTTCTAACATCATTTTCTCCTGAAATGTAAAATTTGAAACGAATTACTTCTCTATTGTAAGCCTTCTTTTCTTGACAATTTAAAGTCAAGAAAGAATTTCAAAATTCGTGTATCTACTCGTGTTATCGTCACATTCCTTTGTAATAGTAAATCCCCCCCTTTTTGAAGACTTTTATATGAGTATTTTCGATTTAGTATCTGGTTTTTTATCGAAAAATAATGCTGCTCCAGTTCAACCGTTACCGATGGTACAAGTGTTAGCTTCTTGATTAAATGATCCAACAAATCAGCAGTCTTCAGTTAACCAAGCGGCCCAGACTAGCAGTTTTAAGATGTCATAATTAGCCGCTGAGGCGGCTCTTATGATGGTCCTTGCAAAACAGTTTTTTGGGCAATAGTCAAACTAATGTTTAATGAATATTTACGGTAATAAAAAAGCACCTTAAAAAAGTGCTTTTTTATATTAAAGTAATGACTATTTGGTCATTTAGTTCACATCGATGCCGACAGGAACATCACCAAATTCATTGGCAGTTGACATTGATTTTTGTACGTAAAAATAAATTAAAACGATGGCTCCAATAATGGGAATAATACCTACCAGAAGCCAGTACCAATTCTTGCCAATATCATGCAATCTTCTTACGGCTACAGCTAAATAAGGTAATAGCAGAATTAATGCCCCAATGCCCTGTAATTTATCGGATATGGCACCTAAAATAAAATTTACGAGGACTGTAAATAAGACAAACCACCAAAATTCTGAGCGTGAAGCACGACCCTTAAAGTCTACGAACTTATTCAAACAGGTTTTTACTGATTCTTGAAATTGCATAGCTTCCCCTAATCCTTATTATTAGTCAATATAATTACACTATCTAATGTACTATAAGTACACGTTTGCTTTATTGCAATAATGAGGATTACTTATGACTATCGCCTTTTGGTGTGTTTTTCTGGCAGGTATATTGCCATATATTTGTGCCGGTGTTGCTAAATGGGGTTTTCATCATTTTGACAATCACAATCCACGTCAGTGGTTAGCTTCGCAGACAGGTTATCGAGCACGCGCAAATGCCGCACAACAAAATAGCTTTGAAGCCTTTCCATTTTTTGCGGTTGCTGTGATTGTGGCATCGCTTAAAGGCGTCACGCTGGGAACGGTTGATGTTCTTGCAGTTATTTTTATTCTTGCAAGACTAGGGTTCATCGCCTCTTATTTAATGGACAAAGCGAGTTTAAGAAGTGTTTTTTGGATAGTTGCCATTTTTTGTGTCATCAGCTTGTTTATATTGTCTGGTATTGCTACTCTTAGTTAAATCTTCACTCGATGGGTCAATTATGTATTGTCAACAATGTGGAAAAGTCAATCAAGATATGGCAAAGTTTTGTAGTCAGTGTGGTAATTCGTTAAATCAAGTAGAAGCACATCCTTTCATTGAATCGGTAGCGGATCAAATTGATTCCGCTCCAATGAGTATTCAACGTAATCAAGTACGAATTCCGCCAGGAGTAAAAGGGTGGTCTTGGGGAGCATTTGTTTTTGGATGGTTTTGGGCCGTATGTAATAAGACTTGGATTGGTTTATTAGCCCTACTTCCTGGTATAGGGTTTGTGATGCACATCATTTTGGGATTTAAAGGCCGTGAATGGGCTTGGCAAAATGATCAATGGGATAGTGTGGAGCACTTTCAAAAAGTACAACGACGTTGGTCCCTGTGGGCGATTGGTATTGTGTTGGTTTTCATCGGCTTATTTGTCCTGATGATTTTTGTATCAACCTCTTCTTTATATTGGATGAACTCATCAAATGCGATTCGCCTCTAAAGTAAAAATCCCTGAATGTTCAGGGATTTTTGATCTTTAAAAATTGACTTTATCGGGTCCTTTGAGTTGTAGCATTTGCCTTGCCTCATCTGGCGTCGCAGGTTCTAAATTAAGAGCCTTTAAGATGCTAACGATGCGTGTTACTTGGTCAGCATTCGTTTTTGATAGAGTGCCTGGACCATCCCAGAGAGAGTCCTCAAGACCTACGCGGGCATTTGACCCCATAGCAGCTGACATAGCTGCGATTGGCATTTGATTTTTACCAGCACCTAAAACAGACCAGTAATAATCATCCCCAAATAAACGATCCGCGGTACGTTTCATCATTAATACATCTTCTGGATGAGGTCCGATACCACCTAATAATCCAAATACAGATTGAATAAACAGTGGGCCTTTGAGTAAACCACGGTCCACGAAATGGGCAGCTACATAGAGATGGGCAATGTCATAACACTCAATTTCAAAACGGGTATTGTTCTCGGCGCAGGATTCCAAAATATAACGAATATCTTTAAAGGTGTTTTTGAAAATACGATCTTCCGAACCTGCCAAATAGGGTTGTTCCCAGTCATATTTAAATTCTTTATAGCGATTGAGCATGGGGTATAAACCAAAGTTCATCGAGCCCATATTGAGGGATGCCACCTCAGGCTTTAACTTAAGAGCTGGTTGGAGACGATCTTCCACCGCCATGGTGGGTGATCCACCAGTGGTTAAGTTAATCACGACATTGGATCTTGCTTTAATTTGCGGTAAAAACTTCATAAAAGCTTCTGGCGTTTGATCAGGCAAGCCATTTTCAGGATTTCTAGCGTGTAAATGAACAATTGCTGCACCAGCCTCAGCTGCACCAACAGCCGCATCTTCAATTTCCTTTGGGGTGATGGGCAGGTGCGGTGACATGGTTGGAGTATGAATAGAACCAGTAACAGCACAAGTGACGATTACTTTTTTTTGCTTTGCGGACATGTGAATAACCTTTCTTAGATTTTTTGTGTCGGAAAAAAGTCCAAACCCAAGCGATTGCTTGGGTTTGGTATTGTCTCCTCCACAAATGATTTTATGAAGCGCTTTTTTAAGCTAGTTTTTTAGTCTCACTAGATTAATCAATAATTTTGTAAATGACCAATATCAAAAGAGCATTGATACTATGCATTTTTAATCAGTTGTATAAATTTTTAATCAGTACAAACCCTAGTTTTAGAAGATTAAATTCAATTAATTATGCATTCAAATACCCCGTACATCATGCCTAGAAACGATAAGACCAATATCAATTTGATATTTGTGTTTTCAGAAAAGACTGTTTATTCTTGATATCATCTAAAAAAACCAAATGAACGGAGATACATATGACAGTAAAAAAAACAGCACCAGGCATGACTGGTGTACCCATTAACAACATTGATCGCACATTAACCAAAGCGGCTATTGAGCAAATGGCGAAAGATACCTGTAATTGGGGTAAATGGGGTCCAGATGATGAGATTGGTACTCTCAATTATGTTGGTCCTGAGCAGTTAAAAGAAGCTGCTAAGCTGGTTAAAAAAGGTAAAGCGATTTCTTTGGGCTTAGACTTTAATTCACGCGGCCCCCAAACCACAGGTTGGGGTGGTCGTTTTAATCCAATTCACACGATGCTTGCAACTGGTACTGATGCGGTTGCTGGCAATCAAGATCAATATGGACTGCGCTATGCAGATGATATGGTTTCATTGCCACTACAGTGCGGAACTCAATGGGATGCATTAGGCCATATTTTTTATGGTGACAAAATGTGGAATGGCTATGATGCAGCTTTAGTAGATTCAAGCGGTGCAAAGAAAAACGGTATTGAAAAAACGCGCGACAAAATGATTGGCCGTGGTGTTCTTCTTGATATGGCGCGCTTTAAGGGTGGTGATTTTTTAGCCGATGGATATGGCATTTCTAATCAAGATTTAGATGACTGCGCGAAAGCTCAAGGAGTTGAGATTAAGCAGGGTGATTTCGTGATCGTTAGAACTGGCATGATGGAAGAGCGTTTAAAACGAGGTGATTGGGATTCTTACGCCGCTGGAGATGCTCCTGGTCTGCGTTTTGAAACTTGTAAATGGATTTTTGAGAAGAAGATTGCTGCGATTTGTACTGACACTTGGGGATGTGAAGTTCGTCCAAACGAGGTCGTTGGTGTCAGTCAGCCTTGGCATTGGATTGTGATTCCAATGATAGGTATCACGATGGGTGAAATTTTCAATCTCAAAGAACTGGCCGATGATTGTGAACAAGATAAGGTGTATGAATTCTTATTTACAGCGCCGCCGTTGCCGATTACTGGAGGTGTTGGATCACCGATTAATCCAATCATTCTGAAGTAATTTTTTTGGTAAATATAGAAAACACCCTACGGGGTGTTTTTTTTAGTGGCTTTAATGGTCAGACCAGGCCATTTACCCGATTTTGCCCGCTCGACAGTTAATTCAAGTAGAAGTTCAATAAATTGATGGGCTGCACTGCCAAGCTCTCGATCTTTTGAATACACCAAAGTCCATGTTACTTTGAGATCTTCAAGTGGAATGGCTGTTAGTTTGCCACTTTCAACTTCTTTCGAGATAGCACTGTAGGCCAATACCGTAAAGCCAATACCCGCTGCTGCCATTTCGCTTTGCAGTCGAGTGGAGTTAGTTTCCAGAATCACGTTATGGCTAATATTGCGAGCGCGAAGGGCATCTTCTAAGATCATTCGCAAGGTGTTGGGTTGTTGGGTCAAAATAAGTGGGCTAGACGAGATGGATTCGAGAGATATCGATTCTTCAACATCCAGTAAACCACTAGCACCAGCAACAAAAAGTTGTTCATCAAATAAATGACGATACGATAAGCCATTCATCGATTCAATCGATAAAACAATGCCAATATCAAGACGACCATTGAGAATCAGTTCATGGATGGTCGAACTAATATCTTCGATGATAGTTAACTCAACCGCTGGGAACTGAGTGCGATATTGTTGAATCAGAGGGGAGGTTAGAAGATCAAAAAAAGAGGGTGGAATACCAAATTTAAGTTGACCTTGAATCTCATCTGAAAATGAGCTAATTTCATCTCGAACCGAGGCTAGATGATCTAATAATTTGACAGCTCGACTACTCAGTGCTTTACCCGCATCTGTGAGTGTTACCCCACTATCTGAACGAATAAAAAGCTTTACACCTAAATCGCCTTCTAGTTGTTGAATTTGTCGAGAAAGTGCTGGTTGAGCCACATGTAAAACAGCCGCAGCTTTGGTAAAGCTTTTTAGTTCGGAAATGCGAAGAAAATACTTTAATTGTCGAGGGGTCATAACCTCTATAGTTTAGCCGTATTTAGCACAAACGGCATTTAAAAGTCTTTTGCCACTGCGATCCGACCTGATTTAGCTGCTTGTTGCATGGCAGCATAATCCCGCTCGTTTTGCTCAGCATATGCAAATGCAAACCTAGCAAAGCTATCATCGAGTTCATCACTTGCGCCGCAATAACCGGACAACAATGCCGAATCGCCAGATTTTGCATGTGCTAAGGCTAAGGCCCAACCACACATGCTGCAATACTCTTTAAAGAATGACAACTTGGTTTTTCCGGGTATGAGTTCAACGCTACCTTTCATGTCACTTAATTGGCGAACATAAAATTGCAAGCCATTTTGTAATTGACCCCAGCCTAAGAAAATATCAGGCGCGCCTTGCACCGTTCGTTGACCAAAAATGACTCTACGCCCTTCATTCGTAAAAGGTAGGTTAGTATGTGAAAAAGGTTCTAATACAGATTTTTGAGCTTCCTTGATTTGTAAAAATAAAGGGTCCTTATCATTTACACCTTGTAAGAGGATGACCCAGCAGCGTGTGCCAACACTTCCAACGCCAACTACTTTACGGGCGATGTCTAAGACTTGATAGCGTTGCAATATGTTTCTTCTGTCATAACTTAAAGACTCGATATAACTTTTTAAGATGGCCTCTTCCAATAATTGAGTTTGTTGATTCGTTTCCAGATTCACTTCACGAGTAAGTAGTGGTCCACTACTCATAATTTGCGGTCGATCATTGACTAAATGTGCCATTTTTTCAAATAACTGAAGTTGTGTTTTGGTTTGTGCTTTAGCGATAATGGCTTCAGTTTCTTTTTTAGCTTCTGGAGATAAAGTGTTCAGTACCTCATGCATTTGAATCGTTTTGTACCAAATACTCAAGTTGGTTTCTTGGGCATACGCTGTCATTTTTTCACGGTATGCTTTGACAATATTACGAGCTGCAGATTCACATTCGATTCGATCCCCGCCTAAAAGTTGAGCACAAACCACAGCACTCGTTGTCAGACGCTTCATATCCCACTCCCAAGCACCAGGGTGGGTTTCATCAAAGTCATTCATACTAAAAACAATATTACGTTCAGCCGTAGCATAAATACCAAAATTAGATACATGCATATCCCCATTAGTAAGGACTGGGATTTTACTCGTGACTTGTTTGCCAATATCTTCAATCATGATTTTGGCAGTTCCCCTTAAAAAAGAAAATGAAGATGTCAGCATTCTGGCATGTCGAATAGGTACTAATTCAGGTATACGAGTTTGATCTTGTTCCATGATGATGGATACAGGATCACGTCTTGAGCTTAAAGTTTTGTATTGAGCGTGAGACGATCTTGGAAGTTCTTGGCGTATTTTTTTACCTTGGGCAATTCTTTCTTCGATGCTGAGATGAGGTGAAGAGAGATGGCCTAGACCATTTAAAAAATTTGCCATTTACAAATCCTTCCTTAGTAAGGCTTAAAAAAGAATCAATGAAGTTTCGTAATTCGTTTATATTACCTCATGAAAACATCAGATAATTATTCAGGGGTGCTTATGCTAAAAAAAATTATGTGCTATCAAGTTTTAAAAAGATCGATTTACGCACTTTGCATCGTTGGCATTAGTGTTCATACTGCCCTAGCTGCTGAGCTTAAGGTACTTAGTGGCAATGGATCTCGACCTGCGGTGATTGAAATATGTAAGGCATTTGAAGCGCAAACAGGTCATCAAGTCAAAGTTGAATTTGCGGTGAATCCCCACGTGAGGGATCGAGTGGATCAAGGTGAGTATGTCGATGTTGTCGTGTTGAATCCTCCTGTTTTGGATGAGTTAGTCAACTCTCAAAAAGTAATGGCATCCAGCAAAACGCCATTCGGGCGAATTGGTCTTGGTGCAGCCATTGCTTCTGGAGCCGCTAAACTCGATATTTCTACTACAGAGAGTTTTAAAAGAAGTCTTTTAGGTGTATCCTCTGTAGCATTTCCCGGGGATGGAGCGAGTGGCAAATATTTTGTTAGCTTACTCAGTAAGATGGGGATTGAACAAGAAATGCAGACCAAACTTCGCCCCATGTCTGGGGAATATAATGTTGAGGGCGTTGCAAAAGGTGAGGTTGATATGATTGTTGTCGTCGCTTCACGCATCTATGGCGTTTCTGGAGTTCAGTATTTGGGCCTTATTCCTCAAGAGTTACAAACCTGGATTGGTTTCTCAGCTGGTGTTAGCGTCAACTCCAAGTACCCTAAAGAGGCGAAGCAATTAACCCAGTTTTTTAAGCAAGATCAGGCGCGTCAAATTATGAAAAAAATTGGTATCGAACCTTTAAATGATTAATACTCTCTGATTACCGGGCAAAGAGCATTAATTTCTGTAGTGAAACGCTGATTAATTTTTACTACTTTGATCCTTGGTCATCTTGATGGTTGATAAAACCACTCTATTTAGAATTAGTGGACAATCTATGTCTTTGATGGTTGTTGGATGAGGGTTTGGAGATCTTGTTCCCAATTTTTAAGTTTTACTTGAGTTTTTTTACGTTGTTGCTCATCAAATAACTCAGTAATTTTTGCTAAAACGATACCGCTATGAAGGTCTCTTTTTTTCTCAAAATCTTTTTGGTCGGCAGTAACTCCTAACTCTAAATCATTGAATAATTGATTGATGATGACTTTAACTTGGGCTGGTGGAGCCTGCTCTTGAGCAATTTTTTTCAAGGTCTTCATAATCAATTGTTGTTTATAAAGACGTGTTTGATAAACCACTTCCATATCGAGAAGATACTCCCTTGCAATTTCTTTTACTTGTATTTTCTGTGATTTACTCAGATTGCCAGAAAACGACTCAGTACGTTCGATAATTTTTTCGACTCGTTTATCCAAGCGTTCTTCAGTTGATCCTTTTAAATAATCAGCCTGAAATTTCTTATTTAATTTTGCAAAGGTACTTTCTAAAAGGGTGAACTGTTTAGGTTGAAGAGTTAGGGCGAGTGCCACTGCATCGTCTTGAAGCAGATTAATCGAGGCTCTAGAGAGTGACTTGATCTCTTTAACAAGTTGGACCCCATCGTCTGTTTTTAGAGGTTGATCTAATTTACTTTTTAGTTGCTTGAGTTGTTGAAGTGCTTTGGGAAGTTCTTCTTGCCGATGTTTTTTGACGAGTAAGTGGATGGATTGATCATACATCAGCGACTGCTCTGTAGTGAGATCAATGTAGTCATCGAGCCACCACTTCAAAAGAAAATCTACTTGATTGTAGGCTAACTGCACTGAGCTACAAGAGCTTAATAAAAAACTTAAAAATACGACATATGTTAAAAAAAAGCACCTCGTCTTCAATTTAATCATTCGTAATATTTTTATCTTTAATGATTTTGCTCCAAACCCTAGACTCTTTAGCCATGTAGTTCTTCAAATCATCACGACTACCAGGTAGAGGAAAGAGGCCATGTTCATTGAGAACTTGAGCAACTTCTTTATCTTTCAAAACCTTCACAATCTCTTGATTCCAACGTTCCAAAATGGGTTCAGGCGTTTTTGCAGAAGCCACAAAGGCGTACCAATTACTGGAGTCAAAACTAGGATAGCCAGATTCAGCAATCGTAGGAACGTCTGAAAGAGCGGGTACACGTCGAGAACTAGTCACAGCAATTGCCCTTAGTTTGCCACTTTTGATATGCGGTTGTGCTGAAGAAATTGTGGAGTAATAGCTATTGACTCGTCCACCGAGAACATCTACCAAAGCAGGACTTCCGCCTTTGTAGGGGACGTGGGTTGTATCGATCCCAGCTAAGCTATTAAATAGCTCACCTTGAAGATGTGAAGCTGAGCCATTACCTGTTGAGGCATAGGTAATTTTTCCAGGATCTTTTTTAGCTTGATCAACAAAATCCTTAAGTGACTTAATGGAGGAATCTGAAGGAACTACCAAAATATTAGGAAAGGCCACACCCATCGTTAGTGGGGCTAAGTCTTTGACAGGGTCATAATTTAACTTCATTAAATAGGGGGCAATTGATAAAGGGCCGATAGATCCCAATAAAATGACAGAGCCATCATTCGGGCCTGTTGCAACTGTGCCGTGCACAATATTGCCACCTGCGCCAGGACGATTTTCTACAACGACAGTCTGGCCAATATTTTCACCTAATTTTTTGGCAATAATTCTAGCCGAAGTATCCGCGCCACCCCCAGCAGCAAAACCAACATACATAGTTACGGTTTTTTTCGGCGGAAAATCTTGTGCTTGGGCACTCCCAAATAACATGATGGATATAGAAAAAATAGCAAAGATGATTTGAGAGAATGGTTTCATAAATAGCGAAGTAAATGATTAATTAGTGGTCTGCTTTAATTTTATTCGAATTCAATGATGATGGCCTATTTCCATTGGACCCAAAACAATCCTATAATCAAATAAACGTTTCTCATGAGAAGAAGCGATATAAAAATAAAGGAGATAGATCTTCATGAATCAATTGAAGCAACTGTTTGTTTGTTTGGGGCTTATAGCTAGTTATTGCTTGGCAGGAGTATCAAGTGCATTAGCTCAAGAGACAAAACCCATCAAGTTGATTGTGCCATTTGCAGCGGGTGGCAGTAATGACATTGTTGGTCGAGCAATCGCTCAACAGTTATCCGTAAAATTGAAACGCTCTGTCATAGTTGATAATAAACCTGGCGCAGGGGGATCTGTAGGCGCTGAAATGGTCGCAAGATCTGAGCCTGATGGCAGTACCTTACTATTAGCTTCAGCAAGTTTTGTGATGAATTCAGCGATTATGAAATTAGGCTATGACCCGGTAAAGTCCTTTACACCCGCAGCCATGTTGGGAGTTGGCCCTAGTATTATTGTGATTAATAATCAATTACCAGTTCAAAATGTCAAAGAATTGATCGCTTATTCAAAGAAAAATCCTAATTCCACCAATTTTGGTACAGCTGGAGTTGGTAGTTTTCAGCATTTTGCGGTTGAACTTTTGATGTTGAAAACCAATGCAGATATTTCGTTGGTGCATTACAAAGGAGGTGGCCCAGCACTCCTAGATACCGTAGCTGGGCACGTGCAGATTTCCATGGGAAGTTTGATACAAATGCAAAATTTCATTAAAACTGGACAGATAAAGGCACTTGCGATTGCTGGTAATCAACGTGTTAGTTTATTTCCCAATGTGCCAACCTTAAAAGAGTCCGGAGTTGATGTTGAAGCCATGAACTGGTGGGGAATTTTGGCGCCAAGTGGCACACCTGCAGATTTTTTAGAAAAATTGAATTCTGAAATTAATCAAATCCTCAATGAACAAGAGATAAAAAATCGATTTACATCGGAGGGTGCAGATCCACTGCCGATGAGTCGAAAAGAGTTTGAGAAATATATTTCAGAAGAAACGATTAAATGGGCTAAAGTAGCCAAAAGTGCAAAGATCAAAGCAGAGTAATGAATTTGGCTTAGGTATTTAACCTATTGCAGAATGTAGATTTAATATTAAGATAGTGATATAAATTTTATAAACGGAGACATAAATGAAAAACTTACTTCAATTCATGGTTGGGGCTTTCTGCCTATTAGCTGGAAACAATATCTATGCAGCTGAATATATGGATAAAACGCCATTCCAGTTATCTAGAGCCTTTTCTCCTGGAGTGATTACTGAAGGAGGAAAGATTGTTTGGGTAGCAGGTCAAACCGCTACTCGTGACTTTGAAGGAAAAGATATTGCGAATAACTTTGAAGCTCAAGTTAAGCAAGTATTTGGTCAAATTGATCAAGTATTAAAAGATGCAGGAGGCTCACTCGCTAATGTTGTTCAAATGACAGTCTTTATTAAGGAGTCTCGATATGGTGATCGTTTTGTTGAAATGCGAAAAGACTACTTCAAAAATGGTAACTATCCGGGAAGTGCTTTAATCACAGTCACTAACTTTGCAAGGCCAGGTATCGAAATAGAAATTCAGGCAATAGGAGTTATAGGGGATAACTGTTCCCAAGAAAAACGTTGCTCTGTGAAGAAATAACTATGTTTACACGTCGACAATTTTTAAAAAGTACTAGCTCTCTCGCTGGGGGATTAACTTTTTGCTCCTGTGGTTTATTAAATAAAGCGAATGCACAAAGTAATCCGGTTAAAAAAGCCCCTGTGATTATCAATGGAAAAAAAATCAAAGCCGTTGATGTTCATGCGCATTGTTTTTTTCAGGAGGCGATTGATTTAATGGGAGCTGAAGCAAAGTCCGTATTAGCACCAACGAGAGGTCAGTTGCAGAACTTCATTAAGGTCCCTGAGCGCGTAGCGGCAATGCAAGCGCAAGGTGTTGATATGCAGGTCCTAAGCATTAATCCTTTTTGGTATCGGAAAGATCGAGAAACTACAGAGGCTATTTGTAAAATCAACAATGTTAATTTAGCAAAGCTCTGCCAGGAAAATCCTGAGCATTTTGCAGGCTTTGCCTCATTGGCGATGCAGTTTCCTGACTTAGCGGTTCAGCAATTAGATGAAGCTGTAAAAAAATATGGCCTTGTAGGTGCCGCAATTGGAGGAAGTGTAGCGGGTGATGATTTCTCCAATCCACGGTATCACCCTGTTTTTGCGAAAGCTCAAGAATTAAATGTGGCATTATTTATTCATCCTCAAAGTACACCGCAATTAGCTTCTCGTTTTAAAGGGAATGGTTGGTTATCTAATACGATTGGTAATCCTCTAGATACGACGATTGCATTACAGCATTTAATTTTTGATGGCACCTTGGATAAATTCCCAGATTTAAAAATCATTGCTGCTCATGGGGGTGGATATTTTCCATCCTATGCTCCAAGGTCAGATCATAGTTGTACCGTATCACCAACCATGTGTGATCCCAATATTGTGTTGAAGAAAAAACCAACGGAGTATATCAAGCAGATGTACTTTGATTCTTTAGTATTCACACCAGAGGCACTTAATTACTTAAAATCTCAGGTAGGTGCTAGTCAAATTATGATTGGCTCAGACCATCCAATTCCGTGGGCAGAGCAACCTGTTGATCACATAATGGCAACACCAAATCTTACAGATGCTGAGCGCATAGGAATATTATCGGGAAATGCCGCTAGGGTATTAAGGTTAAAGATTTAAAAATTGAGCGGTTTCATCTGCTCTATAGAAAATATAGAGTCATGCATGTAATGGAAACATTGAACTGTCATTATTGGAAATGGCTATACCTTTTCTAGGCAATAGCATTAACAGTTAGGAAGGGCTTTAAAGCAAATAAAGCCCTTTTTAAAAGTAAAAATCGGTACTTAAATATTAATTAAAAGGATCAAAAATGTTGCGCTTCATTTTAATTTTATTTTTTTCTTTAGTCAGTTCTTTTGCTCAAGCGCAAAGCAAACTTCCGCCCTTACAACCCCAAGAATTTCGCGTCACCTTATTGGGCACCGGAAGTCCAACGCCATCAATGACACGTTTTGGTCCAGGGGTCTTGATACAAGCGGGTGGAAAGCATTTGTTAATTGACAGTGGTCGCGGCACAACTCAGCGTATTTGGCAATTGGGTATTAAGCTGGGCTTGATCGATGCAGTTTTCATCACACATCTGCATTCTGATCATGTGGTGGGACTACCCGACTTATGGCTTACAGGATGGTTAGAGACTAACTACGCACAGCGAAATGGTCCCTTTGTTGTATATGGCCCCAAAGGCAGTCAGCAATTAATGAATGGCTTGGAACAAGCCTATGAGTGGGATATTAAAGCAAGAATCGCTGATCAAGCACTCAAACCTGAAAACATCAAATCAGTCGTAACTGAAGTCAATGAGGGTATTGTGTATAAAAAAGATGGTCTCACGGTGACCGCCATTGAGGTTGATCACGGGGACTTACTAAAACCCGCGTTTGGATACCGAATCGATTATGACAATCGATCCGTCACAATTTCTGGCGATACACGTTATAGCGAAAATCTGATCAAACACGCGATGGGCTCTAACTTGATCATTCACCAAGTGGCTGCAGCAAAAGAAGCTTTACTAAAAAATCCAACGATTAAAGTAATCTTAGATCACCACACTTCACCAGAGGAAGCGGGTACTCTGTTTAGTAAAGTCAAACCTCAACTAGCGGTGTTTTATCATTTTGTATTGCTCGCAGGCCCTGGTATACCTGCGGTCACTGAAAAAGAAGTATTTGATATGGCTAGAAAAACCTACTCCGGGCCATTGTTGATTGGTGAAGATTTAATGACTTTTCAGATTGAAAAAGACCAAGTTATTCAAAAATAATTCAATTAATGTTCACAATTTATGATTTTTAAATGAATCAGATGTATGCCCATCATCGATTAAGATCGTCATGCTTGTACCAGAAGTAGGGAATTCCTTATTGATAACTAGATGGATAGTGCTAATAAACTCTGTATTGTGAGCAACTGTGATTGCAATTAATAGGCAAAGGGAGCTATGAAGGAGAGGGTATTAAAGCTATTCATGACTACAATTGGCTCTACATCATAAACGGGGGACAAAGGTATTTATTAAACTAGTTTTTTCGACGAACTTTTTTAATAGAGGTAATACCAATGTCCCATTTAGATTCTATCTTAGGTCTGCCCGATCT
>CANFOL010000010.1 GCA_947448695.1 Burkholderiaceae bacterium
GAGTAGCAAAGTGTATGACGGTACAACAGCGGCAGTCGTGAGTGGCACAGCAGCTTTAGCAGCGACAGAAACTGCTGGCACTGGAACGAGTTCGGATGGTAAAGCCTATACCGGTGATACGGTGAGTCTGACCGGAACGGCAGTTGGCACATACAACAATAAGAATGTAGCGTCAGCTTCAATGGTGACTTACAGTGGTTTAAGCTTAACGGGAGCGCAGTCTGGTAACTACACGCTGACAATTCAGAATCCAGCGGATGCAACGATTACAGCTAAAGCAGTCACAATTACAAATAATGCCAGTACTACGACTTACGACGGGACTATTAGTTATGCTTCCTTGGTATCAAATGCTGGATTTATCAATACATCTATGGTTGGTTCTGATGCTATTGGTTCAGTAACTCAAGCTATTTCATCGATTAATAATCAAACTTTAAACGGCTTAGCACAGGCAGGATCTTTTGTATCAACCCCAAGTGCTGCTTTATTATCAACTGGCATTGCTAATAACTACAACTTCTCATATGTTGCCGTCAACAATACCGTAAATAAAGCACCTTTGGGTATCGTTACATCGGGAACTTATAGCGGTACTACAACGATTTCGTCTCCTAGTGTTACTGCTTATGGATTACAGGGTAGTGATACTTTGACAGGATTTACAAGTGTGACGGTTAATACAAAGAATGTATTGGATAACAATACGAATTATGTGACAACACAGTCTGGAGTTGTTGGAACAGCTAATCTAAATAACTACTCAATCACGAATGGATCACGGAATGCAGGAACTGGGACTACTGCGAACTCTATTATCCTAAGTCCTGCAGCATTGGGCATTGCTGTAAGTGGAACTTACACGGGTACTACGAGTATTGGGCCTGTAAATGTCACTGCGTATGGCTTACAGAATGGTGAGACTTTGACCGGATTTACAAGTGCAACTGCTAATACGAAGAATGTTGTGGACAATAGTACGAATTATGTAACAGTACAATCTGGGGTGGTAGGAACAGCTGATCTAAATAATTATGCGATCACGAATGGAGCACGAAATGCCGGGACTGGAACTACTGCAAACTCGATTACTCTAAGTCAGGCGCCATTAACTATTACCGCTACACCAAATACAAAAACCTTTGATGGTTCAGTTTCAGCCCTCAGTACACCAACAGTTAGTGGCTTAAAGGGTTCTGATACTATTTCGAATCTCACTGAAGTTTATGAGAGTTTTATCGCCGGGGTTAATAAAACATTAAATGTTTCAAATTACTCTATCAATGATGGAAGTGGTGGAGCTAACTATAGAACAACTTTAGTTGCTAATTTAAATGGAACAATTAATGTTATTCCAACCGTCATACTCCCACCAGTTGTTACAAATGCACCGCCTGTTTCTTCGGCACCCCCTCTTAGTACAACTGCGATAACTTCCACAGCGGTTGTCTCGAGTGCTCCAGTTGTTACTGCTGGTTCTGCAGGACCAGCATCAACAGTCACTTCTGCAGGAGTTTCAGTAACTACTGTAAATAATCCAAGTCAGTCCTCTACAGGACTTATAGTAGTCACTGTACCTCAAAGTACAGCCGTCTCTGGAACTGGCCTTACAATTCCAATTCCTGAATCTGTGATTGCTCCTGGCGGAGCCGCTGGTGTAGCGCCCGGTGGAGCGCCTGGTGGAACTCCACAAAATAATACTGTAGCAGTTACTATGAGTAATAACGATCCTTTACCATCTTGGATTTCATATGATGTTGCAAGTAAAACACTGGTTACTAGTGCGGTCCCAAGTGGTGCTTTACCAATGTCTGTTGCAGTAACTGTGGGAGGTGTTAAAACTCTTATTGAGATATCCGAATCGCAGAATAAATAGTAAAAAGATTGAGTTGTTGAGTTCAATAGATTGTTGGAAACTAAGCAGTAAGAAGATAGGGCTATTTCTTCCAATCTATTTGACTTGAAACTTAATTAAAGTCAGTTGTAAACACCCACCATATTGTTTAGATACTTCATGAAATTACACTTAAAAAAACTAATTCCCTTAGCTTTACTTCCCTTTTTTGTTGCGACTGCCTTTGGTCAAGGAACAGGATCAACTTTGTTGACGGTTAACGGTACCAAGATAACAAATGTAATGCTCAATGAAAGTGTTAATAATGCAGTTGCAGAAGGTGCCAAAGATACCCCCGAGTTACGACAAACAATTTTGAATGATTTGATTCTTCGTGAAGCCATTTCTCAAGATGCTAAAAAAACAGGTTTGTTAACAAGGGGGGATAATGCACTTCGATTAAAACTTGCTCAGCAAAATGCTATTTTGGAACTCTGGTTCGCTCAATACTTTAAAAAAAATCCTGTAACAGAAAATGATATTTACGCTGAATACGATAAACAAGTTGAGATAAGTAAAGATCTAAAAAGTGCCAAAGAATATTTAGTGGCTCAAATTCTCGTTGCCGATGAAGTTACTGCCGTAGATTTAATTAAAAAAATCAATAGCGGAACCCCCTTTGATGAGCTGGCTAAGACAAATTCTTTAGATAAAACTTCAGGTTTGCAAGGGGGTGTAGTTGGATGGATATTACCAAATCAGCTTATACCCCTTGTAAGCGAAGTCGTGCCAAATTTATCTAAAGGCCAGGTTAGTCAAAGCGCTATTAAAACAGTAAATGGCTGGCACATTATTAAGGTCCAAGACATTCGACCGTTTGTCATACCTAGTTTTGATCAAAGTAAAAATGCTATTGTTCAGCGCCTTGTTCAGCTAAGACGTCAAGAGGCTGCAAATGCTTTGATGCAGAGCGTCAAAGTTGTTAAATCAAATTAACTTTTTAAATTTATACCGAAAGATTTTAGACTTGCAACAACTAAATCCAAAATACCTTTATCAATATTCATATCCTAGCTACAATTTTGAGCGTGCAAAATAGGTGTAAAAGGTTTTAAAGAACAAGTTCCTTCAAGCTTTAATGAAGCTATGTTTGCTATCGTTAACAATAGACAACAAAAACTCTTTAATTTATTTTTCTTAAATGGTTTTATTGTTGATACTAGTACTGTTGAACCGCAGGATAGAACCTGCGTCCGTAAATCCTTCACAAAAAGTTCTAGATACTTAGATAAATCAAATGGAGGCATAGCCTTCAATTTCAATTAAAAACCTTGGATCTGCTAAGGCTGAAACCACAATAAGCGTTGAAGCTGGGCAATGACCTTGAAGATATTTTGCTCTGATTTCTATAAAAGTTTTGATTTGCTGTGGGTTGGTTAAATATGAGTTAATTTTAATTAGGTTTTTTATTGACATGCCCGATTCTTCAAGGATGGCAACTATATTGCCCCATACAACCTCACATTGCTCAATCAACGAGTCTGAGACAGTGCCATCAGATTTGATTGCAACCTGACCAGAGATAACTAAGAATTTGGATGCTTCAGTAACTAGAACACCGTGAGAATATGTTCCATTAGGTGCTGATATGGTTTTAGGGTTTAATAATTGAATCATGTTTTTCGAGCCGTTAATTTGATTATTTTCTTCATAAAATACCCTTATTTTTCTTCCCAAGACTTTACTCTAATATATGGCAAATTAAAGTTGGCGATATACCTATAAGTTAAACAAGTTCTCTCTTATGACATATTAACGCCTTAAATTTGAGGTGTAAATCGGGTATAAGATAGGTATAAGTCTCAAGAGGTGGTTTTGATACCGCCCCTTGAGGTTTACTCTGCTTGACTTGCTGAAAGTCAACGATTTTTATTGGTGGAACCGGCGGGAATCGAACCCGCGTCCGCAAATCCTCTACATAAAGTTCTACATACTTAGTCATATCATTTGATTTAACCAATGAAGCACGGACTGACACGTTATTCATTAGCGATTCACTAAGTTTTCGAACTATTTATCGTGACGCAAAATAGTCTTATCTCTTGTATATGACCCTGATGTAACTTGCGTTACCTGACCCAAGAGAGAATCAGTTCAGGGGCAACCGCAATTAAGCGGCTAGTGCGAAACGTTCGTCGTTTGCAGTTATTACAATCCCATTGATTTACGAGATAACGGGTCCTCGGTATGCCCTTCATGCTTCGCAATCCACGTCGAAACCAAGTCGGTCCCATGAAAGCTTTGCATAGATGGTCATCTATTTTATCTTTTATTGAATAAAAAGGATACTAGTAAGGTCTTTTGGCTCATAAACAATAAAATCAGCAGCCCAAGACTCAGGTGGTTGGTGATCACCACAATATCCATAAGCAGCTGCAATGGTTTGCATGCCAGCTGCTTTACCTGCTTGGACATCTCTTAAATCATCACCAATATAGACGCCACCTGCGGCTTGTACCTGTTTTTGAGATAGCGCTAGAAGTATTGGTGCAGGGTGAGGCTTAGCAAACGGTGTAGTATCGCCGCTCACAATGGCATTGGTACGATGATCTAATCCTAAGCTTTTAACCAGTGGCGTAGTAAATCGTTGATGTTTATTGGTCACAATACCCCATGGAACCTCATATTCATCCAATAAATTCAGAAGTTCTTCCATATTTGGGAAGAACTCGGTATGTACATGGATGGCTTGCTCATAATTACTCAGAAACTCCTCTTTGAGTGCATCAAATCGTGGGTCGTCTACTCCGACGCCAAAAGTTGCATGAATCATCCCTCTAGCACCAGAGGAGGCTAAATGGCGCATGGTTTGCATAGGAATTGGGGGCAATTGACGATCAATGAGCATCTTATTGGCTGCCGCAGCGAGATCAGGAGCTGTATCAGCAAGAGTGCCATCTAAATCAAAAAAAACACTTTTAAACTGTGGGCGCATGATTACAGAGGCTTTTTAACAGCAAACATGTAATTGACATCCACATTAGGGCCAAGATAGTAATGATCAAACAGTGGATTAAAGTGAAGGCCAATCATATCAACGACCTCTAAACCGGACTCTCGTATATAGGTAGATAATTCTGAGGGTTTAATGAATTTAGCATACTCATGCGTTCCTTTAGGTAGCATTTTAAGAATATATTCGGCTCCTAAAATGGCCATCAAATAAGATTTAGGATTTCGATTGAGGGTGCTAAAGAACAAGGTCGCTCCAGGTTTGGCTAGTTTGGCACATGACTGTACGATGGACTTAGGGTCTGGAACATGTTCTAACATCTCCATACAGGTAATCACATCATACTTTGCAGGTTCTTTTAAGGCTAAATCCTCAGCGCTAATCAGTTCATACTCAACCGAGAGGCTGGTTTCAAGAGCATGTAATTTAGCGACTTGAAGAGCTTTCTTCGATAGATCAATGCCTTTAGCCTTAGCGCCTGATGTGGCTAAAGATTCCGTCAAAATACCACCACCACAACCAATATCTAGGGCTTGATGGTTTTCAATCGAGCAATGCTCTTTAATCCAATTGAGTCGAAGAGGATTAATCGCGTGTAAGGGCTTGAATTCACTAGTTTTATCCCACCAACGACTAGCTAATTCACTAAATTTATCAATTTCGGATTGGTCTATATTTTCTGTAGTCATGATGATGAAATAGGTTGATTACAATACAACTAGTGATTATCCAATAAAAAAAGCCCGGTTGCCCGGGCTTTTCCAAAAGCTTTAGAGCTTATTGTTTTTTCGTGCCAACAACTTCGATGACTGAGCGACGATTTAATGCACGGCCAACAGCAGTTTTGTTGTCACCAACCGGCTCAGCAAATGCTTTACCCTCAGTGTAAACGCGGCTAGCTTCGATACCTTTTGATGTTAAATAAGCTTTAACAGCTTCGGCACGGCGTAAAGATAGTTTCTTGTTGTAGTCTAAAGAACCGATGCTATCAGTAAAACCAACAACAATAATAACTTCAACAGTTACATCTTTAAGTTTACTTACTAAACCATCTAACTTTTGGATACCTTCAGGCTTTAATTTTGATTTATCAAAATCAAATAAAGCGTCAGCGAGTAAAGTTACTTTCGAGCTTGTAGCAACAGGGGCTACAACAGCTGGAGCGGCAGCTCGTGGGGCAGGGGCGGCAGCAGGAGCAGCAGGCTTGATAGCGCCGTCACAGTCAGCAGCAGCAGTAGCTGGAGTCCAATTGTTGTCTCTCCAGCAAAGTGAAGAATCAGCGCCTGAACGAACGTATGTTGTTCCTCCACCAGAGTTCCAGTTATCAACTGTTTTTTGTTGCGCTTGTGCAAAACCAAAAGAAGCCATTAATGCGATAGCTACTAAAAGTGAACGATTTGATTTAGTCATTTTTTTCCTCGTTAAATCAGTGAATTAAGCTTATCTCTAAAAGAGTAATATTACTATAAATATTATATCAACTTATTTATAGAGTACAAGGGAAGTTATTTTTAGTGTTGTTATTGGGGCATACATGAAATTGCGAAGGCCTTCTTGTCACATGATAAAATATCCTAATGGAACAAGCCGCTAAAGAAACAATACCCGTATCACTCGAAGATGAAATGCGGCGGTCCTATTTGGACTACGCAATGAGCGTCATCGTTGGACGCGCCCTCCCTGACGCTAGAGATGGATTAAAACCCGTTCATCGCAGGGTTTTATTTGCCATGCACGAACTCAATAACGACTGGAATAGGGCTTATAAGAAGTCTGCTCGTATTGTGGGTGACGTGATTGGTAAGTACCATCCCCATGGTGATACAGCGGTTTATGACACGATTGTTCGAATGGCGCAGGACTTTTCCTTAAGATATATGTTGGTCGATGGTCAAGGAAACTTTGGGTCTGTTGACGGTGATAATGCTGCGGCGATGCGTTACACCGAAATTCGTTTGGCAAAAATTGCACATGAGTTACTCGCGGATTTAGAAAAGGAAACGGTCGACTTTGGTCCTAACTACGATGGTAGCGAGCAAGAGCCTTTAATTCTTCCGGCAAAAATCCCTAATTTATTGATTAATGGATCTTCTGGTATTGCTGTGGGTATGGCAACCAATATTCCGCCTCACAATATTGATGAAGTCATTAGCGCTGGTATTTATTTATTAGAAAATCCTGAATGTGATATCGAGGAGCTTATTAATTTAGTACCTGCCCCTGATTTTCCAACGGGCGGCACGATTTATGGAGTTCAAGGGGTTCGCGAAGGCTATAGAACTGGGCGTGGCAGGGTTATTATGCGTGCAAAAACGCATTTTGAAGATATGGAAAAAGGTCAACGTCAATCGATCATCGTTGACGAGCTGCCTTACCAGGTCAACAAAAAGAACCTTCTAGAGCGTATTGCAGAATTAGTCATTGAGAAAAAAGTTGAGGGTATCTCAGATATCCGAGATGAGTCTGACAAGTCAGGTATGCGCGTTGTGATTGAACTTAAGCGCGGCGAAGTCCCTGAGGTTGTTCTTAATAACCTTTATAAAAATACACAATTACAAGATAACTTTGGTATGAATATGGTGGCTTTGGTGGATAACCAGCCTCGCTTGTTAAATTTAAAACAATTGCTAGAGTGTTTCTTAAGACATCGCCGTGAAGTAGTTACAAGAAGAACATTATTCGAGTTAAGAAAAGCCAGAGATCGTGGCCATGTGCTGGAAGGTTTGGCGGTTGCATTAGCGAATATTGATGAATTTATCGCCTTGATCAAAGCTGCCTCCACGCCACCAGAAGCGAAAAAAGAGTTGCTTTTGCAAACTTGGGACTCTAGTGTGGTGCGTGAAATGTTAACGCGTTCAGCGATGGAAACTCAGGGTGGAACAGCTGCATACCGTCCTGATCGATTGCCGGCCAATTTAGGTTTACAGCCTGATGGTTTGTATCGTTTATCAGAAGATCAAGCTCAGGAAATTTTGCAAATGCGCCTTCAGCGTTTAACGGGTCTTGAGCAAGACAAAATTGTGGATGAATACAAAGAGGTCATGGCCGAGATTTCTGACTTGTTAGACCTTTTGGCTAAACCGGATCGTGTGACTGAAGTGATTCGTTCAGAACTTTTGGAGTCAAAAAAAGAATTCGGGCAAGAGGGTTCAGATAATGGTCGTCGTTCAGTTATAGAAATGAATGCCACTGAACTCTTCACAGAGGATCTGATTACACCTCAAGATCTGGTTGTTACCTTATCGAATACTGGCTATATGAAGAGTCAGCCATTAACTGAATATAAGGCACAAAAACGTGGTGGTCGAGGAAAATCAGCAACGACCACAAAAGATGAAGATTGGATATCTACTTTATTTGTGGCCAATACGCATGACACGATACTTTGTTTCTCTGATCGAGGTCGTTTGTATTGGTTAAAAGTATGGGAAGTACCTGCTGGAAGTAGAACTTCAAGGGGTAAACCCATTATCAATATGTTCCCGCTGGAACCGAATGAAAAAATCACGACAATTTTGCCTATTAAGGGTTATGTAGAGAATCAATATGTATTTATGGCAACACGTTTTGGTGTGGTCAAAAAATCTCGCTTAAGTGATTTCTCTAACCCACGCAAAGCCGGCATTATTGCTGTAGATTTAGATGATGGTGATATTTTGGTAGGTGCTGCCATTACGCATGGTAATGAAGATGTGATGTTATTTTCAGATGCTGGGAAAGCTGTTCGCTTTGATGAAAACGATGTAAGGCCAATGGGTAGGACTGCTAGAGGTGTTCGTGGTATGAACCTCGCTCAGGGTCAAGAAGTCATCGCCATGTTGGTGGCCCCGAATGAAGCAGATGCAGAGCTATTGGCCCAAGCTGGGACTTTGCCAAGCGTTTTAACAGCCACTGAAAATGGTTATGGTAAACGGACGCCATTAGCTGAATATACGCGTCATGGTCGTGGCACGAAAGGTATGATTGCCATACAAACCACTGAAAGAAATGGCAAGTTAGTTGCTGCATCATTGGTGATAGAGGTTGATCAGATCATGTTAATTACGACGGGCGGTATATTAGTCAGAACACGAGTTTCTGAAATTCGAGAAATGGGGCGGTCGACACAAGGCGTCACCCTCATTAATGTAGATTCAGGTACAGTGTTATCTGGATTGCAACGCATTGCAGAAAGTGAAGATGACGATATTGACGACGAAGATTCTGCCGGTGACGAATTACCTACCGTTAGTGAATAATCTGATGATTCGCTAACACTTGCAGGGTAATATTTATGCCATTTGAACATCGTATATATAACTTCGCTCCAGGTCCTGCAACACTTCCTGAGGAAGTCCTAGAGGCCGCAGGTAAAGATATGCTTTTGTGGCAAGGTTTAGGCGCTGGCGTAATGGAAGTAAGTCATCGAAGTCCAGCTTTTATGAATTGTTATCAAGAGGCCTTGCAAAATCTCATTGATTTAATGCAGATTCCATCCAATTACAAAGTCTTGTTTTTGCAAGGTGGGGCCATTGGTCAGAATGCAGCGATTCCCATGAATCTGATGAACTTGGCAAAGAAAAGCCCTCAGGCTGATTTTATTGTTTCAGGCGTATGGACTCAAAAATCGGTTGCTGAGGCAAGTAAATATGGTATTGCCAGAATTGCCGCCACCAGCAAAGAGCAGAATTTTTATTGCGTGCCACCAAGATCATCTTGGGATCTATCACCTGATTCTGCATACGTTCATATTTGCGAAAATGAAACTGTTGGTGGAGTTGAGTTCTCACAAACGCCTGACGTAGGAAATATTCCCTTAGTTGCAGATATCTCCAGTAATATTCTTTCACGAGAAATTGATGTGAGCCGTTATGGTGTTTTATTTGCGGGTGCCCAAAAAAATATCGGGCCTGCTGGTGTGACGATTGTTATTGTGCGTGAAGACTTAATTGGACATACCATGTCGATTACGCCGACGATTTGGGATTGGCAAGTCCAGGCGAATAACGACTCCATGATTAATACACCGACAACCTTTGCAATTTATATGGCTGGCGAAGTATTTAAATGGTTAAAAAAATCGGGTGGTGTTGCGCAGATGGAAAAATTGAATCAACAAAAATCGCAGCTTTTATACGATGTTTTAGATCAGAGTTCATTATATGAAGGACGAGTCCATAAAGATTCGCGCTCAAGAATGAATGTCACCTTTTATTTACGCGATGAATCATTATTTGATACTTTCCTAAAGCAAGCTAGTGATGCTGGTATGACTGGTTTAAAAGGACATAAGAGTGTTGGTGGAATGCGGGCTAGTATCTATAATGCTATGCCGCTGGCAGGAGTGGAATGTTTAGCTCAATTTATGCGTGAATTTGAGAGGCGAGCGTAATGACCAGTGAGGCAAAACGTCTAGAGCCATTACGTCAGAGAATTGACGAGATTGATCGTGACTTGTTGGATTTACTCGCGAAGCGAGCTCAAATTGCTTTGGATGTTGGGCATGTAAAACAAGAATTTGGATCAGTTGTGTACCGACCTGAGCGTGAGCAACAAGTTCTTGATAAAGTTGCCACCAATAATCCTGGCCCGTTGAAGAGTGCTGGGGTTCAGGCTATTTGGCGAGAGATTATGTCTGCCTGTCGCGCCATAGAGGGCGATATGAAAATCGCTTATTTAGGACCTGTCGGAACTTTTTCTGAAGCTGCAACATTGCAATTTTTTGGACATTCAGTCGATTTGCAGCCAATGCCGAGCTTGGACCAAGTTTTTCGTTCCGTTGAAACAGGTCAAAGCCAATATGGCGTGGTACCTATTGAAAACTCCTCTGAGGGTGCAATATCAAGAACTTTGGATTTATTACTAGAATCATCACTCTTGATTACAGGGGAGATATCGATTCCGGTTTCGCATACTCTAATGAGTAAGTCGGGTAATTTAGATGGAGTGACGCACGTCCTTGCGCACCCGCAAGCATTAGCGCAATGCCAACATTGGTTAACTCAACACGCACCGCAATTGCATCGTGAAGCCATCAGTAGTAATGCTCAGGCGGCTTTGGATGCATCTCATAATTCGGAATTTGCTGCAATTGCAAGTATTACAGCCGCAAATACTTATGGTTTAAATATCATTCAAGAGGGTATCCAAGATGACGCCCACAATCGTACGCGATTTGTTGTGATTGGAAATCACATGGCGAGTAAAACAAATAAAGATCAAACATCACTCATTCTTTCAGTAAAGAATGAGGCTGGAGCTGTTTATAAGTTACTAGAGCCATTTGCCAAGCATGGCGTATCAATGACACGCTTTGAATCAAGACCTGCTAGAAAAGGAACTTGGGAATATCATTTTTATATTGATATAGAGGGTCATCAAGAGGAGGCGAGTGTGTCTGCTGCGCTTGAGGCATTAAAAAATATTACCGCTTTTTATAAATGTTTAGGTTCATATCCAAGAAGTAGTCATCGATGAGTACAAAGAAAATAAATCAATTTGGCCTAGAGCAAGTTAGAAATATTGCGCCCTATATTGGTGGTAAACCAATCAGTGAAGTAGCGCGCCAATTTAATTTGGTAGAAGATCAAATTGTAAAATTAGCCTCGAATGAAAATCCCTTAGGTATTCCAGAGTCTGCAAAGGTCGCCATGATGGCGGTGATGCATGACTTAGGGCGTTATCCTGACTCTAATGGATTCGAACTCAAACAAGTTTTAGCACGAAAAAACCAAGTTCCGGACAATTGGATTACTCTTGGTAATGGCAGTAATGATATTTTAGAACTTGCTACCCGATCTGTTGCACAAACAGGTAGTGAGATTATTTTCTCTAAGCATGCATTTGCGGTATATCCACTCGCAACTCAGGCAGTGGGAGCAAAAGCGATTGTGATTGATCCAACGCCAGAAGATTTAGGCCATGATTTGGATGCGATGGTCGCTGCCATTACAGAAAATACCAAACTTATTTTTGTCGCAAATCCTAACAATCCAACCGGTAGTTTTATACCGGGTCACGAGATCGAACATTTTCTTGGTCAAGTACCGAGCCATATTGTGGTTGTTTTGGATGAGGCTTATAACGAATACCTTAAGCCTGAACAACAATATGATGCCATTGCGATGGCCCGTAAGTACCCTAATTTAATTGTATCTAGAAGTTTTTCTAAAGCCTATGGTTTGGCTGGCTTGCGTTTAGGATATGCAGTTTCTCAGGAAGAGTTAACTGATTTAATGAATCGCATTCGACAGCCATTTAATGTCAACTCTTTAGCGCAAGCAGCAGCGATTGCGGCATTTCAAGATATTGAATTTTTAGAGCGAGGCGCCAAATTAAATCAAGAAGGTTATCAACAATTATCCGAAGCCTTCGAGCAGATGCACTTACACTATTTGCCTTCTGCCGGTAATTTCATTCTTGTGCAAGTTGGCGATGATGATGGCGCAGGAACTCGAGTGAATCTAGAATTACTTAAACAAGGCATTATTGTTCGTCCTGTAGATAATTATGGTTTGCCGAAGTTTTTACGAGTCTCCATCGGCTTGCCAAAAGAGAATGCAGCTTTTTTAGTTGCGCTTAAAAAAGCGCTTAATAAATAAGTTCCCCAGAAGCTAGCTCGTGAAATCTCAATCAACAGATTCTACTTTTCCAACGGTCGGTATCATTGGCGTAGGGCTTATTGGCGGTTCCTTGGGCCTAGCCCTTAAAAAAGCTGGAATGACCAAAAAAGTTCTTGGCGTTGGGAGAACTGAATCAAATCTTCAAGTCGCAAAACAACTCGGCCAAATTGACGAGATAGTTGATCTGCAAACACTCGCAGAAGAAAGCGACTTAATGATTGTTTGTGTGCCTGTTGCAAAGACCAAGGAAGTTCTGCAAGCGATACATCCTTATTTGACTAAAGATAAGATCATCATTGATGTTGGCAGTACGAAAATGGATGTGGTAGCCTGTGCGAAAGAAGTTTTAGGTGATCAGGTAGCGCAGTTTATTCCTTGCCATCCCATCGCTGGTGGAGCGCAGCATGGTGCAGTTGCGGCAAAAGTTGATTTATTTAAAAACAAACAAATCATGATATGTCCGCTCCTTGAAAATACATCTGTGAATGTGCAGCGCATAGAACAATGTTGGCAGTCACTTGGTGCTCAGGTATATAAAATGTCTGCAATTGAGCATGATCATATCTTTGCAGCAGTTTCGCATTTGCCTCATGTCTTATCCTATGCTCTTATGTTGCAGATTGCTAATGCCGAAGATGCTCAAAAGAAATTTGTGCACGCTGGCGCAGGGTTTAGAGACTTCACAAGAATTGCCGGATCAAGTCCTGAGATGTGGACAGATATTTCATTAGCGAACAAAGATGCCATTTTGAAAGAGTTAGACGCATATCTTTTGATTCTAGAGAGAATGAAAACGGCGATGCAGAACAATGATGGGGCAGCACTACAAAAAATGTATCAAATCGCAAGTAACTCGCGTAATGACTGGCAGGGCTAAGATGTCTTCCAAGGCATTGCAGATTTCTCCAACTTCATCTGCCAAAGGCGAGATTCAATTACCCGGATCTAAAAGTATTTCCAATCGAGTTTTACTCTTAAGTGCTTTAGCCCAAGGGACAACTACTTTGCAGGGTTTACTCGATGCTGATGACACAAGGGTCATGCGTGATGCTCTATCCAAGTTAGGTGTGTTGCTCCGTTCTTATTCCAAGAATGAAGAAGATTTGATCGAAATCACAGGGCAGGACGGTAGATTTTCTGAATTGACAGCAGATTTATTCATGGGTAATGCAGGAACAGCGATACGACCTTTAACTGCAGCTTTGGCCATTTTAGGAGGGGAATATCATTTGCATGGTGTTCCTCGCATGCATGAAAGGCCAATTGCCGATCTAGTTGAAGGTTTGCGAGATATCGGCGCCAACATTGATTATCTTGGAACTAAAGGTTATCCACCGATACAAATTCATGTAGGGCATATTAAGAGCGATCAAACAGTTCAAGTTCGAGGGGATGTCTCAAGTCAATATCTCACCGCCTTATTGATGGCTTTACCTTTATTACGATCACCCAAGCCCATCCGAATTGAAGTCATTGGCGAATTGATTTCCAAGCCTTATATTGAAATCACTACGAACTTAATGGATAAATTTGGGGTGCAGGTGCACAACGATGCATGGCAGGTTTTTACCATTCCCGCTCATGCTCAATTCGAACATGGCCCATATATTGCTCCTGGGGAATTTAAGGTTGAAGGTGATGCCTCCTCGGCATCGTATTTTTTAGCTTTGGGTGCACTAGGCCAAGGGCCAGTGAAGGTTCGTGGCGCAGGTCGAGATAGCATTCAAGGTGACGTGGCATTTGCGCATGCTTTATCGATGATGGGCGCGAATGTTACCCAAGGATCTGATTGGATTGAAGTTCGAGGGGTTGATACGGAAGATGGGCGGTTAAGGGGAATTGATTTAGACTGTACGGCTATTCCTGATGCCGCAATGACTCTAGCGGTTTTAGGTATGTTTGCAACCGGTAAGACCCGTTTAACTGGCATTGCAAGCTGGCGTGTAAAGGAAACTGATCGAATTGCTGCAATGGAGTGTGAGTTAACAAAATTTGGCGCAGTTGTGGAATCTGGTGATGATTTTATTTCGGTTCAGGCTCCACCAACATGGCTGATACCGCTGGGTGGGGTCGATACCTATGATGATCATCGGATGGCGATGTGTTTTTCATTAGCATCGTTTGGCCCTAATGCTTTTTTGATTAATGACCCTGATTGTGTTTCCAAAACCTTCCCTAGATACTTTGACGTTTGGGGACAATTAGTACAACCGAAAAATTTAGCCATATGATTCCTGTTATTGCAATTGATGGGCCTACTGCCTCTGGTAAAGGAACGGTTGCACAGTTAGTTGCTCAGCAACTTGGGTTTCATTATTTAGATAGTGGGGCTTTATATCGTTTAGTAGGACTTGCAAGCCTTCAAGCAGGCATTGAGTTTTCGGAGCCACAGCGTTTACAAAAACTTTGCCGACAGATGGCTATTGAGTTTCGGGATGGTTGCATTTTCTTCGGCAAAGAAGACGTTACAGAGGTGATCCGTTCAGAAGAGATGGGCAAAAGAGCCTCGAGTGCAGGAGCAGTTCCCGAGGTTCGTGAGGCTTTGATTGAACTTCAAAAAAGCTTTTTAAAGCCTCCAGGACTTGTTGCAGATGGAAGAGATATGGGGTCTGTGATCTTTCCGCAGGCCCAATTAAAGGTATTTTTGACCGCTGATGCCAAAATTCGTGCACAAAGAAGATATAAACAATTGATTGCCAAAGGAATTTCTGCTAATATAGAGGTTCTTACTAAAGATTTGGTGGAACGTGATCTTCGAGATACTCAACGAGAAACCGCTCCATTGGTACAAAGTGAGGATGCTTTCTTGTTAGACACAACTGATCAAACTATCGACGAGGCTGTTAGTCAAATCATAGCTTGGTATCAAAAAGTTTAGTCAATAAAGTAAGTCGTTTTAAGTAAGTCGTTTGAAGTAAGTCGTTGTAGTGGCCCCATCTTGAATCCTAGCGCGCCGATCAGGTTCTTAAAAGCGTTACAAGAAGGGATAATTAACCTAACCCGTTGGCTTAGCCAACAGATAAAGTAAACATGTCTGAATCCTTTGCAGCTCTATTTGAAGAATCATTAGCCCGTTCTAATATGAAATCTGGGCAGGTCATTTCCGCTGAAGTTGTGCGTATTGATCATAATTTTGTTGTTGTGAATGCAGGACTTAAGTCTGAAGCATTTATTCCCGTTGAAGAATTCCATAATGATCAGGGTGAAATTGATGTTCAACCTGGTGATTTCGTATCAGTTGCGATTGATGCGTTAGAAAATGGTTATGGTGACACGATTTTATCTCGTGATAAAGCTAAACGATTAGCTTCATGGATGAATCTTGAAAAAGCTCTTGAGCAAGGCGAAATTGTTACTGGTGCTGTTACTGGTAAGGTTAAAGGTGGTTTGACTGTTATGGTCAACGGTATCCGTGCATTCTTGCCGGGTTCCTTACTCGATACACGCCCAATTAAAGACACGTCACCATTTGAAGGTAAGACGATGGACTTTAAAGTCATCAAACTTGATCGTAAGAGAAATAACGTTGTTTTATCTCGCCGTGCTGTGGTTGAAGCAAGTCAAGGTGAAGAGCGTCAAAAACTCATGGACAACCTCAAAGAAGGAACGATTGTTCAAGGTACGATTAAAAATATCACTGACTACGGAGCATTTGTTGATTTAGGTGGAATTGATGGCTTATTACATATTACTGACTTGGCATGGCGTCGTGTGCGTCACCCAAGCGAAGTTTTGACTGTAGGTCAAGAAGTTACTGCCAAGATATTGCGTTACGACCAAGACAAGAATCGCGTATCACTTGGTATTAAGCAATTAGGTGACGATCCATGGGTTGGTATTGCAAGAAGATATCCACCGAATACACGTTTATTCGGTAAAGTGACTAATCTGACTGACTACGGAGCATTCGTTGAGATTGAGTCCGGTATTGAAGGTTTAGTGCACGTATCTGAAATGGATTGGACAAACAAAAATATTGCTCCAGGAAAAGCTGTGCAATTAGGCCTCGATGTTGAAGTGATGGTCTTGGATATTGATGAAGACAAGCGTCGTATCAGTCTTGGTATGAAACAATGTAAAACTAACCCTTGGGATGAGTTTGCACGAAATCATAACAAAGGCGACAAAATTTCTGGCGCGATTAAATCGATCACGGACTTTGGTGTCTTCATCGGCTTAGATGGTGGCATTGACGGTTTAGTACATTTATCAGATATTTCTTGGAATGAAGCTGGTGAAGAAGCGGTTAAGAAATTCAAGAAAGGTGACGAGATCGATACAGTAGTGCTCGCCATTGATGTTGAGAAAGAAAGAATTTCTTTAGGTATTAAACAACTTTCTGGTGATCCGTTTAATAACTACACTGCTGAATTTGATAAAGGTGCTTTAGTTTCAGGTACCGTAAAAACGGTGGATGCTAAAGGTGCTGTTGTTGAATTAGCTCCTGAAGTTGAAGCTTATTTACGCGCTTCTGAAATTTCGACTGATCGTGTAGAAGATGCACGTTTAGCACTCAAAGAAGGCGATACTGTATCTGCGATGATTATCAATGTGGATCGTAAATCAAGAAGCATTAATCTCTCGATTAAAGCTAAAGATAATGCGGATCAACAAGAAGTGATGTCGAAGATGCAAAATGAAGCAAGTACTGGAACAACGAATCTTGGCGCTTTATTGAAGGCTAAGTTAGACAACCAGGGTTAATTGGTAATGTACCGCTACGCTTGCGTAGCGGTCTTTTTATTTAAGGATGTTGAATGATGATGACGCAAGAAACTGTAACAGCTCAGGATACAGTCATAGATACTTCAATTACTCGCTCCGAATTAGTCGAGTTATTATCAGAACAATTCCCGCAATTATTGCCTAAAGATGTTGAATTAGCAGTAAAGACCTTATTAGACACAATGACACAAGCCTTAGCTCAAGGCAAGCGAATTGAGTTACGTGGTGTCGGAAGTTTTGTATTGCATCATCGTCCTGCACGAGTGGGAAGAAATCCCAAGTCGGGTGAGCAAGTCATGATTCCAGAGAAAAAAGTTCCTCATTTTAAGCCGGGGAAAGAACTAAGAGAGCGTGTTGACTATAAAGCTACAGCTGATGTAACGAACATTGGCTAATCAATGAATGCGCTATTCCACGTAGTCTGGCGTATCTCATTGCTAGTTGGGCGAATCGCATTATTTCTTTTATTTTTTTTGATTGCTATTACCAATATGAATGTAATTGACTTTCATTGGTTTTTAGATCGATCTATTCAAGTTCCGCTCAATATCGTATTACTTGGAGCATTTTTGTGCGGTTTGATAGTGGCAGTATTAGCTCTTCGCCTAATGAAGTCAAAGCGGAGTTATTGAAATGCAAATCCAAATGTATTGGTTATTACTTGTGCCAATTCTTTTTGGTTTAGGATGGTTAGCTGCAAGGTGGGAAATGCGTCTTCAAGACTATGAAGACGATGTAGAACAGGCTAAAAAAGAGCGCTCGACATTTAAAGGCATCAATTTACTCTTAAATGAGCAGCACGATAAAGCCATTGATGCCTTAGTTCAAGTGGCGCAGTTAGATCCTGAAACGACGGAGTTACATTTTGCCTTAGGAAGTTTATTTAGAAGGCGTGGCGAAACTGAACGCGCTATTCGGGTTCATCAACATTTAAGTAATCGACAGGATATTCGTCCACGGGATCGCGCACATGCATCTTACGAACTTGGCCGTGATTTTTTGCGAGCAGGTATGCTTGATCGCGCTGAGTCTAGTTTGAATATGGTAACGGAGGGTAAATATATATTGCCCGCCAAAGCATCACTCCTTGAAATGTATCAAATAGAAAAAGATTGGCAAAAAGCAATCATTGCCGCGACCGAGTTAGAGCTTCTAGAGGAAAAGAGTTATAAAGAGCAGATTGCGCATTTTTACTGTGAGATAGCTCAAGAAGCTATGCGGGCTAAAGATCAACTTACAGCAAAAGAGGCCATTGACCATGCTCTTCAGGCGGTGCCCAATCATATTCGAGCAACCATTCTCAAAGGCGAGTTAGCGATTGTTGAACAAAAACCTTTAGATGCAATTGCCACTTGGGGATATATAGAAAAAAATGCTCCGATTTTTCTGTATTTAATTGCTGATAAATGGATCAAAGCATTTGCTCAAATTAATAAAGAAGAAGATGGATTAGCTGTTTTAACCTTACATTTGAAAGATCAGGGTACAGGTGAACTACTGGATCTGGTGTTCAAAAACGTACTGCGTTTACACGGTCCAGATAAAGCTTTAGAGTTAGTCAATCAAGTGATGTTGGACTCGCCGAGTTTGACGGCGATGACCAAGCGCTTTGAAACAGAGCATCTTCTAGCTCAGGATAAACAAGATGAAATTTTAATTACGCAGACAAAAGCCTCTTTTGACTTGCTCAAACATCGCACGAATAGTTTGGCGAGATATACCTGTAGTAATTGTGGTTTTCGGGCTAGGCGTTTTTATTGGCAGTGTCCTGGCTGTAATCACTGGGATGTATACTCACCCAAAAGAAGTGAAGGCTTAGCAGCTTAAATAAAACTAAGTCTCTTGATAAAAATATATGATTTAGAGGAAAAAAGCTGTGAAAGTTACCATTATCGGCAGTGGATATGTGGGTCTAGTTACGGGAGCTTGTCTTGCCGAGCTAGGTAATCAAGTATTTTGTCTTGATGTAGATCAGAAGAAAATTGACATCTTAAATAGTGGTGGCGTACCTATTTATGAGCCTGGGTTAAAAGAAATGATTGCCCGCAATAAAGAGGCTGGTCGGATTGTGTTTTCCACAGATATTGCCGCTTCCGTTGCACACGGTGAGGTTCAATTCATTGCAGTTGGAACGCCGCCGGATGAGGATGGTTCTGCGGATTTAAAGTATGTGCTGGCTGCAGCGAAAAATATAGCTAAGCACATGACCAACTTCAAAGTAGTAATAGATAAATCCACCGTACCGGTAGGAACTGCAGCAAAAGTTACACAAGTCATGTTGGCAGAGTTAGAGACACGTGGTGTAAATGACGTTCATTTTTCAGTTATTTCTAATCCAGAATTTTTAAAAGAAGGTGCTGCCGTTGAAGACTTTATGCGGCCTGACCGAATCGTGGTTGGATCAGATGATAGTGAAAATGGTCGTTATGCAAAAGATAAAATTCGTAAACTATACTCACCCTTTAATCGTCATCATGAACGAACGTTTTACATGGATGTTAAAAGTGCTGAATTAACAAAATATGCAGCCAATGCGATGTTGGCGACCCGTATTTCATTTATGAATGAGTTGGCTAATTTAGCCGATCAAGTTGGCGCAGATATTGAGGCAGTTAGACAAGGTATTGGTTCAGATTCAAGAATCGGCTATGGTTTTTTGTATGCGGGGACAGGTTATGGTGGTTCATGTTTTCCAAAAGATGTTCAGGCATTAAGTAAAACAGCTCAAGAATATCAATTACATCTCAAAATATTAGAGGCTGTTGAAGCTGTGAATGATACGCAAAAACGTGTGTTAGTGGATAAGATTTTGCGTCATTATGGTGAAGACCTTACTGGACTCACATTTGCTTTATGGGGCTTAGCATTTAAGCCAAATACAGACGATATGCGCGAAGCGCCTAGTCGAGTGATTATTCAAGAGTTAGTCAAGCGTGGCGCCAAAATCAGGGCACATGATCCTGTTGCAATGCAAGAAGCTTGGCATGCTTTAGAAGTTGACTTTATTAATCAACCCAATTTACTACTTAATATTCAGACAGTAGACAAACCCAATGATGCTTTAGAGGAAGCAGATGCCTTAATCATTGTGACAGAGTGGAAAGCATTTAGAAGCCCAGACTTTGATTTATTAAAACAAAAATTAAAAACCCCCATTATCTTTGACGGCCGTAATTTGTTTGAACCTGAAACTTTAACTGAGCTAGGGTTTACTTATTACGGTATTGGTAGACACAATTAAAGAGCTTTAATGACTGATCGCATATTACAACCTATTCATGTTCAACTCACATTAGATGATGTGAAGAACTTTCAAAATACCGCACTTTTAGTTGTTGGTGATGTAATGCTTGATCGTTATTGGTTTGGTGATACAGAGAGAATCTCACCTGAAGCACCAGTCCCTATAGTAGCGATTAAAAAAGTTGAAGAGCGTTTGGGTGGAGCAGCAAACGTCGCAAGGAATGGCGCCTCTTTGGGTGCTAAGATTAAATTATTAGGTTTGATTGGTAATGATGAGGCTGGCTTGCAAGTACAGCATAAGTTAGCGCAGCAGGATATTGAAAGCTTATTACAAATTGATGAGACCGTACCCACGATTGTTAAGCTCCGGGTAGTTGCGCGTCAACAGCAATTAATTCGTTTGGATTTTGAAGAAGAGCCTGCGCAAGATTCATTAACCTCAAAATTTGCAAGTTTTGAAGAGACCTTGCCATTAGTAAAAGGAGTTATTTTTTCTGATTATGGCAAAGGTGCTTTGAAGCATGTTGCGCGAATGATTGAGTTATGCCAACAGGCTGGTAAATTGACTTTAGTTGACCCCAAAGGAGATGATTACTCCAAGTATGCTGGAGCAACAGTAATTACACCCAATCGAAGTGAGCTAAGACAAGTGATTGGAAATTGGAGTAGTGAGGCAGATTTAACCTTAAAAGCACAGAATTTACGAGAGGGTTTAGGGCTAGAAGCAATTTTACTCACTCGCTCAGAAGAAGGAATGACTCTTTTCCGAGCCAAACAGGTTAGTCATGTTGGTGCTCAAGCGCGTGAAGTATTTGATGTCTCTGGAGCGGGTGATACCGTCATTAGTACCTTAGGCGTTGCTCTTGCTGCAGGTTGGGATTGGGATCTGGCGATGGCTTTGGCTAATCGTGCAGGTGGAATTGTTGTGGGTAAACTTGGAACTGCAACAGTCTCCTGGGAGGAATTGCTATGAAATTGATCGTTACTGGAGCCGCAGGCTTTATTGGTGCAAACCTAGTGCATGCACTAAATCAGCGTGGTCAAAAAGATATTGTTGCAGTAGACGATTTAAAAGATTCTAAGAAATATCGTAACTTGGCAGACTGTGAGATTTCTGATTACTTTGATAAAGCAGAATTTTTGCAAGTACTTAAAAATAAATCTTTAGGTCGCGTTGCAGCGATATTTCATGAAGGTGCATGTTCAGACACGATGGAGTCCGATGGCCACTTCATGATGGCGAATAATTATCGTTACACCTTAGACTTGCTCGATATCTGCTCAGAGCAGGGCATTCCCTTAATTTATGCTTCTTCTGCTGCTACTTACGGTGGTGCTACCAGTTTTATTGAAAAAAGGGAATTTGAAAAACCGCTTAATATTTACGGCTATTCCAAATTTTTATTAGATCAAATTGTCCGTCAGAGATTAGCTGCGAGCGCCTTAAAAACTCAAGTAGTAGGCCTTAGATATTTCAATGTATATGGTCCACGAGAGTCTCATAAAGGAAGAATGGCTTCTGTAGCTTTTCATCATTTCCATCAATATAAAGAAAATGAAAGCGTCAAATTATTTGGTGGTTACGACGGTTATGCTGCGGGTGAGCAAAAAAGAGACTTTGTTTATATTGAGGATGTTATTAAGGTCAATATGTTCTTTTTTGAAAACCCCCAAATTAGTGGGATATTTAATTTAGGGACAGGACGTGCCCAGCCTTTTAATGACGTTGCGATTTCGGTGATCAATGGCCTTGATCAAATTCAGTTTGCGAAAGATTTTAAAGAGCAGTCTTTAATTGATCTTGTACAGAAGAAAAAACTCCTCTACGTGGATTTTCCGGAGGATTTAAAAGGTAAATATCAGTCCTTTACTCAAGCGAGTTTGGATCATTTGAGAAGTGTTGGTTACTCAGAAGACTTCCACACCGTTGAGGAGGGTGTCAGAAAATATGTAACTTGGTTATCAGATAACGCTGATTTCTTAGCTGAGAAGCTCTAGACCACTTTTCTGGTCAACGATTCTAAAATCTTCTCGTTATCCTTGAGCGTGCAATATGGATTGCATGTATTTTTCAAGGAGAAATGATGAAGAAATTGAATCAAACTTTTAATATTCGCTCTCTACGCCAAAGTTTATTGGCATTAGCTTTAGGGTCTTTGATGGCGTTGAGTGCGCCGAGTTATGCTGTTAATATAAATTCAGCATCAGCAGAGATTTTACAAAATGTGAAGGGTATCGGTCCAACGCGTGCCAAAGCAATCGTTGAGGAGCGAGAAAAGAATGGCCCTTTTGTGAATTCTGAAGATTTAAACATTCGCGTCAAAGGCATTGGACAAAAGTCAGTTGAGAAAATGACTGAGTCAGGTTTAACTTTCGATGGTGTAGAACCTCTAACGAGAGCTAAAAGTATCAAAATAAAATAGGGCATTGATTCAAAGCTGACAAAAATAACTCAATATTGAGTTTCTTACGCGGGCAGAAGCTTGAGGGTAAAATAAACCTCACTTCTGCCATTTTATTAAATATGAATACAGCCAATGTTTTTTATCCTACGATTGCTGACACCGTTGGCAACACACCATTAATTCGTTTGCAGCGTATTCCTGGTGAAGGTAATCAGATACGCAATAACATTATTTTAGGTAAGTTAGAAGGTAATAATCCTGCTGGGTCCGTGAAAGATCGACCAGCCTTATCCATGTTCCGACGCGCTGAACAACGGGGTGAAATTACTCCTGGTAGTACCTTAATTGAAGCAACCAGTGGAAATACGGGTATTGCTCTCGCAATGGCAGCTGCGATTTTAGGTTACAAGATGATTTTGGTGATGCCAGAAAATCAAAGTATTGAACGACGTCAAAGTATGACGGCTTATGGTGCCGAATTAATACTTACACCAGCAACTGGAGGAATGGAGTATGCAAGGGACTATGCTTACCAACTTCAAAAAGAAGGTCGTGGAATCGTTTTAGATCAGTTTTCCAATAAAGATAATCCCTTGGCACATTACGAAGGCACTGGTCCAGAAATCTGGCGTGATACTCACGGTCAAATTACTCATTTTGTTTCTTCGATGGGAACTACGGGGACAATTACGGGTACTTCTCGATTTTTAAAAGAACAAAATCCACACATACAGATTATTGGTGTGCAACCCAAGGATGGCTCACAAATACCAGGTATCAGAAAATGGGCGCCAGAGTATTTACCTAAAATTTATGAGCCAGCACGAGTAGATTCTTTGGAATATGTTACTCAAGGTGAGGCTGAAGAGATGTGTCGGAAAATGGCCCGAGAAGAGGGGATCTTTTGTGGTATCTCTGCAGCTGGTGCTTTAGTTGTAGCACTGCGTATCGCAGAGCGTATTGAAAACGCAACGATTGTTTTTATCGTTTGTGATCGTGGCGACCGTTATTTGTCGACAGGAGTTTTTCCGGCTTAGACGTTTTCGAAGAAGTAGTGCCATTATTGATGACAGCTTGGCCAAATTCTGTAACTGACATTGCATAGAAGAAACTTCGGTTGTATTGAGTGATCACTTCAAAGTTGGTCAAGCCAACCACATAGTCGATCGACTCCCCACCATTTTTTGTAATGCTTGGAAGATCTACAATTAATGCGGGGCTCATTTCATTCAATGCTGCAGACCATTTAATAATTATTTTTTTGTTTTTTAAATCACCTAAATTGTATTTAGGGTTCGGATCACCATCAGCTAAATCTTTGATGATGGTACTTGATTGCATATCCGGTGGAATACGAAGATAAATAGGTTCACCTGTTTTCCAGCCATGACCTTTCAAAAAATTTGCAATGCTTTGCATTGCGTCTTTTGGGCTTTTTCTTAGGTCTATAACGCCGTCACCATCACCATCCTTGGCAAATTTGCGAATACTTGTAGGCATAAATTGTGGCATTCCCATTGCGCCGGCAAAAGAGCCTTCTTGAACAAGACAAGACTTAAATTTTATAGAGTCAGGTATTGATCGACTAGTTTTTGAAACGCAATTTAGAACATGGTCATACAGTTGTTCTTTGAACATGGCACTGCGACTAGCCTGATTTGGGCTTGAAGGATAGTCAAAGGCAAAGGTAGCTAAAACATCTCTCACTGGAAACGAACCCATATTTCTGCCATAGATGGTTTCAACACCTAAAATGCCGACAATAATAGAGCTGGGAACCCCAGTTTCTTTTTCGAGTTGATCTAAAAATAGATGATGTTCTTGGAGGAATTTTTTACCTGCATCTAGACGAATTTGGTTCATGACATTTGCTCGATAGGCTGACCAATTTTTTCGTACAGGCGCTGCTCCGGATGGCACCATATACTGACGAGCGGCGGTCTGCCATTTCATATCGCGAAATGAATCTCGTAAAGCTTCTACTGAAAGGTTTTCTCGGATCGCCATCTCAATTAAAAAAAAGTCTAAAGCTTGTTCTTTTGAAAGAGTGGGTGTTAAAGAGCCTGATGGTAAAGGGTCTTGATTTTGAGCCTGACCGACGACCGCTAGAAACAGGCTAAATATGAAAAAAAGTTTGAAAATGAGTGTCAAGGGGAGCCTGTTTAGAAAATACATAATTTCTTGTAGATTAGGTAATAATGAGATTATTACTTATAAATAAGAGAATTGTGTTTTATGACAACTGGCTACATTAGTCATCCGGACTTTTTTAAGCATGAAATGGGTAGTTATCATCCGGAATGCCCCGCGCGTTTAAGTGCAATTGAAGACCAACTCATACTGAGTCGTATTGATGATTTTTTAACTCGCATTGATGCCCCCCTTGCAACAGAGAGTCAAGTTGGACTTGTGCATGATCAGGGCCTAATTGATTATTTAAAGCAACATATTCCCCAGTCAGGATATGTAGAAATTGATGGCGATACCTCTATGAATCCTTATTCGTATCAAGCCGCATTAAGAGCTGCTGGTGCTTGTATTGCAGGTGTTAATGCGATAATGCAAGGAGAAGTCAATAATGTGTTTTGTGCGGTTCGTCCACCAGGTCATCACGCTGAACCTAGTCATTCTCAAGGATTTTGCTTTTTTAATAATATTGCAATAGCTGCCAAATATGTCTTAGAGCAATATGGTTTAAAAAAAGTAGCGATTATCGATTTTGACGTTCACCACGGTAATGGTACTGAGGCCACATTCAAAAATGATTCTCGAGTATTGATGTGTGGTTTTTTTCAACATCCACTCTATCCCTATAGTGGTGATCAAACAAGTTCTGCAAATATGTTGAATATTCCCGTACCTGCCTTCACCAAGGGGGGTGATATTCGTGCGATTGTTTCTGACATTTGGTTGCCGCGGCTTGAAGAGTTTGCTCCTGAATTTATTTTTATCTCAGCAGGATTTGATGCGCACCGTGAAGATGAGTTAGGGCAATTAGGTTTGGTAGAGTCTGACTATTCATGGATGACGGAAAAAATTCAACAAGTAGCTAAGAAATATGCTGAAGGAAGAATCTTAAGTACTTTAGAGGGTGGATATCATTTATCTGCTTTAGGAAGAAGTGTCGTAGCGCATATTAAAGAGCTTGCTGAAATTTAAATACTCTAATAGGAGATAGCTAATGAGTCATATTTTTGTCGATGGTCTAGAACAAAATTCAGCAAATTATGCGTCAATGACCCCTCTTAGCTTTATTGAACGAGCCGCTCAGGTCTATCCTCAAAAGTTAGCCATTGTGCATGGTAATCTTCGACAAGATTGGCAAACGACTTACCAGCGGTGTAAGCAACTTGCTAGTGCGCTGCTGAAGAGTGGTATTAAGCGTGGGGATACTGTGGCAGTCATGTTGCCGAATACACCACCTATGGTAGAAGCACATTTTGGTGTGCCTATGTCAGGGGCTGTGTTAAATGCTTTGAATACTCGTTTGGATCCAGAGGCAATCGCATTTATGCTGCAACATGGCGAGGCTAAAGCAATCATGATTGACCCTGAATTTAGTCATACTATGAAGAAGGCGTTAGAAATTGCTCAAATCAAAGATATTTTAATCATTGATATTCATGATGCGCTTTACCAAGGAGACGGTTTCTCCATTGGGGGTATTGAATATGAGGCATTTTTAAGACTGGGGGATCCAGACTATTCCTGGGAGGGGCCTCATGATGAATGGGATGCTATTTGCTTAAACTATACTTCAGGAACGACCGGTAATCCTAAAGGGGTGGTCTATCATCACCGTGGAGCGATGACCAATGCTATCTCAAATATTTTGGAATGGGATATGCCAAAGCATCCAGTGTATTTATGGACCTTGCCCATGTTCCATTGCAATGGATGGTGTTTTCCGTGGACTGTTGCCGCAAGAGCCGGAGTCAATGTTTGTTTACGTAAAGTGGATGCCGCACATATATTTGAGTCGATTAAAGCGCATGGTGTGACACATTATTGCGCGGCTCCCATCGTGCATGGATTTTTAGTGAATGCTAGTGATGAATTAAAAAAAGGTGTTCCACCAGGAGTGAAGGCGATGGTTGCGGGCGCAGCTCCTCCTGCAGCGATGATTGAAGGAATGGAAAAGATGGGCTTTGATTTAACCCATGTTTATGGGCTAACTGAAACCTATGGTCCAGCAGCGGTTTGTGTTAAGCATGATGCTTGGCAAGAAAATAATATTGGCGATCGTGCAGCACTTAATGCTCGCCAAGGAGTGCGATATCACTTACAGCATGGTATGGCGGTGATTGACCCTGAATCGATGTCTCCAGTTCTAGCAGATGGTCAGACCATCGGTGAAATTATGTTTCGTGGAAACATTATGATGAAGGGATATTTAAAAAATCGATCGGCAACTCAAGAGGCTTTTGCAGGGGGATGGTTTCATACAGGGGATTTAGCTGTGATGAACCCTGATGGGTACATTAAAATCAAGGATCGCAGTAAAGATATTATTATTTCCGGAGGGGAAAATATCTCCTCCATAGAAGTCGAAGATGTTTTATATCGTCACCCAGCAGTAATGGCGGCAGCTGTTGTGGCAAGGCCCGATGAAAAGTGGGGTGAAACTCCTTGTGCATTTATTGAAGTTAAACCTGGAGTTAATGTCAGTGTGGAAGAGATTATTGCGCATTGCAAATTACATTTGGCAGGATTTAAAGTTCCAAGGGCGGTAGTTTTTGCTGAGTTACCAAAAACTTCAACTGGAAAAATACAAAAATTTGAATTACGTAAAAGAGCTGGCTCTGCTCAAGCGATTGATGTTTAGCCTTTGTGCTTTCATGGTCATTGAGTACTCAGAATCTTTAGGTTTGGGTTTGCAGTAAAATCAATTTAAGAAATATAACAAGAGGAATTTTCTTTATGAAAATATTAGTAGCTGTAAAACGTGTTGTGGATTACAACGTTAAAGTACGTGTCAAATCAGATCATTCCGGTGTTGAAACAGCAAATGTCAAAATGTCGATGAATCCATTTGATGAGATTGCTGTTGAAGAAGCGGTCAGACTTAAAGAGTCTGGTGTGGCAACTGAAGTTATTGCCGTCTCTGTTGGTGTTGCACAGTGTCAAGAAACCTTAAGAACGGCAATGGCGATAGGTGCCGATCGTGCAATATTGGTTGAAACAGACGAGGAGATTCAACCTCTAGCCGTTGCGAAAATTATGAAAGCGATTGCTGATAAAGAAGCTCCCAAACTGATCATTTTAGGGAAGCAAGCTATTGATGATGATAGTAACCAGACAGGGCAAATGTTAGCCGCGCTTATGAATATTCCTCAAGCGACTTTCGCTTCTAAATTAGTGATTGACAATCAACATGCCCAGGTGACTCGTGAGGTAGATGGTGGTTTAGAAACGATTCGTATTACATTGCCAGCTCTAGTCACTACTGATCTTCGCTTGAATGAGCCAAGGTATGTGACGTTGCCAAATATCATGAAGGCAAAGAAAAAAACATTAGACACTTTTAAACCTTCTGATCTCGGTGTAGACGTAAGTCCTCGCCTGAAGATAATCCAAGTCAACGAACCTTCTAAGCGTCAAGCTGGGGTGATGGTAGCTGATGTAGCTGCCTTAGTTGATAAATTAAAAAATGAAGCAAAGGTAATCTAAATGACCGTACTCGTAATCGCTGAATATCAGCAACAACAAATTCAAGCTAGCACATTAAATGTGGTTAGTGCTGCATTACAAATTGATCAAGATGTTCATGTCCTAATCATGGGCCAAGAGTTATCAGGCGCTGCAAAAGCTGCCGCCACTATATCTGGAGTAAGTAAAGTGTTAGTAGCTGATGACGCAATTTTTGTGAATCAGTTAGCAGAAAATTTAACAAGCCAAGTATTATCTATTGCGAAAAACTATACGCATCTTTTAGTGGCTGCAAGTGCAAATGGAAAAAACATCATGCCTCGTATTGCGGCGTTACTAGATGTTGCTCAGATTTCAGAAATTACTAAGGTCATTAGCTCCGATACCTTTGAACGACCAATTTATGCAGGCAATGCAATTGCTACGATCCAGTCGGTAGATCCTATCAAAGCTATTACAGTGCGTCCTACTGGATTTGAACCAGTTGCATCAACAGGTGGGCAAGCAAGTATTGAAACAATAAGTTCAGTACTAGATGCAGGTATAAGTCAATTTATATCGCGTGAGACTACCAAATCAGATCGCCCGGAGCTTACTGCTGCGAAAATTATTGTTTCTGGTGGTCGAGGTTTAGGGTCTGCAGAGCAATATCATTTAGTGATGGAGCCTTTAGCAGATAGTTTAGGTGCTGCTTTAGGAGCTTCTCGTGCAGCAGTAGATGCTGGGTATGTTCCCAATGATTATCAAGTTGGTCAAACTGGAAAAATTGTAGCCCCTCAGTTGTATGTTGCGGTTGGAATTTCGGGGGCGATTCAACATTTAGCTGGAATGAAAGATTCTAAGGTCATCGTAGCAATCAATAAAGATCCTGAGGCACCCATTTTTGGTGTGGCCGATTATGGCTTAGTTGCTGATTTATTTACTGCAGTACCTGAACTTGTTGCAGCAATGAAAAACTAAATGTATTACCACTAGGGGAAATCTATGACGTATCAAGCGCCTGTAAAAGAGATGATGTTTTTAATGAATCACTTAGCAGGACTTGAAAAAATCAGACAATTGCCTTATTTTTCTGAAGCGAGTATTGATGCAGATACTGCTGAGGCGATACTAAATGAGTCTGCGAAATTTTCTGAAGAAGTTCTCGCGCCCCTTAACTGGATTGGTGATCAACAACCAAGTCATTTTGTGGATGGTCATGTTGTAACAACGCCGGGCTTTAAAGACGCTTTTGATAAATATGTCGCAGCCGGATGGCAGGGTGTTACACATCCTTCTGAATATGGAGGACAAGGCTTACCAAAGATTATTTCTACAGCGTGTCAAGAAATGGCGAACTCCGCCTGTTTGTCATTTTCTTTATGTCCGATGCTTACTGATGGTGCAATTGAAGCCCTCATCGTAGCAGCAAGTGAAGATTTAAAAAAGCGCTTTATTCCGAATATGATTTCTGGAAAATGGACCGGGACAATGAATTTAACAGAGCCGCAAGCTGGTTCTGATTTAGCACTTGTTCGAACACGCGCAGAACCTATAGGTGATGGTACTTACAAAATTTTCGGAACGAAGATTTATATCACTTATGGCGAGCATGATTTTTCTGAAAATATTATTCATTTGGTATTAGCAAGAACGCCGACAGCGCCAGACGGGGTAAAGGGTATATCTTTATTTGTGGTGCCTAAATTTATGGTGGATGAGCAAGGAAATATTGGCAATCGAAATGACGTGCACTGTATTTCGATTGAACATAAATTAGGTATTAAGGCTAGCCCAACTTCTGTATTGCAGTATGGTGATCATGGCGGTGCCATTGGATATTTAGTCGGTGAAGAGAACCGTGGTTTAGAGTATATGTTCATTATGATGAATGCAGCACGTTTTGGTGTGGGTATGCAAGGGGTATCTCTTGCTGAGATGTCTTATCAAAAGGCTGTTCGTTATGCAAAAGAGCGGATTCAGAGCAGAGATCTTGCAGGGTCGACTGGTTCGGTTGCGATCATTCACCATCCTGATGTGAAGCGTATGCTCATGACAATGCGCGCCTATACCGAAGGTGCTAGAGCACTTGCTTATGTTGCTGTAGCAGCATCTGATGCAGCTGAACATGCCTTGGATGAAAAAACGAGACTAGAAAACCAGGCCTTTTATGAGTTTTTAGTTCCGATTATTAAAGGCTTTTCCACCGAAATGGCTGTGCAGGTTGCCAGTCTTGGAGTTCAGGTTCATGGTGGAATGGGCTTCATTGAAGAAACTGGAGCGGCACAGTATTATCGTGATGCAAGAATTTTGCCCATTTATGAAGGAACAACTGCGATTCAAGCAAACGATTTGATTGGTAGAAAAACCTTACGAGATGGTGGCGCTGTCGCAAAGGCAATTAGTAAACAAATTGAGCTTACTGAAGAAGCGTTAAGCTCATCAGGCTCTGATGCGGCCAAGATGATGTTAGAGCAATTAAAGCTTGCCAGGCATGCATTAGAAAAAGTAGTGGTGTATATTTTAATGAATGTAAAGTCAGATATTAAAGCAGTGTTTGCGGGTAGTGTGCCTTACTTACAAATTTGTGGGCTCACGCTAGCAGGCTGGCAGATGGCAAGAGCATTACTCGAGGCTGAGAAATTGCACGATCAAGACTCAGACTTTTATCAAGCCAAAATTAGCACAGCACAGTTTTATGCACAACATTTACTCACCCAAGTTCCAGGGATTGCGAAGTCCATTATGGAAGGTGGCAGAGTGACAAATGAGCTAAAACCGGAACAGTTCTAATCAGAACATCACTCTCAATGATTACTTAGAAATCTCTTTAGCGGCTTCTACTTGGCTGATGAAGTATTGCTCAAAAGCAATCGCTAGACCACTCATGAGAACAAATGCGCCGACCAATAAAGTGATGATCATGCAGATAATAATGAGCCATCCAGATTGATTTTTCTTGGTTTGACCTGTATTAAATTGTGCATCAAAACGATCATCTAAACGAAGACCAAACACAAGCGTACAAAGCCAGCTCGTGAGTAATGAGATTTCACCAAGAGCAACAGCAAGCCAGCCTAAAAGAGAAGCTTTTTCAGTATGCGCTAGTTCAAACCAGCCCCAAACACCAAATAGTAAAGCAATCAGTTGTAGATAAAACCAAGGTGAATTTTTCCCTTTTAGATAAAGCCAATGAAGGCCAGTGCCTGGTAAGAAAAGACTGAGTAAACAAACAACAAGTTTTGATTTAAAGGTGTTTTTCATATTGTCAAATCATACCCTAAATCCTTAATTCTTAAAGGTTTTAGGGGTATTTTATATGTTTGAGTATTGATTGGAGACTTATTGTAATGTATATTTTGGGATACAATGCGTATGATAAATGTCCAAATAACAGATGAATTTAAATATTGCTTGAAAGGACTAAAAAACCTTACGGTCAAGGGACAAATTCTAATGAGAGTTGATCGTGCTGAAGAGGGAAATCTTGGTAATTGGAAGTTTTTAAGGGAAGGTATTTTTGAAATGAAGATTGATGTCGGACCTGGTTATCGTATTTATTTCACTAAACATGGGCAAGAGCTCATTATTCTTTTAGCTGGTGGAAATAAATCCTCTCAAGATAGAGATATAAAGTTAGCAATTGACCTACCTAAATCGTTAAAAAAAGGAGATTGATATGGTTAAAGTTAGTAAGTGGGATAGCGCTGAATATCTTCAAACTGAAGAAGATATAGCTCAATACTTTAAAGCTTGTGTAGATGAAGCTGGCGACGATGCAGCTTTTATTGCTAAAGCTTTAGGGAATATTGCTAAAGCACGCGGGATGACACAACTTTCTAAACAAACAAATATGGGACGAGAAAGCCTATATAAAGCACTGTCTGGAGAGGGTAATCCAAGTTTTGCGACCATATTAAAAGTGATAGATGCACTTGGTTTAAAAATTGAAGGTTCTGTAAAGGCTTGACTACAATATTCGCTCATGGTTGGCCACGTCTACCAAAGGCGAGAACATCTCCAGATCGACCAATGAGTAGTAATTGATCATTTTTCATTTGGATCGATCGATAATCTTGAAGTTGATTCAAGAAATCTTTCTCGAGTTCCATCCGGTAGTTTTCAGCACACATCATCCTTGTGCTACCCATTTTTCCGATTTCAATCGCATTTTTAGAGTCTGTTGTGATCGTTCCAAAAAAGCGATTACAACCTGAATAGCCAGTAATCATTTTTTTTTCATCGCTAAATTCGATGATGATGGGTTCACCATTATCCCCGTGAGGAATTTTGCGAATTTGTCCTTTTCCAGAGGCATTAGGTGGGTAAATCCAACGTACGAGCTCCCAGCGACCATTGAGTTGGGATAAAGGAGGTGATGAGCAAGAATTGCAATCTGGGAGCATAGTTGAGCAGGCACTGATGAAAAAGGTCCCTAAAAAGACAAAACTTAAGCGGAAAAAAGAGAAAATTGAGCTGAAAGGGGAATAAAAGTTTGTCTGCATGGCTGATTTAAGATAAAATAGTGAGTTTTCTAGGGTAGTAAATTCAGATTATTTTGTATTAGAAATAATGCACTTTGGTTACAAATTGGAACTAAAGTTGAGTTTACACCTACATTTTTTTATTTTTGTTTAATTTGAGGAATTCTTATGGTCGTCATTCGACTCGCACGCGGTGGTTCAAAAAAGCGTCCCTTTTATAGTGTTGTGGTTACTGATAAGCGTAATCGTCGTGACTCTAACTTTGTAGAGCGTCTTGGTTATTACAATCCAAGAGCAGTATCTACAGAGCAGGGTTTCCGTGTTGCTCAAGATCGTTTAACTTATTGGACTGGTGTTGGTGCAGAAATGTCTCCGACAGTAAAACGTTTAATTAAACAACACAGCACAACTGCAGCGAACTAATTTTGATGGGGAATATCCCCATCCTGAGGTGGCGTCACTATGACGGCTGAGAACAATGATTTAATCGAAGTCGGTACTGTGATTGAAGCATATGGTATCCGTGGCGCCCTCAAAATTCGGCCTTTTTCTAATGATCCTGTTGCACTCTTAGCCGCGAAAGAAATTTGGCTGAGTGGTGTTCGTCTTCCAGAAATGAAGGATTTTTCGGTCTATAAAGCGAAAGAGCATAGTGGCACAGTGATTCTTGAGCTTGTTGGTTTGACAGATCGGGAGATTGCTTTATCTTTTAAATCAGCGGTGGTATTGGTACCTAGATCTAAGTTTCCAGTACTCGAAGATAACGAGTATTACTGGGCTGATCTGATGGGTGCGCAGGTTCATAATCAGCAAAATGAGTTGATAGGCATTGTTAAAGAAATTGTTGATAACAGTGCGCAAACGGTGCTGATCGTCTCTGAAGATGAAAAGAAACAGCATTTAATTCCTTTCGTTGAATCCTTCATCATTGAGGTTGATTTAGAGAGTACGCCCAAGAAAATTAGCGTTGACTGGCAAAAAGACTGGTAAGGTAGTCGATATGCGCTTTGATATTATTAGTATTTTTCCAGAAATGTTTGAAATCATCCATGCGGGAGGGGTGGTTGGACGTGCTTTGGAAAAGCATCATTTCGCCCTTCAAACTTGGAATCCTAGGGCCTATACAACGGATAATCGTAAGACTGTAGATGATCGTGCTTATGGTGGTGGTCCTGGTATGGTAATGATGGCTGAGCCATTAGAGAAGACTCTCACGGCGATTAAACAAGATCAAAGTAAAGTTGGGCCAGTAGTTCTGCTTTCTCCCCATGGCAGGCGATTTGATCAGCAAATGGCAATCAATTTACTTCAACACGAGCAAATCACTTTAGTCTGCGGTCGTTATGAGGCTGTCGATCAGCGATTTATTGAAAGAAACGTTGATCTGGAGATAAGCTTAGGGGATTTTGTGCTTTCCGGAGGGGAAATCCCCGCGATGGCGATGATTGATGCCATGGTTCGGCTAATTCCTGGGGTATTGGGAGACAAGGACTCTGCACAGCAGGATAGCTTTATGGATGGTTTACTTGACTGCCCACACTATACAAGGCCTGAAATATATGAAAATTCTGTTGTGCCAAGCGTGCTTTTAGGTGGAAATCATGCCATAATAGAGGGCTGGCGTCGTGAGCAATCTTTGCTTGCCACCCAACTGAGGCGTCCTGATTTAATCGAGGCGGCTCGCAAAAAAGGGTTGTTAAGTAGTAAAGATGAACTTTTCTTAAAGAGCATCCAAGCATAAATACTTAGCAGTTTTAATATTCGTATCCTCTTTCAGGTCCAAACTGGTTTTGGGATCAACGCTGAAATGATGCATAAGGAGTTAGAAGATGAATCTCATCGAAAAAATTGAGCAAGAAGAAATTGCTCGCCTAACGGCAAACAAAGTAGTTCCTGATTTCGCACCTGGCGATACTCTCGTTGTTAATGTCAACGTTGTTGAAGGAACTCGTAAACGTTCACAGGCTTTTGAGGGTGTTGTGATTGCCAAGCGCAATCGTGGCCTGAATTCAAGCTTTATCGTACGTAAAATTTCATCTGGTGAAGGTGTTGAAAGAACATTCCAAACTTACTCACCACTCATTGCAAGTATTGAAGTGAAGCGCAGAGGTGATGTACGCCGTGCGAAACTTTATTATCTTCGTGAGCGTTCAGGTAAGTCTGCACGTATTAAGGAGAAGTTAGTTTCTCGTAAAGTTAAAGAGACTGCTGCACAGTAATTTTTCTTTAAGCTGACTATTTCAGCTCCATAACAACCCTTGTAAAGACTTTTGTCTTGCAAGGGTTTTTTATTGCTACTTCGGTAAAGTAAGCATTCCATTTTTCTGAATCGACTCATGTGCTTTTTCAGAATGAAGTAATTGAATCAGTTGTTTTGCAGACTCGGTATATTCAGATCCCTTCACAATCGCAGCAGAAAAAGTTTGGAGTAATTGTGCTTGATCTGGAAGCGAGCCCAGCAAATGAACACCTGGAACATTGACTAGTTCACTGCTTGGCTGAATCGCTATCTTCACCTTACCTGAAGCGACTAACGCGGCAGATTGGCTACCGCGCTCCGTTACAGTAACCGTAATAAAAGGAGTTAATCCTAAGCGTGGGAAAAGTTCTTGAGTTAGATAAATACCACTGGTACTCCCAGGAACGGCGACTGTTTTTAGCTCGAGTAAAGTTTTTTTCAAAGCATCGACAGTGGAAATATCTGGAATCGGTGAGCTAGTAGCTACTCCAGCACCCAATGGAGCAATCGCTAAATCAACATCAGAGCCCGCAAGAATACGATTTTGTTCAATGAGTTCAGTGAGACCTTCGCGGGACATAATCACCACGTCAGCACGCGTGCCTTTTTGCAATTGAGCTTTAATTGTTGACGGACCAATACCTTGAGAGGCACCAGAAAGAGTCGATACTTTCAAACCAGTGGCTTGCTCAAATTGCGGTAAGAGCTGTTGATAGGGACCATTAAAGCCACCTGAAATCATGACTTGAAGTTGTGCCATAGCAGAAGAGCTCATAAAAAAAATAAAAATAAAACCAATAGTTCCGTATTTTAAGAAGAGTGCCATTTATGGATTGAGACCAGCATAAATTAACGCATTGATTCTTTCGCGGTACTCTTTACGTAGTTCTCCAGGAGCCGCAGCCATCATCACAACAACCATTTTTTCTTTAGGGTCGACCCAAAATATAGTACCGTTTGCGCCATTCCATGTGTAATCTCCAATATTACCATTGGTTGCAGATAAACCTTTTTCTTTACGAACGGCAACTCCCAAACCAAAGCCATATCCTTCTCTGCCGGGTTCAGTCAAGCCCACATTGTTTTTAATTTGGTTGCCTAGATGATCTGATGTCATTAGCGCCACTGTTTGTGGCCCCAGAATACGTTGCCCATCTAACGTGCCGCCGTTGACTAACATTTGACCAAAACGGATATAGTCTGCCGCAGTGCTATAAGCACAAGATCCACCGCAATCAAATTTAGCTGGGTTGTCATAGATAGCAATCTTTTGCTTTTTACCAGAAATTGGATCAATTTCGAGAGGTTGAGCTAACCGTTTTTTAGAAGACTCATTGAGATCAAAGCTCGTATCTTTCATACCAATGCGGGACCAGATTCTCTCATTTAAAATATCATTGAGGCGTTTGCCAGCAATTTTTTCTTGTAGTAAGCCAAGGACATCAATACCAAAGCTATAGTCCCAAGCGGTGCCAGGTTCATACAAAAGTGGCGTAGTAGCGAGACGTTTAATAAAGTCTGTACCACTGAATTCAGCAGCAGCTTCGGCAGACGAGCGCAGAGATGCTTGGTGTACGGGAGTATTCGCACGCGCGCCATACGTAAGTCCATTCGTGTGCCGCATGAGGTCTTGAACCGTCATCGGTTTTTGCGCCGGAACCTGACTTAAAATACCATTTTCCAACTTACCCACATTCATGTTTTTAAATTCAGGAAACCATTGATAAACAGGCGCTGATAGCTGCAATTTACCTTCTTCAAAGAAAGTCATTGCGCCAGTTGCTGCCATGACCTTTGTCATGGAGGCGAGATTAAAAACCGTATCAAAAGTCATCAAGGTATTATTTTTTTTGTCTCGATAGCCATAGGTTTTATAAATAATTAATTTGCCATTTTTAGCGACAGCTAAAACACCACCGGGCATTCTATTTTGTGCGATTTCATTACTGAAGAATTGATCAATAGCTTGGACATTTTTAGGATTAAATCCTTGTGAAGCTGGAGAAGCAATCGGTAGCGGTGCGCTGAATGCAGTGGCACTAATCGTTAAAAAGCTAGTTAGTCCGAGTAATAGTTGATATTTCATATCCGTCTCCATGATGATTTTTTCTTCAACACAGTTTATTCTAATATTGGATTAAAAGACTAAGCTTATAATCAATTCATGCAAAGACGTGTGCCAAAGTTTGACCCCCAGACGGTTCCTATACAGGAAGCGTTTTTGAATGCCCCTCCTGTGTCTAATGAAGTATTACAACCAGATGCTTTAAGACAGCGCTTTGAACAAAATAAACCATGGACACCAGAATTAACCGACGAGTCCAGAAAGTCACTTGAATATCAACCTGGTATGGGTAAGCGCATTGCCGCAGTTCTCATTCCGATTGTGCAAAATGATGATCATTTGAGTGTATTACTGACGAAGCGTGCTGAGCATCTCAATGATCATGCAGGACAAATTAGTTTTCCTGGCGGAAGAAAAGAAGACAGCGACCTTGATCTCAAGCATACTGCGCTAAGAGAGGCGTATGAAGAAATTGGACTTGTGCATCACCATGTAGAGCATCTAGGCCATTTACCCGATTACTTTACAATTACAGGTTATCAAGTTACGCCGATTGTAGGTTTAGTTTCTTCTGTTCAAGAATTAGTACCTGACACCAATGAGGTTGCAGAAATCTTTGAAGTTCCCTTATCATTTCTTATGAATCCAGCTAATCACCAGATCAGAGAATGGGTGGGGCCAGAGGGGAGTCGACGTTTTTACGCCATGCCCTATGAATCGAAGTTTATTTGGGGGGCAACTGCTGGTATGCTCAGAAATCTTTATCATTTTTTACGTGCCTAAGTCATGACTTTTATTTCCGTTTTATTGAGTTTGATTCTTGAGCAATATCGCCCCGTTGGGATGCATCATTGGACTCAGCGACTCATGAAGTTTTGGATCGACCGTGTCCCCAATTATTGCGATACAGGTGAAGAAACATCAGCTAAAGTAGCCATTTTTGTTTTAGTTGCGCCACCTGTTTTACTGGTCCTTATGGTGCATCTATGGCTCATTTATCAATTACCCCTTCTTGCGCTTGCCTGGAATGTTTTTATCGTGTATTCCTTTATGGGGTTTCGTCAATTTAGTTCCCAATATCGCAAGATTCAAGTCTTGCTTCAAGAGAAGCGCTTGGATGATGCTAGAAGTGAGTTAGCTAATTGGGTAGGAATAAGTTTAAATACTGAGACCTTAACTGAGTCGGAAGTTGTAAGACACACTTTAGAACGTGCGATATTGGCGGTTCACTCGAATGTATTTGGAGTGTTTTTTTTCTTTTTAATACCAATTGGACCGGCCGGTGTTATCTTATATCGACTGGTACTGACAGCCGAGGAGCGCTGGAAGTTTGGTATGGTCAGTCCTAAACTCATGGTCATGATTCAAAAATTTCGGTATCTGATCGATTGGTTACCCACACGACTGACTGCTATAGGCTTTACGATTGTCGGTAATTTTGAGCAAGCAGCTTATGCTTGGCGCTATCACCAAAAGAAATGGGATACGCAGTCTAAAGCCATTCTTATTGGCACTGGTGGAGGTGCTTTAGGTGTTCAACTAGGTGAGCCAATTGCTCAAGTCCCGACTGATGAAGCCTTGCGACTTGCTGAAACCGGTGAAGTACCGATTCAGGAAGTCGGAATGTTGCCTGTGCCTGCGCATTTAGCTTCTGGTGCAAGTCTTGTTTGGCGCGCAGTGGTTTTATGGATGATTCTCTTGGGAATGCTCTCAATGGCTGTTTGGTTTGGACAGTTATAAAGATTGATGCCCCTGGGTTTGAATCGTGGCATTGCGACTCTCATGCAACAATTGATTAAATAGTTTGACGCGCGTCGATGATATTTGACCTTGTGAGACCCCATCAAGAATAGCGCATCCGGGCTCATGAGAGTGAGTGCAGTTATGAAAGCGACATTGCCCTAGATAAGGACTAAATTCTGTAAAGGAGTGCTGTAATTCGCTCTCAGAAAGATGCGCTAAGCCGAATTCCTGAAACCCTGGCGAATCAATCAGAGCACCAACGATCCCTTCTTTTATACCCCATGATGGCAGATCGTAATAACGGCAGGCAGTAGTCGTATGTTTGCCCGTATCTAACTTGGTTGAGTGTTCTCTCGTTTGTGCGCTAGCTGTTGGTATCCATTGATTGAGAAGCGTGGATTTGCCCATCCCGGATTGGCCAACGAGAACTGAGACCTTACCCGCTAAGAACGGCTCAAGCGCCCTCATACTATCCGCATTAAATTTTGCTGAAATCTCATGAATCGGAATATGGAGATGTTGATACGGTGCTAAGAGTTCACGCGCTTTAATTAATTGATCTTTCAAATCAATCTTATTCAGTAAGATGCGTAGTTCAATACCTTCATGGGCGGCTGCAATGGCAGCACGACCAAGTAGGTCAGGTGAAAAACCAGGTTCTGTAGCAAGTACCAGAAGAATTTGATCGACATTAGCAGCAATGGATTTGGAACGAAAAGCATCAGAGCGAAATAATAGATTCTTGCGCGGCAGGATTTTTTCTATGACAGCCTGATCAGCTGATGTCGTTTGTAACTCTAAAAAATCACCAACAGCAACTTCATGTTTCTTACCACGGGACTTGACCTCATAAAACGCTGGGTCAGAAGAGCTTGGATGGATGGGTCTTGCTAAATAATTTCTACCGTAAGAAGCTACTAAAAGAGCCTTTAAGGATGAATTATGCAAGACGGTATCCCATTAGTTTGATGCTTTCATCAATTGATTCAGATGCGCAATGCGAATAGGTGCTGGCGGATGCGAATCATAAAATGCAGAATATAAACGGTCTGGTGTTAGTGTTGCTGCATTGTCCTGGTAGAGCTTGATCAGTGCTGAAATTAAGTAACTTGCATTAGATTTTTCTGCGGCAAAGGCATCTGCTTCGAACTCGTGTTTTCGGGAGAGCAAGCTACCTAGTGGGGTAATAAAAAAAGTAAATACTGGAATTGCTAAAGAAAATAAAGCAAGCGCAAGACCAGCATTATTACCATCGATTTCTGGGAGTACGCCCAAGCTTTCATAGAACCAAATTTGTTGAGATAACCAGCCCAACAAGGCTAAACCAGCAAGACTCATCAAGAAAGTAAGTAACATTCTTTTACGCACATGGTTCTTTTTAAAGTGTCCAAGTTCATGCGCCAAGACGGCCTCGATTTCCACGGGGGAGAGTTTTTCAATCAGCGTATCAAAAAATACAATCCGTTTATTTTTACCAATCCCAGTAAAGTACGCATTACCATGAGCGCTTCTTTTACTCCCATCCATAACAAACAGGCCTTTACTAACAAAACCACAACGATCTAGAAGAGATTGGATCGATGTTTTAAGAGGCCCATCATCAAGTGGCTTAAATTTGTTAAAGAGAGGCATGATCAGAACAGGCGCTATCCAAGTAGCTAACAAAATAAATCCTACCAAAAAGATCCAAGCAAACAGCCACCAATATTGCCCTGCTTGTTGCATGAGACTTAGAATCACCCACAGTAGAGGTACACCGATGACGAGGCTTAGGGCGGTACCTTTAATAAAGTCAAGCCAGAACAATTTTTGGGTCATACGGTTAAAGCCAAAATTTTCTTCTAAGCGAAATTGTTTGTACCAAGAAAAAGGTAAATCGATCAAGCTAGATAAAAAACTAATCGTAAGCAATAGTGCAATTTGTTGCCAAACGCCCGCAGAGAAGATCCCTAGTAACTCACGGTGGATGGCATACAAAAGCCCCATTAGCGTGAGGACAATTAAAAGCGCTTGAGAGAAAAAGGTTTCTACTGAAGAAAGTTTTAATTTGGCGATCGTGTAGTTAGCTGCTTTTTGGTGATCTGTTAAAGAGATCGACTCTTCAAAGCCCGTAGGGACTTGGTTGATATGCATCCGAGCAGATTGAATCTGACGCTGTGCAAGAAAAAATTGGGTAAAAAGACCCAATAACAAAAAAGCGAGGAAAATATAAGTAAATATCATTTGTTAATTATAGAAGCGAGTTGCGATTTGAACACAGAACTGAAAAAAGACCGTTTAATTTGGTTGGATATGGAAATGAGTGGACTTGATCCAGAGAAAGAGCGGATTTTAGAGTTAGCCATGGTCATAACCGATGGTGAGCTTGAAATTATTGCGGAAAGTCCCGTTTTGGTCATTCATCAAGAGAAGAAATTACTCGATGGCATGGATGCTTGGAATCAAGGTACGCATGGTAAATCTGGCTTAATTGATAAAGTTTTAGCTTCCACAACAACTGAGGACGAGGCAGAGAAAATTTGTTTAGAGTTTTTGGCGGCGCATCTTAAATCGGGTGTTTCACCGATGTGTGGCAATACGATTCATCAGGATAGAAGATTTATGGCCAGATATATGCCCAGACTGGAAGCGTTTTTCCATTACAGAAATATTGATGTCTCCACAGTAAAAGAACTATGTAAACGATGGCAGCCTGAAGTGGCGAAGAACTTCACCAAAAAACAAGCCCACACCGCATACGCAGACATTATTGAGTCGATTGAAGAGTTGCGTTATTACCGAGAGAACTTTTTTAGAACCCCTCATAGCTGAAGGCATTTCCTAAAGTCACGATTTTGGCTTTAGAAGAAATACTTGATCAATAAACTGTGAATTAGTCGCTTCTTAAAATTATTTGTTTTCCACACAAATGAACCAAGAGACCATCTTAGTATTGGAGGATTGTGTGGAGGCTAAAATTAAACTCTTCAAATTCTGAGGAGATTTTTTTGCCTGTTTCTATCAAAAGTATTGATATCACTGAAGAAAATTTTTTAAAGAAGTTTACAGATAGCCTAAAAATACGTAAGATGTACATGTACATCCAGTCGGAGGATTTTATGGCTAGTACCAAGCTTTTTAAGAATGGAAATTCTCAAGCAGTAAGAATCCCTGCTGAACTTGCCTACAATAAATGGGACATTGACCTCATCATCGAACGGCATGGAGATGAGTTACGTATTCGACCTGCTCAGAGGCGAATTGGAAATGTAATGAAAAAATTTGCTCAGTTTTCACCTGATTTTATGGTGGAGGGAAGAGGAGAAAATATTGAAAAAGAGCGTGAATCTTTATGACTCCAAAATTGATGTTGGATACGAATATCTGTATTTATTTAATGAAGAATCAATTACCAGATGTTGAGGAGCGCTTTCAAGATTTTTTTGTTGGAGAGATTGTCATTTCAGCAATTACTCTTGCTGAACTTGAGTTTGGTGTTAGCTTAAAGGGTAAGGAATTTGAAAAAAGAAATCGATTGGCTCTTTCTAGCTTATTAGAAGATATTCTTGTCGCGCCCTTTGATCATCAGGCAGCTAGGTCTTATGGGCCTCTAAGAGCAATTTATAAAGATCGTACAAGAGATGCATTGGATAAATTAATTGCCTCTCATGCCGCTTCTTTGGGAGTAATTTTGGTGACTAATAATGAAAATGACTTCATGAATTTTCCAGGCTTAAAAGTAGAGAACTGGGTAAAAAAAATTTAAGATAGCTATAACTAGTTTTTGGGCTTTAAAGCTGACTTTGGTCGAAACGCTTTGACAATAGCTTCATTTGTTTCGATATAGGGTCCACCAATCAAATCAATACAGTAAGGAACAGCAGCGAAGATACCTGATGTCATTACTTTGCCATCGGCATCTTTGAGACCTTCTAAGGTTTCTGCAATGGCTTTTGGTTGTCCGGGTAAATTAATGATGAGGGCGGCATGATTGTCGATTTCACGAATGACGCCCACTTGACGAGAAAGTATGGCTGTTGGTACAAATTTTAAGCTGATTTGGCGCATTTGCTCACCAAAGCCGGGCATTTCACGGGTAGCGGCTGCAAGAGTAGCTTCTGGGGTTACATCGCGGCGACTAGGCCCAGTTCCACCAGTGGTTAATACCAGATCGCACTGCTCGACGTCGACTAGTTCTATGAGGGTTGAAGTAATGAGGTCTTGTTCATCCGCGATAAGTCTAGTGATGCAGGTAAATGGCGTGGTCAAAGCGCCAATTAACCACTTTTCAAGTGCAGGAATTCCTTGATCTTCATAGACCCCAATAGAGGCTCGGTCGGAGATAGAGACTAAGCCGATACGAATTTGAGTTGGATTTATAGTATTTTTCATAATGATTTTCATAGTTGATACAAATAATCGCTATGATAAGGGAATGACTACTAATATTTTTACTTATTCCGCATTTGAGTTCCAAGAAATCATCAAAGATGCCCTCAGCCGTGCTAAATCGCTAGGGGCAACTGATGCTGCAGTTGAGGTATCAGAGGGCCATGGCCTCTCAGTATCCGTGCGACGAGGTGAAGTGGAGACGATTGAGCGCAGTGTTGATAAATCCTTAGGGATTAGCGTCTATATTGGACAACAGCGTGGCAATGCAAGCACCAGTGATTTTTCTCCTGAGGCAATAGAGCGTACGATTCAAGCGGCCTATGATATTGCAAGATATACCGCTCCTGACCCATTTTCTGGATTGGCTGAAGAAGAGATATTAGAAAAAAATCCTAAAGATTTAGACTTGTTTCATCCATGGGATTTATCCGTTGAAGATGCGATCGAAATTGCCAAACGCGCAGAATCTGCAGCCTTTGCCGTGAGTCCTTTGATTACGAATAGCGATGGGGCGTCTATTGCGGCGAATCAAACCCATTTTCAGATGGGTACATCCCGTGGATTTTTAGCAGGGTATCCATTTTCTAGGCATTACATCTCCTGTGCCCCGATCGCAAGTGCATCACTTCGAAGGGGTGCACCCATGCAACGCGATGATTGGTATTCCACGTCGCGTTTACCGCAAGAACTTGCTGATCCTGAAGCGATTGGTCGTTACGCTGCTCAGCGAGCCTTGTCAAGACTTGGAGCTAAGCCAATACCTACTCAAAAGTGTCCAGTGATTTTTGAAGCCCCGGTTGCTATTGGTTTACTCGGGGCATTTGTTCAGGCAATCTCGGGTGCTTCCTTATACCGTCGCTCAAGTTTTTTACTAGACAGCCTTGGAAAACAGGTTTTTGCCGATCATATTCAGATTGATGAAGACCCACATCGCTTAAGACTGAGCGGGAGTACGCCATTTGATGATGAGGGAGTTAAGACACAAGCCCGACAAGTAGTTTCCTCAGGGGTTGTAAAAGGTTATTTTTTATCTACGTATTCAGCTCGCAAATTAGGGATGCAAACCACAGGAAATTCTGGGGGAGCACATCATTTGAAAATGATCAGTTCTAGAACCAAGCCGAGTGATGATTTATCTGGTTTAGCCAAAAAAATGGGGCGCGGACTTCTTGTCACTGAACTAATGGGGCAAGGTGTTAATTACGTCACGGGTGACTATTCTAGAGGAGCATTCGGTTATTGGGTCGAAAATGGCGAGATTCAATATCCCGTAGAAGAAATCACCATTGCGGGCAATCTCAAACAAATGTTTATGGACATTGAAGCCATTGGTTCTGATGTTTTGACAAGGGGTACCAAAGAGTGTGGATCTATGCTCATTCGTGAAATGATGATTGGTGGATCGTAAAAAATTACCAGAGGATTCATCCTCAAGAACTTACAAAAGCTATTGAATTGTTGAAAAGATAAAAATTAGATTTTTTATTTTCGAGAGTAGGTAACAAAAGCAAATGCTGGAAATTCTTTTCCAGCATTTTTAGGATCTGGTTGTGCAGGATGTTCTTCAAAATGGCTGAGCCGCCAATCATCTTCCTCAAACTCTGGGAAGTGAGCATCTCCAACCACATCGATTTGAACTTCGGTAATCATCATTTCATCTGCAAGCTCCAAGGCTTGTTCATAGACCTGAGCACCGCCAATAATAAATACCTGATCAGAGGTCTCACAGGCAGATAGAGCATCTTCAAGGCTAGAGAAAGTTTCGGCATCTTCGGCTGAGAATCCTGGAGTTCGACTGATGACGATATTTCTACGGTCGGGTAGGGGGCGCCCTAAAGACTCCCAAGTATTCCTACCCATAATAATGGGGTGGCCAAGGGTAGCATTTTTGAAATGCTTAAGATCTGCAGGTAGGCGCCAAGGTAATTCATTATCACGTCCAATCACACCTTGGGTGGAGCGTGCAACGATGATAATGATTTTCATGAAAATTAAATGGCTACAGGAGCTTTGATAGCAGGATGACATTCATAGCCCACGACTTCAAAATCCTCAAACTCATAATCAAAAATACTCGGGGGCTGACGTTTCAGGACTAGCTGAGGAAGTGGCAGTGGATTTCTGGTGAGTTGCAAATTGACTTGTTCAAGGTGATTCGAATATAAATGACAATCGCCCCCAGTCCAAACAAAATCACCCACTTCAAGACCAGTTTGTTGTGCCACCATATAGGTTAGTAAAGCGTAACTAGCGATATTAAAAGGAACTCCCAAGAAAATATCTGCACTGCGTTGATAGAGTTGGCAAGACAGTTTTCCATCGGCAACATAAAACTGGAAAAACGCATGACATGGCGCTAAAGCCATTGACGGAATATCCGCCACATTCCAAGCAGAGACAATAATCCGACGAGAATCGGGAGTTGTTTTAATTTGTTCAATAATTTGAGTAATTTGATCGATGTGTGCACCGCTTGGTGTCGGCCAAGACCGCCATTGATAGCCATAAATAGGGCCTAATTCACCATCAGGCTTTGCCCATTCATTCCAAATGGAAACGCCACGCTCAGTTAACCAGTTATTATTGGTGCTTCCTTTGAGGAACCAAAGCAATTCATAGATGATAGATTTGAGATGGAGTTTTTTGGTAGTAACCATTGGGAAACCTTTGGCCAAATCAAAACGCATTTGGTGCCCAAAGACGGATAAAGTTCCGGTACCTGTTCGATCGGTTTTTTTGACGCCATGATCGAGAACGTGGCGCATCAGATGTAAATAAGAATCCATGGCTTATTTTAGGCGAAAACCAAAAACATGCGAATATTTAGTGCGATTTTATTTCAGAACTTTTGTTTCTTGCCCGCATCCCAAGCCCTAGAATCAAGATTAGAGAGACTGCCATCAATAAAAATTCATTATAAGGATGAAGGATTTCATTAAACCAAGGATCTAGAAGTTTTTCATGACCAACCATCTTTACACCAGTAATGATGAGCACGGCGCCACCTACATAGATGAGCCAAGTATATTTTTGTAGAAGTCCCAAAACAAGTTGACTACCAAATACAACAATCGGGATACTAATGAGCAGACCAATGACTACCAAGTATATGTTGCCCTCAGACGCACCCGCAACGGCAAGAACATTGTCTACACCCATCACCGCATCGGCAATGATAATGGTACGCATTGCACCCCAAAAGGTGACTGACCCCGATTCTTCGTGATCATCGCCACTGTTGGTAATCAGTTGATAAGCAATATAGAGAAGGGCAAGACCGCCGATGGCACTTAGGCCAGGAATCTTTAGCAATTGCACAGCCAAAATGGTCATGACAGTACGAATCACAATTGCACCAACCGAGCCCCACATAATTGCTTTGCGTTGTAAGTTGGTAGGGAGATTTTTAGTTGCTAGAGCAATTAGGATCGCATTATCACCTGCAAGAACAAGGTCGATAATGATGATTGCAATTAAATTATCAATCAGGGCGGCGTATTCAGGAGACATACCTAAACCATACACCAGTTTGAATGACAATCAAGCCTAAAAACCTTAAAACCTAGTCAAAAGTAGGGGTTTCGACGCCGAGTACTTTATGAAGTTTAGGAGATGTCGTTGTGTATTGTAGGTGTATTTTTTTATCGGGATACATATATTCTTTAGCTGCAAAAGCCGCTAAAGCCGCTTCATGGAAACCGGATAAGATTAGTTTCTTTTTACCGGGATAGGTATTAATATCCCCGACAGCATAAATGCCTGGAATGTTCGTCGCGAATTTTTCTGTATCGACTAGGAGTTGTTTACGCTCCATAACGAGCCCCCAATCTGCAATCGGACCGAGTTTAGGGGAGAGGCCAAAAAAGACCAAAAGCATATCAAGAGGTATTCTACGAGTAACACCATCTGCACCGGTTACTTTGATTTCAGAAAGAGTGGAGCCTTTTTCTTCAAAGCCGGTAATTTGACCTACTTCGAATTGCATTTCGTGCTCAGAGCAAAGCCCTCGCATTTTTGCAATCGACGCGGGAGCAGCTTTAAAGCCATCACGACGGTGAATCAAAATCACACTTTCAGCTTTGCCAACGAAGTTAAGAGCCCAATCCAACGCGGAATCCCCACCCCCACAAATCACGATATTTTTACCAAAGAATACTTCGGGATTTTTTACGTAGTAAAAGAGTTGTTTGTTTTCAAATTGTGCGATACCTTCAACTTTAATAGTGCGCGGTTGGAACGAGCCCACACCTGCAGCAATGAAGATAGTTTTAGTTAAAAATCGAGTATCTTTAGATGTAACGACCAAGAACCTACCATCATCTTGTTGTTTAACTTCGACCACTTCCTGACCTAGATGGAAGCTTGGTTTAAAAGGCTCGATTTGTTTTAATAAATTATTGGTCAGTTCTTGACCTGTGCAAACAGGCACAGCAGGAATATCGTAAATAGGTTTGTCAGGGTAGAGCTCTACACATTGTCCACCGACAACGGGCAAAGAATCAATAACATGTGCGCTGATTTCTAAAAGGCCGAGTTCGAAAACCTGAAAAAGTCCAACAGGGCCAGCACCAACAATAACTGCTTCAGTTTCAATGATGGATGTTAAAGGTGAAGAGTGTAAATCTAGCACCGAAAACTCCTAAAAAAATATGCTTGGAAAAAATTAGCGAACGAGTTGATCGAGCTTATTTTTAACGTCTTTCCATTCTTCAGCATCTGGTAGAGAGTCTTTTGATTTAGTAATCGATTTCCATGAACGCGATAGTTCAGTATTTAGTGAGATAAAGTGCTGTTGATCACCTGGAACATCATCCTCAGCGTAAATCGCATTCACTGGGCACTCAGGGACACAAACAGCACAATCGATGCACTCGCTAGGATCAATGACTAAGAAGTTAGGGCCTTCGCGAAAGCAATCCACGGGGCACACATCGACACAATCGGTGTATTTACATTTAATGCAAGATTCTGTAACAACGTAAGTCATGATGTAATAAAGTTAAGCATTGAAAAGTTTATTTTACCGTATAAATTACTTCATTTTCATTCACTTAGATAGATTAATTACCTTTTCAGTAAATAATCACATATTTTTGAAGTCATTATTGCTTCCACTACAATGAATTTTTAGCCGTTTTTGGAGAAAAGTGTATGGCCTCAAGTATGTCAAAACCGAAGATTTTTGTAGCAAGACAGATTTTTCCAGAGGGTTTGGAGCGGTTAAGGGCGATTGCGGAAGTCGATTACAACGATCAGTCAGTCCCATTAAGTCCGGTGGATTTGTCATTACGCTTAGCACATGTTGACGGAGCATTGGTGACCGGTAGTGAAAAAATAGATGCTCAAACCTTGAGCCAGGCGCATCGTTTAAAAATAGTCTCCAATATAGCTGTGGGTTTTAATAACTTTGATATTCAATTACTGACAGAAAAAAACATCTTAGCCACCAATACTCCAGAAGTATTAACTGATACCACCGCGGATATGGGGTTTCTATTACTGATGGCGGCTGCTAGACGACTTTCTGAGGGTGAGCATTGGTTACGCGCAGGTCACTGGCAGAACTGGTCTTTAGGTGGCATGATGGGTATGGATATTCATCATTCCACGATAGGGGTTATGGGAATGGGGCGGATTGGACAAGCGATTGCAAAACGAGCTTTAGCTTTTGGAATGACGGTTATTTACTATAACCGTCGGCAACTTCCGAAGGAGATAGAGAAAGAGTGTCAAGCCACTTACGTGACCAAAGAAGAGTTATTAAAAACTGCTGACCATGTGATGTTGGTCATGCCTTATGTGCCAGAAAACCATCACTTTATTGGTGAAAAAGAACTTGCCTTGATGAAGTCTACTGCAACCTTGGTGAATATTGCTAGAGGTGGAATTGTGGATGAGAATGCGTTAATTCATGCTCTAAAAAATCAGATTATTTTCTCTGCTGGTTTGGATGTTTATGAAGGGGAGCCCAATATTCACCCGGGATTATTAGAAGTGCCTAACATTGTATTAGCGCCACATATAGGTAGTGCTACCCAAAAAACCCGTCTTGCGATGATGCATTTAGCCATTGATAATTTGATCGCGGGTCTCAATCACCAGCAACCGCCAAATTTGATTAATACTGATTTATGGAAATAGGAAAATCGTAAAGATTTAGTGGTCTTCGGGTATTTCTTTGAGATCCAGTTCGATGCCACCGAATTTTGCAGCGACCCAGTTGTAGACTTTACAGGCCAGCCATAAGACTGCAAAGCCTAAAACAACGTTCAGAAATACACCATATAAGACTACGAATAAGGGTATTTCACCATAGCGAAGGTAGGCATCAATAAAAAATAAGCCAATGACTGGAAGTGAGAAACACATATAAACCAATACAAGCGTTTTGGCTGTGTGCATTGGATCTACGGATATGATTTCTCTCTTACTGCTTGTCATAAAGAAGCGTTTCTGTAATTAATAATATTAAAAAAAAATAATTATATTAGATTAAACAATTTATCACAGAGATATCTACCAGTTCACCATGAGATATTTGTGATTGAGTTGCTAATAGAGTAATCAGGCAGTCTGCTTCACTCATTGAGCGAAGAATTCCAGAACCTTGATGACCATGTGGCTTCACCCAAAGGTCGCCAGATGGATCACGACTTAAAATGCCACGAATAAATTCAGTGCGGCCAGGCTTTTTGGTAAAAATACCATCGAACTTGGCACGAAATACATTTGGAGTATGGTTGGCACCGCTCATGTAGAGCAGGATATCTTGCACAAACTGATAAAAAGTCACCATGACAGCAACTGGATTACCTGGTAAACCAAATAAAACGGCTGATGAATCTGTTGTATTGATTTTGCCGAAGGCCATTGGGCGTCCGGGTTTGATGGCTAGAGTCCAAAAAGCAACATCGCCTAGATCTTGCATGATTTTTTTTGTAAAGTCGGCCTCACCAACCGAAACACCACCTGAGGTAATAATTGCATCGGCTTGATTTGCTGCTGTTGAGAATACTTTTTGCAGCGCAATCGGATCATCGCGGACAATACCCAAATCGATTAATTGCACACCTAATTGAGTGAGCATACCTAGAAGAGTATAGCGATTGCTATCAAATAAAGCACCTTCACGAATCTCCTGTCCCAGAGGAGTCACCTCATCTCCTGTTGAAAAGTAGGCTACGGTAATCCGTTTTTTGACCTTGACAGTAGCAAAGCCCATCGAGGCAATTAAACCAAGATCGCTCGGTCGAAGAATTCGTCCGGGGTGTAAAACCTCATCACCTAAACGAATATCTTCACCTTGCAATCGAAGGTTGTCACCTGCTGCAATTTTTGAAGCATCAAATGTAATTCCATGGGGATTGACTGTTGCCAATTCTTGTGGGATGACTGTGTCGCAACAAGACGGCATGATTGCGCCAGTCATAATGCGCACACAGTGACTATGAGGATCAAATTGATTGAGTAACTCTTGTTGTCTCGCTTGCCCAGCCATTTGTTTGCCGATGACAGTAAGTTCAACCCTAGATCGCTTGGTTAAGATTGCTGAGGAGAAAGCATAGCCATCCATGGCGGAATTATTTGCTGCAGGTACATTCATGATTGCGATGATTGGATCTGCAAGAACTCGTCCTAAAGACTCCTCGAGGGGAATGGTTTCACCACCTAAATTGATACGAAAATCATGCGTGTAGGAGCGCATAAACTCTTTTGCAACATCGATTTGTAGTGCTTTTGGATTAAAAAGATCACCACCTTGTTGCGTTCGCCATTGTTCTTGAAATTGAGTTGTATCAGGAAAAGATGGTTTCACGACATCAAGCTTTCGATCTTGAGGAGGTCTTCAGGAGTATTTATATTTGCAAAAGCAGATTCATCAGGAAAAAGTACCTCAACATAATTGAGTTGATGAAACCAACGATCGATTTTACGTTCACCTTGATCTAAAAAATGACTGAGATGATCTTTTAAACCATTTCGTATTAAACAAAAAACAGATTGACTTTGTTGACTGATGGTGTTTTTTGTGACCGCATAACTAACATCGGCTTGTTGGGATTGTAGGCTGATAAACAAACGCTCTACAAGATCTTTGGGAAACAATGGGGAGTCACATGGCACAATTGCTAAATAAGGGGCTTTGCAGTGACTCAGGCCTACATGAAAACCTGCTAGTGGACCAGAAAAATCCAAGTAAGTATCTGCATAGACGGCATAGTTTGACTGTGCATATTGCCCTTGATTGCGATTCGCATTGAGCATCAAAGAGCCGACTTGGGGAGCGAGTCGTTCAATACTGTGTTCAAACAGCGCTTGTTTTTTGAGCTCAATAAGACCTTTATCTTGACCGCCCATTCTTTGGGCCTTACCACCACATAAAATCAAACCTTCAATCAATGATTTATCCATGATTTTTATCCCCCTATATAGGACATTTCAACTTTGGGGTGATAGATTTTACCTTGCTGAATTTCGGTGCGTAGTTCGGAATAGCGATCATTTCGAGAGCGCCAAATCTGAGCAATGGCATTCGAGATTGCTAGGTCATTCGCATTTGAGCGAAGTAAGGCTTTTAAATCATAGCCTTGATTGGCAAATAGGCAGAGGAATAGTTTACCCTCCATCGAAATTCTAGCGCGTGTACAGGTATGACAAAAGGTTTCGGTGACACTGGATATGACGCCAATTTCACCACTACCATCGGACATTTTCCAACGTTGCGCGACTTCACCGGGGTAGTCGGGGTCAATCGGAATTAATGGGTATTGATTTTGAATCTTTTCAATCACCTGACGGGATGGCAGCACTTCATTCATTTGCCAGCCATTCGTGTTACCGACATCCATGTATTCGATGAAGCGAACGATGACCCCCGTATTTCTGAAGTGTTTGATCATCGGTAATATTTCGTGATCATTGACACCTTTTTTCACGACCATATTAACTTTGACAGATTCGAATCCAACTTGTACTGCAGCCTCAATACTGTCTAAAACATCTCTGACCGCAAAGTCAACATCATTCATTTTCCGAAAGCTGACATCATCGATACCATCCAAACTAACAGTAATACGTTTTAAGCCTGAATCTTTAAGAGCTTGAACTTTCTTTTTAAGGAGACTTCCATTGGTTGTTAGTGTCAGATCAATCGGAGTTTGTTCCAGAGTTTGTAATGGAGACAACATCCTAACAAGATTTTCGATCCCTTTACGAAGAAGGGGTTCTCCACCAGTAAGTCGAATTTTTTTGACCCCATGAGCAATGAATATTTGAGAAAGACGTGTAATTTCCTCAAAGCTCAATAATTCTTTTTGACCGAGGTAGTTGTAGTCACTTGTAAAAATCTCTTTCGGCATGCAGTAGGGGCAACGAAAATTACATCGATCCGTTACTGAGATCCTTAAGTCATGAAGTAATCTACTGCGGGAGTCTTGTAAGACTCCCGTGGGTTGATTTAAAACAGATGGTAGAGGTGCATTGGTCGTTTGACTTTGGAGGGCATCCAAAGCAGAGATTGGGATGATTTTTTTCATTCCAATATCAAACTTATGCGTTAATGAACAACTCGTTCAGCACCACCAGTTTCTACCAAAATCATAGGTCCTTCATGAGGTGGGGAAGATGGTTTTGGTTCACGGGGAACATGCAATTGTTTTGGTTGAGCTTCAATTTGACGAAGCACTTCTTGATGTCGTTCTGGATTGGTATCCACCCAGACCAAACCAACATGAGATAAGACAGCCTCTAGCGGTTCACGATTTAAAGCTTGCATGGAAACGGTTGGTAATGCAACGGGAACTTTAGGAACATGAACAGGTGCAATAGTTGGTTGCGAAACTGCCGCAGTCATAGACGCAGACGTTGAAGGCTCAGCATGGTTTGTAGATACTGAACTGATCACCAAAGGAGTTGAACTCTCTTGAGTGACTGAGTTAGTGCTCGTATCAGTCATTTGTTCAATCAAAACAAGCTGTTCAGATGTTTCAGAAGTTTTATCGTTACGGTCTGAGCGATCTTTATTGCGATTGCGATTACGACGATTCCGTGAACGACGTTTTTCTTCGCTACCTTCCTTAGATTCTGGGGACACCTGCGTAGGCTCTGTTTGATTCAGTAAAGTTGTCTCAGTCAATTTTTCTTGTTCTGGACGTTGGTTACGACCGCGTCTTTGTTTCTGCGCTTGATTGGTCTCAGTCGGAGAAGTACTTGAGCTTGCGTCTACTGGATTTTCAAGATTTCTTGGTTGAGCATCTTGTTGGCGTTGCTGATCAGGGCGTCCACGTCGTTGAGGTTGCCTACGAGCAGGGCGAGATGTAGGTTGTGGAGTTGTCACCACAACCGGCTCAGGTGTAGCAGGAGTCCCAGCAAAGATGCGTTTAATAAAGCTCATAAAGCCCATCGTTTGATTAGGATTTGTCGGTGCTTGTACTTTTGCTTGTTCAGCGCGTTGATTGATCGGCGCTGGCTGACTTGGAGTGATGCCACGAACTGCAGCAACTTGACGAGGTTTAATTTCCTCAGCTCGTTTACTAACAATCGTATCTTCTTCCATCTCTTTTGCCACTTCTTCAGCGATTGCATAGCTTGCTTTATTTTGATCCAATCTTGGATCATCATGACGCAATCTTTCGAGCTTATAGTGGGGAGTTTCTAAGTATTTATTCGGAATTAATAGAACATTTACTTTTGAACGAGTTTCAATTTTGATCACTTCTGAACGTTTTTCATTCAATAAGAAGGCTGCAACATCTACCGGTACTTGGCAGTGAATTGCGGCAGTATTTTCTTTCATACTTTCTTCTTGAATAATCCGTAATACTTGCAGTGCTGAGGACTCTGTATCGCGGATATGACCCGTACCAGTACAACGTGGGCAAGTAATATGACTACCCTCTGATAAAGCCGGTCGCAGACGTTGACGAGAAAGTTCCATCAAGCCAAATTTAGAAATTTTTCCAGTTTGAACGCGGGCACGATCATGTCTGAGAGAATCCTTAATGCGATTTTCAACATCTTTTTGGCTCTTTGCGGACTCCATATCAATGAAGTCAATCACAATCAGTCCACCTAAGTCGCGAAGACGCATTTGACGAGCAATTTCATCAGCTGCTTCTAAGTTGGTTCTAGTTGCTGTTTCTTCGATATCTGAACCACGAGTTGCACGTGCTGAGTTGACGTCTACAGAAACTAAAGCCTCGGTATGGTCAATAACGATTGCTCCACCAGATGGCAGATTAACCGTCCTAGAGTAGGCAGTCTCAATCTGATGCTCGATTTGGAAACGCGAAAAGAGAGGAACATCCTCATGGTAGCGTTTGACCTTTGGCATATTGTCAGGCATTACTACTGACATAAATGCTTGGGCTTGTTCGAAAATATCATCGGTATCGATGAGGATTTCACCGATATCTGGTTGGAAATAATCGCGAATCGCACGAATAACGAGGCTTGATTCAAGATAAATCAACAGAGGCGCTTGATTTGACTTAGCTGCTGAGTCAATTGCTGACCATAGTTGCATGAGATAACTTAAATCCCATTGCAACTCTTCCGTATCACGACCGATACCAGCGGTTCTAGCAATAATGCTCATACCATCTGGAATTTCTAGCCCAGCCATTGCTTCACGAAGTTCTTGGCGATCTTCACCTTCGATACGTCGAGAAACGCCACCCCCTCGAGGATTATTAGGCATCAATACTAAATAGCGACCAGCTAAAGAAATGAAACTTGTTAAAGCAGCACCCTTATTACCACGTTCTTCTTTTTCCACTTGAACAATGATTTCTTGACCCTCTTTTAGAGCGTCCTTAATCGTTGCCTTTTTAACATCAATTCCCTCAACGAAATAAGAGCGTGAAATTTCTTTAAAAGGTAAAAAACCATGGCGTTCTTCACCATAATTCACAAAACAAGCTTCTAGTGAAGGCTCAATTCGGGTAATGACACCTTTATAGATGTTGCCCTTTTTTTGTTCACGGCCTGCAGCTTCGATATCGAGATCGACTAATTTTTGTCCATCGACAATCGCAACGCGCAATTCTTCTTGTTGGGTTGCGTTAAATAACATTCTTTTCATAACAGTTTCCTTTTCAGAAAGCTATATAGCAAAAGAAGATTCAACAGGGCGAAGATACGGTAACCGGAAGGTTTACTAGATGGATATGAAACCCATATCCAAAAACCTTTTATATTTAATAACTTATATCTTATTAAACTAACTACTTCGCATGCTCGCTAGGACTTAAAGGCCACTTGGCGTTCACAAAAATATCTGTCAAACTTACACTTATGCTCTACAAGAGCTTTCAATTTCTGCTCCTCATTTCAACAAGGGGGGAGCTACCTTGGGGAAAATGCCTTCCCTAGCTATAATTAGTGCAATTACAGTAAAAAACAGTTGGAAATATTCTGATTTGGATTCGTCGCAACCGTAGTTTTTTGATGCACTAGTGCCGATTATATTGCAAAGTCATTGTTTTTAGTAAAACTCCCACATATATATACAAAATAATTTATAAAGTCTCTTCATGTCTGAATCTAGCGTTAGTCAAATTACCATTTCAGAGGAAGAAGAGGGGCAAAGATTAGACAATTTTCTGCTTAAATGGGCAAAAGGGGTTCCTAAAAGCCACATTTATCGGATTATTCGATCAGGTGAAGTACGGGTAAACAAGAAAAGGGCAACCGTTACGACTCGAATTGCTGTGGGGGATGTGTTACGTATACCCCCTATTAGAGTTTCATATCGTGAAGATATTTCTCAAGATGTAAAAATTGCCTATTCGGCTAAAAAGATCTCCGAGGAGATGCCGATATTATTTGAGGATGCCCATTTATTAATTGTCAATAAACCCTCAGGTTTAGCGGTGCATGGTGGTTCGGGGGTATCTTTGGGATTAATAGAAGCTTTACGAATGGCTCGACCGGAGTTGAAATTTCTAGAATTAGTTCATCGCTTAGATCGAGATACCTCCGGGGTGCTCATTTTAGCGAAAAAAAGGAGTGCATTAACCGCCATGCATGAGGAAATCCGTGAAGGTCGGGTAGATAAGAGATATATATTAGTGGCACATGGTCAATTTAAAGGTGGACAGGGGCATGTTTCTTTGAAATTCCCGCTACACAAATACTTATTGCCAAATGGTGAACGACGAGTTCGAGTTGACCAGGGTGGGCAGGAGAGTTATACCATCATCAAACAACTCGGAGCCTCACATCAGGGTCAGTGTTTTGTTGCTGAGGCGATTCTTAAAACAGGAAGAACCCATCAAATTAGGGTCCATTTGCAGCATATTGAGCACCCCATTCTTGGTGATGATAAGTATGGAAATTCTGAGCTTGATAAAAAAATTAATGTCAAACGACTAATGCTTCATGCATTTCGTTTAGTCTTTACACATCCATCTTCCAAAGAAAAAATTCAAATACAGGCTCCTTTACCTGGAGGGTTTTCGATTGATCCATTGGGAGATACTCAAGAGGTAGTTAAGATATGAAGACAGCAAATTTACGGTATGAAATGATTGTTTGGGATTGGGATGGAACGATCATGAATTCCACGCCAACGATTGTAGAGTGTATGCAAAAAGCCTGCGCAGATTTAGATTTAGAAATACCTACGGATGCCCAAGCGAGCCACGTGATTGGACTCGGATTGCAGGAATCGATTCAGATGATCTTGCCCAATTTACATCCAGGAGATTACCCCTTAGTTTTAGAGCGTTTTCGTCATTACTATCTCAGTCAAGATCATGAATTAATTTTGTTTCACGGGATTCGAGAATTACTCGAGGATTTAAAAATGAAAGGTCATTTATTGGCAGTTGCAACAGGTAAGCCTCGTCATGGACTGGATCGGACTTTGCGTTTTCATGGGTTAGAGGGGTTTTTTCATGATACCAAGACAGCAGACCAAACACGTGCAAAACCTCATCCTCAAATGCTGCTCGAACTCCTCGATAAGTGGGGTACGCCGCCTCATAAAGTACTCATGATTGGTGATACAACACATGATTTGAAAATGGCTAAAAACGCAGGCGTTGATGCAATTGCAGTTGCTTATGGTGCTCACCCGAAAGAAGAGCTTTTAGTACATTCACCAATTGCATGCGTTGATTATGTAACAGAATTAAGAGACATACTGTTCAGTTAAAGTATCAAAAAAATGAAAAGGAAAGTATATGAGTGAAGAGACAACTTGGGAAAAGCAAGCATTAGAAAGCTTGCTAAATGAAAACTTAAAAGATAAGCGAATTGAAAGACGGTGGAAGACAATCTGGCGTGTGATTTGGTTAGGATTATTTTTGTTTGCACTATATTCTTTTTTTAATCCATTCAAAAATAAATCCAGTAACGTTCTTGGTAAACACACTGCTTTAGTCAATATTCAAGGTGAGATAGCGAGCAATACCCCAGCTAATGCGGGAGATATCAATGCAGCCCTTCAGGCTGCTTTTGAAAATCCAGATAGTGTTGGAGTTATTGTCAAGATTAATAGTCCGGGTGGTTCCCCAGTTCAAGCTGGCATGATTCACGATGAAATATTGCGTTTAAGAAAAGAGCATCCTAAAAAACATTTGTATGTTGTAGTAGAGGATATATGTGCATCTGGTGGTTATTACATTGCTGTTGCTGCAGAAAAAATTTATGTTGATAAAGCAAGTTTGATTGGCTCCATTGGGGTCATTATGAGTGGTTTTGGATTTAATGGTCTGATGGATAAATTAGGCGTTGAACGACGGGTTATCACCGCGGGTGAAAACAAAGACATGATGGATCCATTCGTAAAACAAGATCCTAAAAACCGTGAAATATTACAGACCATGATCAATGAGATACATCAACAGTTTATTGAGGTCGTCAAAAAGGGGCGTGGGGATCGATTAAAACCAAATAGTGATTTGTTTACGGGGATGGTATGGAATGGTGCGCGCAGTATTGAGATTGGAATTGCAGATGAGATCGGTACGATGGATTTTGTGGCTAAAGATGTGATTGGTCAAAAAGACATGATTGATTATTCACAAACCGAAAATGTCGCTGAGCGCATTGCCAAACGATTTGGTGCCTCATTTGGAACCGCTTTTGCGCAGGCGATGCAAATGATGTCGATTAAGTAATTAGGCTTGTAAAACAAAAACAGCTGGGCGGCGATCGAAATCTTGTGGTAATTGGGGAGATTTAGAGAGAACTAATTTTTTCCAATCCTCGATAGAGTGTCGAGTGACTTGTTCACTGTCAAGCGTTAAGTCAATTGCTATGCAAAGTTGTGTCTGCGAGTGTAAAAATTCTGTTAGGCTCAGTAGCATGGATGAATTTCGATAGGGTGTTTCAATCCAAAGGTGGGCAGAATGATTCACTTTCGAATCTTGTTCGATAGACTTGAGTTTCTTTTGACGATCAGGACCCTTAATTGGTAAGTATCCATGAAAAGAAAAATGTTGACCACTCATTCCCGAGGCCATTAAAGCCAGCATTAATGAATTAGGGCCCGTCAGTGGTCGCACTTGAATCCCTAGTTGATGGGCTAGTGCAACGATTTCTGTTCCTGGATCAGCGATTGCCGGCAGTCCTGCTTCCGACATCAAACCCATATTATGACCTTGTAGTAAGGGTGTAATTAATTCTTTTGGGGAGACCTCGGAGCTCGGGCCTCGCCACTGCGTCATTTTGATTTCTTGAATAGGAATACGTAAAGGGGTAATTTTATGAACTGCACCTAAAAACGAGCGGGCGGTTTTGGCATTCTCAACAATCCAGCAATCTAATTGTGCAGCGGTTTGAGCTACAAGCGGTGGGATAACTTGTGCGATTTGCAAATCACGATTCTCTTCACCAAGCGTATTGGGTACTAAAAAGAGTTGACCTTTTTTCATAAAGTTGACTTCATCGCTGGCTTGGAAGCTGGCATTGAATAACCAATTGATCTTAAAAGTCCTGAAAGTGCGATCAGAGGTAAACCAATTAATGCAGTTGGATCATCGCTTTTAATTTTAGATAATAAGCTGATTCCTAGACCCTCTGATTTAGCGCTTCCAGCACAGTCATAGGGTTGTTCTGTATGTAGATAATTTTCTAGAGTAGCGTCATCTAAATCATGAAAACTAACTTCGGTAGGAATTGATAAATAGATTGAGCGGTCAGTTTGAATATGCATTAAACATAAACCAGTTTTAAAAACGACGGTTTTGCCTTGCATCATTTTGAGTTGTGCTAAAGCTTTTTCGTGAGTTCCTGGTTTACCGATGGCATGACCATTGAAGTCAGCTACTTGATCAGAGGCGATAATCCAAGCATTTGGATGATTTTGTGCAATTGCGGCTGCTTTTTGACGAGAAAGACGCTCAATGAGTTCATCCGTAGATTCCTGAGCAAGCTGAGATTCATCAATTTTTGGAGAAATACATATAAAAGGAATATGTAAGCGCTCTAATAATTCTTTTCGATATACCGAAGAAGAGGCTAGAATAAGTGGTGGTTGATCTTTCATCGGATTCTTAAGAAAAAATAATGACTCAAAAAAATATGCCAGTTAAAGAATTAAACGCAAGTTTATCTTCCCTTTCTCAAGTTGATTTTAAGTCAGGTCAATTAGTACATGGTAAAGGTTTTTTGAAATTGACTGAATTACCTCGGATTGTTGACGAAATAAAAAAGCGGTTTGCAGAATATGAATTTTCTGAGCAAGGTCTGATGTGGGAGCTACATTCTTGGATTGATGAATTACCTGGGGGAGGTCAGCTGTATCGAATTCAACTGATTTTGGACTTGGCATACCCTCTTGAGTGTCAGCGATGTTTGCAGGCTTTTTCAGATGAATTGCATATAGATTCGCAATTTGTCATGAAAGAATCATTAGAGGAGGTGGATAATTTCCCGCTTGATAATGATGATGAAGATGCGTTGTTAACTAGTCATCAATTTCAGTTACTTGAACTAATTGAAGATGAAATTTTGCTTAATCTACCATTAATACCGAAGCATCCGCCTGAAGTATGTGACTCCAAAATGATTTATATTCCAGGCATTGCTCCTAGTAGGGAGGGAAATGTCCGTCACGAAGAAGAAAATGAACCTAAAAATCCATTTGCAAGCCTCAAAAAGCTGAAATTTGATGCTTAAGGCTTAAAAGGATTAGATTTTTTAATAAATAAGTGTTAAAATTTTGGATTGTTTAGGAGTTAATAACTATGGCCGTCCAACAGAATAAAAAATCCCCATCTAAGCGTGGCATGCATCGTGCCCATGACTTTTTAGTAGCGCCTTCATTGGCTATCGAGCCAACGACTGGTGAAGCGCATTTGCGCCATCACATTAGCCCAACTGGTTACTATCGTGGTCGCAAAGTAGTTAAGACTAAAAACGATTAATTTGTTGCTGAACCTTTTCGGGTTTGAACTCATTAATGGATTCTCCTAAAGAATTCATATGCATCGTAAGTCGACGTGAGTCGTCTTATTTTCATTAATTCTCGATATGACAATTACTATTTCCGTTGATGTAATGGGTGGTGATCATGGCATATCGGTCACCGTTCCAGCTTGCTTAGATCTATTAAAAGATTTTGAAGACACCCAAGTGATTCTAGTTGGGGATGAGGCTGCTATACAAAAAGCCCTCAGACAAGTTTCCGCAGAACAAAAAAATCGAATCAAAGTAGTTTCAGCGACTGAGGTGATTAGTAGTGACGACTCGATTGAAGTTGCGCTTCGTCGCAAAAAAGACTCATCGATGCGCGTTGCTATTGAGCAGGTGAAGGATCTGCATGCAGATGCGACCGTTTCTGCAGGCAATACGGGGGCTCTCATGGCGATATCCAGATACTTACTGAAGACTCTTAAAGGCATTGATCGACCCGCGATTGCTACAAGAATGCCAAATCAAAAAGGAACTGGAACTACTGTTCTAGATTTGGGGGCAAATTCTGATTGTGAAGCGATTCATTTATTGCAATTTGCGCAAATGGCAAATGTCATGGTACGGGTGATTGATAACAAACCAAGTCCGACGATTGGATTATTAAATATTGGTGAAGAAGTTATTAAAGGTAATGAAGTTGTTAAACAGGCAGGTGAGTTATTACGACAAAGTCAGCTCAATTTTTACGGGAACGTAGAGGGTAACGATATTTTCAAAGGAACTACAGATGTTGTGGTTTGCGATGGTTTTGTTGGAAATGTTGCTTTAAAAACCAGTGAAGGTTTAGCGAGTATGATTTCACAAATGATCAAAGAAGAGTTTAGTCGCTCCTTATTAACGAAATTTTTAGCTTTTTTAGTATTGCCGATTTTATTAAGGTTTCGTAAACGTGTAGACCACAGAGCCTATAACGGTGCGATGTTGTTAGGGTTAAAAGGTCTAGTGATTAAAAGTCATGGCTCAGCCGATAAGTATGCTTTTTATGTGGCATTAGTTCGAGCCTATGAAGCAGCTAAAAATAAAATGGTAGAAAATATTGAACTAGCATTTGAACATGCTCAAATTCAATCGACAACTATACCAAAAGTAGTTCTTTCATCATCTTTAGAAAATGTCGAGATAAAATCTTAACCTATGACAACATTTGCAAAGATTATTGGAACTGGTAGTTATTTACCGCAGAATAAGGTAACTAATGACGAGTTAGCTAAGCGACTTGAACTGCAGGGTATTGAAACCAGCGACGAGTGGATTTATTCCCGAAGTGGCATCAAGAACCGTTGTTTTGCCAGCCCTGATCAAATGACCAGTGATTTAGCTGTGCATGCTGCCAAAGCAGCGATTGAGATGGCGCAGATTGATATACAAAGCATTGATTTGATTATTTTGGCGACATCCACTTCCGACCATTTAGGTGGATTTCCGAGTACTGCGTGCGTTGTTCAAGATAAATTAGGCATCAAAAATCATTGTGCTGCTTTTGATGTTCAGGCGGTATGTTCTGGATTTATTTATGGACTTAATTTAGCTGATGCGCTCATTCGTTCAGGCACGAACAAGCGAGTCTTAATCATTGGTGCCGAAGTTTTTTCAAGAATATTAAATTTTCAAGATCGTACCACTTGTGTTTTGTTTGGTGATGGCGCTGGAGCGGTGTTGCTTGAAGCCAGTAATGAACCAGGCATATTAAGTAGTGCTTTACATGCAGATGGTGCTTACCGAGATATTTTATGTGTACCAGGCAATACGAATGCTGGTGGATTAGTAGGTTCGGCATTTTTAAAGATGGATGGACAGGCTGTTTTTAAGTTGGCGGTTAAAGTGCTTGAGCAAGTGGCGATAGAGGTTTTAGAGAAAGCCCAATTAACATCTTCTCAAATTGATTGGTTAATTCCTCATCAAGCCAATATTCGTATTATGGAAGTTACGGCCAAAAAACTAGGAATTTCGCTTGATCAGGTGATTGTCACTTTGGTAGAACAAGGAAATACTTCAGCTGCCTCTATTCCATTAGCCTTGGATGCGGGCGTTCGAAGTGGCAAAATTAAACGTGGTCATCATTTATTATTAGAGGGTGTGGGAGGTGGATTTACTTGGGGTGCTGCTTGCATTCGGTTTTAGGGTAAATTACTAATAAAATAGATACTTATGAATAAAAAAATTGCTTTTGTTTTTCCTGGGCAAGGATCCCAATCTGTTGGGATGTTGGATGCATTTGGTGCCGATCAAGTTGTTGCTAGCACTCTCAAAGAGGCCAGTGATGCCATTGGGTATGACCTTGCACAAATGATTCATGCCGGGCCTCCTGAAACTTTGGCCTTAACTGAGAACACCCAGCCAGTAATGTTAACTAGTGCGATTGCTATTTATCGTGCTTGGTTAGCAGCAGGGGGGGCTGTCCCGAGTATGTTAGCGGGTCATAGCTTAGGTGAGTACACCGCCTACGTTGCAGCAGGTGCAATTAGATTTCATGATGCGGTACCACTTGTCCAATTTCGTGCAAAAGCCATGCAAGAAGCAGTTCCTGTTGGGGCTGGTAGCATGGCAGCAATTATTGGTATGGGTGATGCAGAAGTTATCGAATTATGTCGTGCTAGTCAGATTGTCACCGGTAAAATTGTTGAGGCTGTTAACTTTAATGCACCTAGTCAAGTAGTGATTGCTGGGGATAAAGAGGCGGTTGATGATGTTTGTTCTAAAGCTAAACCTGCTGGTGCCAAGTTAGTGGCACCATTAGCAGTATCTGCACCGTTTCATTCGAGTTTATTAAAACCTGCGGCTGACCAATTGCGTCATTATTTAAGTCAATTGACCATTACCCAACCTGGCATTGCCGTCGTAAATAATGTAGATGTTACCGTGATGGATGATCCTATTGGCATTAAAGATACTTTAATTCGTCAAGCATATTCCCCAGTCCGTTGGGTAGAGTCGATTCAGTACATGTCTAGTCAGGGAGTAACTCATATTGTGGAATGTGGTCCTGGAAAAGTGCTTGCTGGTATGGTAAAACGTATTAATTCAGACTTAAAGATTTTTAATATTTTTGGTCCAGAAAGTATTTTCCAAGTCGCAGAAGAGTTAAATAAATAATATGAATGTTCAATTACAAGGTAAGGTAGCACTCGTCACCGGAGCATCGCGTGGTATCGGTCAAGCGATTGCATTACAGCTTGCAAAATCGGGTGCGACCGTCATTGGTACCTCAACTTCGGAGTCAGGTGCACAGGCGGTAACTCAGGTTCTAGCACAAAGTTCAGAAATATTTACCGCTGGCAAGGGAATGGTGTTAAATGTTACCGATGTTAAAGCTTGTGATGACATCATTGATGCTGTTGTGAAAGATTTTGGTGGTCTACATATTTTAGTGAATAATGCGGGAATTACGCATGATCAACTTGCTATGAGAATGAAAGATGAAGATTGGGATCAGGTCATTCAAACCAATTTATCGGCGGTATTTCGTCTAAGCCGTGCGGTTTTAAGGCCGATGATGCGTGCCAAGGGTGGCAGAATCATTCATGTCACATCGATCGTTGGGCATATGGGTAACCCTGGTCAAGTTAATTATGCTGCTGCAAAAGCGGGGGTAGCTGGTATGAGTAGATCTCTTGCCCGCGAAATCGGCAGTAGAAATATTACTGTCAACTGTGTTGCGCCGGGCTTTATTGACACAGATATGACACGAGCTTTATCAGAAGAGCAACAGAATACTTTGAAGGGAAATATTCCTCTTGGTAGACTTGGAACTGCTGATGATGTAGCAAATGCGGTGGTTTTTTTGGCATCTGATCAAGCGGGATATGTCACAGGAACAACTTTGCATGTGAATGGTGGGTTATATCTCGCATAATGTTTTACGAAACTGATAAAATACTTTTTAATTTAACAACATCCCTGGAGGGAACGCATGGACAATATTGAACAACGAGTTAAGAAAATCGTCGCCGAGCAATTAGGCGTAACAGAAGCCGAGGTTAAAAACGAATCATCATTTGTGAATGATTTAGGCGCTGATTCACTTGATACCGTTGAACTTGTTATGGCTTTAGAAGATGAGTTTGGCATTGAGATTCCTGATGAAGAAGCAGAGAAAATCACTACTGTTCAATTAGCTATTGATTTCGCTTCTTCAAAAGCACAAGGTTAATCATAGTGTCTTTTGTAAGAAACCAACGCCGGGTTGTCGTAACCGGCTTAGGTTTAGTAAGCCCAGTTGGTAATACTGTCGCTACAGCTTGGGGTAATATTCTAGCTGGCAAGTCAGGTATTGCCACGATATCGAAATTTGATCACTCTGATTTGTCAGTTCATTTTGCTGGTGAAGTCAAAGATTTTCAAATTGAGGATTATATTTCTGCTAAAGAAGCTAGGCATATGGATACTTTTATCCATTATGGCGTTGCAGCTGGTACTCAAGCATTCAATGATAGTGGTCTAGTCGTCACTGAAGAAAATGCGGAGCGTTGTGGGGTTCTTGTTGGTTCAGGCATTGGTGGTTTGCCAATGATTGAAGAAACTCATACGCAGTATGTAGAGCGTGGTGCTAGAAGAATTTCTCCTTTCTTTGTTCCGGGTTCGATCATTAATATGATTTCTGGTCATTTGAGCATTAACTTGGGTCTTAAAGGGCCTAATTTGGGTGCGGTAACTGCTTGTACCACCGGATTACACAGTTTAGGTCTTGCGGCGCGGTTAATTCAGTATGGTGATGCTGATGTGATGATTGCTGGTGGTGCTGAATCAACTGTTTCCCCACTAGGAATTGGTGGTTTTGCGGCTGCAAGAGCACTCTCTTCAAGAAATGATGACCCTTTAACTGCTTCACGTCCTTGGGACAAAGACCGAGATGGTTTTGTTCTTGGGGAGGGTGGTGGTGTCATGGTTTTAGAGGAGTATGAGCATGCCAAAGCTCGTGGCGCAAAAATCTATGCTGAACTCGTTGGCTTTGGTATGAGTGGTGATGCTTATCATATGACTGCTCCTAACATGGATGGACCGAGAAGATGCATGATCAACGCATTAAAAGATGCTGGCATTAATTTCGATCAGGTTGATTACATTAATGCACATGGTACTTCGACTCCTTTGGGAGATAAAAATGAAACTGATGCAATCAAAGCCGCTTTAGGTGATCATGCCAAGCGGGTAGTTGTTAATTCTACAAAATCAATGACAGGTCATTTATTGGGTGGGGCCGGTGGACTAGAGGCTGTATTTACGGTACTGGCCTTACACCATCAAAAGTCTCCCCCCACAATTAATATTTTTAATCAAGACCCTGAATGTGACCTAGATTATTGCGCGAATACCGCTAGGGATTTAAAAATCGATGTTGCTGTGAAAAACAACTTTGGTTTTGGTGGCACGAACGGCACGTTAGTTTTTAAAAGACTTTAAAATACATAATTATCAATAATTTAATTATCTTTTTTCAATGATTGCTATGCATAGTGGTTTTATGTGTTTAAGAAAAATACTCACTACTTGTATATTTTTGGCTGGTGTGTCATTTAGCTATGCTCAAAGCCCATCTACTACCTCGATTGACCCTCAAAATTCTCAGGCTGCGCAATCGAATCGGCGAGTCATTGGTGATTTTGCTGATTTAGTGGAAAAAGCAAGTCCTGCAGTAGTCAATATTCGTACTACGGAGCGCGTAACCGTTTATCAAGTCCCTTCAAACATTACACCACAAGATCAGGCAGAATTTTTACGCCGCTTTTTTGGTATTCCAATTCCTGGACTACCACAGCAGCAGCAACCAAAATCTCCTAATCAAGCAGGCCCAAAGTCTCAAGAGCAAGAGCGGGGAACAGGCTCAGGATTTGTCATTGATGGCAGCGGCTTTATTCTTACCAATGCACATGTGGTTGAAGGTGCCACAACGATTTATGTCACATTGACGGATAAGCGTGAATTTAAAGCAAAGCTGATTGGCTCGGATCCTAAAACCGATGTGGCATTAGTGAAAATTGACGCGAGTAATTTAATCAAATTACCTATTGGCGAGTCATCTAAGGTGCGCGTTGGAGAATGGGTACTTGCGATTGGATCACCTTTTGGGTTTGATAACACCGTCAGTGCTGGAATTGTTTCAGCTAAAGGGCGTGAAGTCAACGACAGTATTACACCATTTATTCAGACTGATGTCGCGATTAATCCTGGCAATTCCGGTGGACCTCTGATTAACACTCGTGGTGAGGTAATTGGTATCAATTCACAAATTTACAGTAAGTCTGGTGGTTTTATGGGGATTTCCTTTGCTATTCCCATCGATGAGGCAATTCGGATTTCTGATATTTTGCGAACAAATGGCCGTGTTGTGCGAGGACGGATTGGCATTACGATTACCGAGCTCAATAAAGAATTAGCTGAAAGTATTGGTTTTATTGGCAGACCTAGAGGTGTTTTGATACGTGGTTTGGATCCAAATGCCCCTGCAGCTCAATCGGGCATTGAGGTGGGCGATGTCATTTTAAAAATCAACGATAAAGATATTGAAAAAGGTGCTGATTTAACTAGGACTGTCAGCGAGGTCAAGCCAGGAACTAGAGTGCGTTTATTGGTTTGGCATAAGGGAGTTACGCGTGAACTCAATGTCCCTGTTGTTGAGATAGATACGCCTCGCAAATCTTAAACCGTTACAATAGAGCACAGACGTCTTATTGCAGCATGACATGGTGTCATGTTTCGGCAAGGCGCCTTTAGGAATTCATGAAAAATATCAGAAACTTCTCCATTATTGCCCATATTGACCATGGCAAATCGACCTTAGCGGATCGAATAATTCAACTCTGTGGCGGGCTTTCAGATCGTGAAATGGAAGCGCAAGTCCTTGATTCTATGGATATTGAGAAGGAAAGAGGGATTACAATTAAAGCCCAAACGGCTGCGCTTAGCTATCCTGCTCGAGATGGTCAGATATACAATCTCAACCTGATTGATACGCCTGGCCACGTTGATTTCTCTTATGAGGTCAGCAGATCTCTTTCTGCCTGTGAAGGGGCTTTACTCGTGGTGGATGCTTCCCAAGGTGTAGAGGCACAAACCGTAGCTAATTGTTATACAGCGATTGAATTGGGGGTAGAAGTCGTTCCTGTTCTCAATAAAATTGACTTACCTTCAGCAGATCCTGATAAAGCCAAGCAAGAAATTGAAGACATTATTGGTATAGATGCGACCGATGCAGTGACATGCTCAGCCAAAACTGGGTTAGGCGTCCAGGACGTCATTGAACGCTTGATTGCTTCTATTCCACCACCAGAAGGTGACCCTAAAGCGCCCTTACAGGCCTTATTAGTTGATTCTTGGTTTGATAATTACGTTGGTGTTGTCATGTTAGTTCGAATCAAAAATGGCACACTCAAACCCAAAGATAGAATTTTATTAATGGCGAATGGCTCGACCCATTTAGTTGATCATGTCGGAGTTTTTACTCCAAAATCAATTGATCGAACAGAGCTAACTGCTGGGCAGGTAGGCTTTATTATTGCGGGCATCAAGGAGTTAAAAGCGGCCAAAGTAGGGGATACGATTACCCATGCGCCTGGGCAACAGGGTAAAACTCCTGCTACAGAGCCACTTCCAGGATTTAAAGAAGTAAAGCCTCAGGTCTTTGCTGGATTATATCCGGTTGAAGCTAATCAATATGAGGCATTACGAGAATCTTTAGAGAAACTCAAGCTCAATGATGCGTCTCTTATGTATGAACCGGAAGTATCACAGGCCTTAGGTTTTGGTTTCCGTTGTGGCTTTTTGGGTTTGTTGCATATGGAAATTGTGCAAGAGCGCTTAGAGCGCGAGTTTGATATGGATTTAATTACAACAGCGCCTACTGTTGTGTATGAAGTAGAGCTTTCTGATCGATCACGAGTTGTGGTGGATAACCCATCCAAAATGCCAGAACCTAGCAAGATAGACACCATTTTTGAGCCCATCGTAACGGTAAATTTGTATATGCCTCAAGAGTATGTTGGTGCAGTGATCACGCTATGTACTGGTAAACGTGGCATCCAAACCAATATGCAATATTTAGGTAGACAAGTTCAATTGACCTATGAATTACCTATGGCAGAAATAGTGATGGATTTTTTTGATCGTCTTAAATCTATATCTAGAGGTTATGCCTCGATGGATTATGAGTTTAAGGAATATCGCCCCTCTGATGTAGTCAAAGTTGATATATTGATTAATGGCGATAAGGTAGATGCTTTATCGGTGATAGTGCATCGCACGAATAGTCAATATCGAGGTCGTGAGGTGGTTGCTAAAATGCGCGAGATTATTCCAAGACAAATGTTCGACGTAGCGATACAAGCGACGATTGGCAGTAATATTATTGCCCGTGAAAACGTGAAAGCTTTACGTAAAAATGTTTTGGCTAAATGTTATGGTGGCGACATTTCGCGTAAGCGCAAGTTATTAGAAAAACAAAAAGCAGGTAAAAAGAGAATGAAGCAAGTAGGTAATGTCGAAATTCCTCAAGAAGCATTTTTGGCAATATTACAGGTGGAGGATAAATGAGTTACTGGGCAATTATTGGTCAGCAATTTGCAAAGATTTTATTGGGTCTTTTTATAATTTGCGGTATTTTTTGGGTATTAGATAAGCTATATTTTGCGAAACAACGACAGTTAGCTGGGATAGATAAAAAGCCGATTTGGTTAGAGTTTACGGCGGACTTATTTCCCATCATTGCGTTTATTTTTATTTTGCGTTCCTTTTTCTTTGAGCCATTTAAAATTCCATCGGGCTCAATGATTCCGACCCTACAAATTGGAGACTTCATACTCGTCAATAAATATACCTACGGTGTTCGTTTTCCAGTTTGGAATAAAAAAGTGATTGAAGTAAGTTCTCCAGCAAGAGGTGATGTTGTTGTTTTTCGATACCCTGTAGATGAAACCGTTGATTACATTAAGCGTGTTGTGGGGGTTCCTGGGGATGTGGTGGAGTATAAGAATAAACATTTAACGGTGAATGGTCAGGCCTTTAAGTACGAAAATATGATGTTTATTCCTCAAGTAGGCTATGACGAGCGGAGTGATTTCATCAAAAATATGACCCCACAAAATTTAAGACCGATTCATTTGCAAGAATCTTTTCCAGTTGATGTAGGTGGTGGTTCTGCGCATATGATTGAAAATGACCCTCAGCGGCCTAGTGGTTTTCCAAGCAATTTTGTCCCGGACCACGTTTTTCCGAATATGTCTAATTGTCAGTACAGCTTTGATGGATTTGTTTGTAAAGTACCACCAGGAAATTATTTCATGATGGGTGATAATCGTGACAATAGTTTAGATTCGCGTTATTGGGGATTTGTTCCCGAGGCGAATTTAGTTGGTAAAGCATTTTTCATTTGGATGAACTTTAGTGATTTAAAACGGATTGGAACCTTTCATTAAATGAACTCTCGGATCACCATCGATACAACGTTGCTCCAAGAGCGTCTAGGCTATAAGTTTGAGAAAAATGACTTATTGATGCAAGCTTTAACACATCGTAGTCATGGTAAAAAAAACAATGAACGACTTGAGTTTTTGGGTGATTCTGTACTGAACTGCATTGTTGCTGAAATTTTATTTGAAAAATTTACAGCGCTAGACGAGGGAGATTTATCTCGTGTTAGAGCTAATTTAGTGAAGCAACAAGCACTTTATGAAATTGCGCAAAGCTTATCCTTGTCTGATTATTTACGACTTGGTGAGGGGGAGTTGAAAAGTGGTGGTTTCAAACGACCATCGATTTTGGCAGATACTTTAGAAGCAATTATTGCGGCTATTTTTATTGAAGCAGGATTTGAAAAAGTCAGAGAAGTATTACGACGCTTATATGCACAAATTCTTGAAAACGTTGATCCAAAAACCTTAGGAAAAGATGATAAGACCCTGTTGCAAGAGTATTTGCAAGGTCATCAATTACCACTCCCTGTATATCAAGTTATCGCTACAACAGGGGTTGCTCATAATCAACAATTTGAAGTTGAATGTGTAGTGGAGAGCTTAAATATTCATGTATCGGGAGCAGGTGCTAGTCGAAGAGCGGCTGAGCAGTCTGCTGCCAAATTGGCACTCATTGCAGCACAAAAAGCCTTACCGCAAAGTGGTCAACCGACAAAAAAACAATCATCACGGAAGAAAAAAAGTATTTTAGATCCAAGTTCAGGTGATGAGCAACTCAACTTAACTCTTCGGACTTAGAGATGACTTTTCGCTGCGGATCCATTGCGTTAGTTGGTAGACCTAATGTGGGCAAATCCACCTTACTCAATGCCCTAGTGGGTCAAAAAATTAGTATTACTTCCCGAAAAGCGCAGACGACACGTCATCGAATTGCTGGAATTAACACTACGCCAACAGCGCAATTCATTTTTTTAGACACGCCAGGATTTCAGACACATTTTATTAGTACATTGAATAAATCTCTGAATCGAACTGTCACGAACACCCTAGGTGATGTTGATGTCATTTGCCTTGTTATTGAAGCTGGAAATTTTTCAAAAGACGATGAGCAAGTACTTGAGATGTTAAAAGGCGAAGTTCCTGTTATCTTAGTCGCAAATAAATTAGACGTGTTCGCTAGTCACTCAACTACTCCATCCGATCGAGATTACTATTTGCTAGAGTTTATTAAGGAGATGGCATCCCGATTCGAATTTGCAGAGATCATTCCGATGACGGCGAAGCATCCAAATGATGTGGCTAGGCTTATGCATACCTTGGAAGGGTATTTACCAGAGCGTGAAGCGATTTATGATGCGGATACATTAACCGATCGTAGTGAAAGATTTTTAGCGGCTGAGATTTTGCGCGAGAAAGTATTTCGACATACAGGAGCAGAACTGCCCTATGCGAGTTCAGTCATTATTGATCAGTTTCATATGGATGGAAAGATGCGCCGTATTGCTGCAACTATTTTAGTAGATCGTGACAGCCATAAACCCATGGTGATCGGCGAGAAAGGGGAGCGTTTAAAACGTATCTCCACCGAAGCACGAATTGATATGGAAAAACTCTTTGACGGAAAAGTATTTTTAGAAACTTGGGTAAAAGTTAAACGTGGCTGGGCAGATGATCAAGCAGCACTGCGAGAGCAAGGCTTAGAGTAGTTTATGAGGGTTTTAAACGAGCCTGCCTTTGTTTTGCATTCTATTCCCTATAAAGAAACTAGTCTGATTCTTGATGTGTTTACGCGAGATTATGGGCGGGTTGCTTTAATTGCCAAAGGGGCTAAGCGGCCACACTCTAGTTTGCGACCCGTTTTGCAACAGTTTCAGCCACTGCAAGTCCATTGGACTGGTAAAAACGAACTGAAAACATTGACAAAATCCGAATGGATGGGAGGCGTAGTACCCTTAGTGGGTGATGCCTTATTATGTGGTTTTTATATGAATGAATTAATCGTTAAATTTTTAGCGCGTGAAGATGCCCACGAAAATTTATATGATCAGTACCATACAACCATTGCAAAATTGTCTGAAGCAAGCGGGTCTTATGAAAAGATTCTAAGGCCATTTGAAATCTTTTTATTACAAGAAACCGGATTTTGTGCACCGCTAGACTATTGCCAAGATACTGGGGATTTTTTGGATCCTCAGGTGCATTATGTATATCAACCAGAGCGGGGTCTCAGGCCATCGACAGGTCAGGAGCCGGGACATTGGCCGGTTTTGCAAGGAAAGCATTTATTACAGCTTGCACAAGCGCAATTAGATGATCAAGAGACCGTTTCTTTAAGTAAAGCTCTTATGCGATTTTTATTAAGCTTACACTTACAAGATCAGGTTCTAACAACCCGGCAAATACTCATTGACTTAAAAAAGCTATGATGAAAAATAACATGATTGAATTAGGTATCAATATTGACCATGTCGCCACCCTTCGTAACGCAAGGGGAACACCCTATCCTGACCCTATTCGAGCGGCGATCGAAGCAGAAGAGGCTGGTGCAGACTTAATTACCTTGCATCTGCGTGAAGATCGACGTCATATTAAGGATGATGACTTATTCAGGCTAAGGCCCCTCATTCAGACTAGAATGAATCTTGAATGTGCAATAACTAGTGAGATGATTGATATTGCGTGTCGGGTTGCACCTCACGATGTATGTTTAGTTCCTGAAAAGCGTCAAGAGGTAACAACCGAAGGTGGGTTGAATGTTCTTGGGCAATTAAAAACAGTTGAATCAGCAGTCAAGCAACTTCAAGCGAGTGGTATTCGTGTGTCATTATTCATCGATCCTGACCCGCAAGTGTTAGAGGCTGTGCTTAGCATTGGTGTTGGCGTAGTAGAGCTTCATACCGGGCGCTATGCTGATGCTGACCCTGATCAAGTAGGAGCTGAGTTAGAAAGAATTGAGCAAGCGGCGTATTACGGACACGAACTAGGTCTAAGAGTAAATGCAGGGCATGGCTTAAACGAAGCGAATGTGATTCCGATTGCAAAGATACAAACGATAGCTGAGCTAAATATTGGACATGCCATTGTTGCTCAGGCTATCTTTAAAGGTTGGAAAACTGCCATTGCCGATATGAAATCCTTAATGCTAACTACTCGCGCGCAGGGACAAACATGGTCGTAGGTATCGGTAATGATTTGTTACATATCGAGCGAATGGTGAAGACCTATGAACGAACGGGGGGGCGGATCGCTCAGCGGATTTTAGGGCCACAAGAATATCTAGTATTTTTGGCTAGAAAAGAGCGTAACCACAAACGTGGAATGGCTTATTTATGCACACGATTTGCTGCTAAAGAAGCGTTTTCTAAGGGGATTGGTTTAGGGATGCGATTCCCTATGACATGGCAATCTGTACAAACACTCAATGATGCCACTGGTAAGCCTTACTTAACCTACAGTGGTGCTCTAGCGACGTTGATGCAAGAACGCCAGTGGGAAGCACATGTCACGATCACTGATGAGGTAGAGATGGTTAGCGCGGTGGTGATTGTGACCAAAAATGAATAAAAATTCATAGTTATTCAGGGATTGCTTGATAGTATGTTTTGAGTTTGAACTTATTAAATAGAAAATATTGATATGAAAAAGAAAAATTACTCACCAGGTCCAGTAGTTTTGGACGTTGAGGGCTTGGTTCTGAATGAGCAAGACAAAGTAAGAATACGTCATCCATTGACTGGTGGTGTGATTTTATTTGGCCGGAATTTTGAATCAAGAGTACAGTTAACTGAACTCACAAAATCAATTAAAGCGATTCGAGAAGATGTATTAATTGCGATTGATCATGAAGGTGGTCGAGTGCAGCGTTGTAAAACAGATGGCTTTACGCATTTACCAGCCATGCAACGGTTAGGTTATTTATGGAGTGGTAAACAACTTCCTAGGGGAGTGCATACACCAGCAGAAACAGCCCTATTAGCTATGAAAGCAGCAACTGCCGTTGGTTATGTTCTTGCTTCAGAATTACTTGCCTGTGGTGTTGATTTTAGCTTTACGCCGGTTTTAGATTTAGGTTACGGTAATAGTGAAGTGATTGGTGATCGGGCATTTCATGTAGAGTCTAGTATCGTTTCTATATTGGCGCGCAGTTTAAATCACGGTTTGCTCATTGCTGGTATGAAAAACTGTGGCAAACATTTTCCAGGTCATGGCTTTGCACAAGCGGATTCTCATGTGGATATTCCGGTTGATGATCGCTCTTTAGAAACGATTCTTAGACACGATGCAAGGCCCTATTTAGATTTAGATATTACCTTAGATGCGGTGATGCCTGCACATGTCATTTACCCACAGGTTGATGAATTACCGGCAGGTTTTTCTAAAAAGTGGTTACAAGATATTTTGCGGCGCCAAATGGATTTCACAGGCGTCATCTTTAGTGATGACCTGTCCATGAAAGGTGCTTCTGTCATGGGTAATGTTGTACAAGGTGCGCAGTCCGCTCTTGAAGCGGGATGTGATGCTGTTTTAATTTGTAATCGTCCTGAACTTGCTGATCAATTATTGGCGCATTTACAAATTAATAAAAAATTATTTGCGATGTCTAAAAAGCGTTTAATTCGTTTATTTCCATCGAATCCTGGATACGACTGGAAAACACTTCAACTTGAGATACAGTACTCGGAAGCGAAGATGTTGCTACAAAGTTATGGCTTAATTGCAGTTTAATAAAAAAGGAGCCTAGGCTCCTTTTTAAAACATTGAATTAATTAGCACGACTACGGTATTCGCCGGTACGCGTATCAATTTCAATTAAATCATCGGTGTCGCAAAAGAGAGGCACTTGCAATTCATAGCCAGTTTCAATTTTTGCCATCTTGAGTACTTTGCCAGAAGATGTATCACCTTTGACTGCAGGTTCCGTATAAATAATTTTACGAACGATCATCGTTGGTAAGTCTACAGAAAGCGCTTTTCCTTCATAGAATACGACTTCTACTGTCATACCATCTTGAAGATAATTCAAAGCATCACCCATGTTTTCAGCTTCAACTTCATATTGGTTATATTCTGTGTCCATAAAGACATACATCGGGTCTGCAAAATAAGAATAAGTACATTCTTTCTTTTCAAGGATGACAATATCAAATTTATCGTCAGCCTTGTAGATGCCTTCATTGGGAGCTTCGGTCATCAAATTTTTAAATTTCATTTTGACTACGGCAGAGTTACGACCTGAGCGGTTATATTCTGTACGTTGCACTACCATGGGTTCGTTGTTAATCATCACAACGTTTCCAACTCGAACATCTTGAGCGATTTTCATCGTCTTATTTCCTTAGAATATCAAACCTAGTATTTTAACCTTGTTTTAATTTTTCTTGGATGAAGTTTCTTAAACGGATAGCTAAATCACCATGGATTTGGGATTTCGCTAATTCTTGACGCCATATTATGGCGTGTTGAGACATCGGGTGCAAAGCTGGCCACCAATGGGAAAATTCTTGCCAGTGCATGGCTCCCAAAAATGCTTTTTTAGCATTCAAACTGGCATCTTTTAAGTAAATCTCTAGAAAAGCATCTAATTTTTTTAGATGTGCGTCGACATCTTGAGGATAAATATCCCAAATAAAAGGTTTTCCAGCAAATTGTGCTCGCACAAACGAATCCTCACCACGCACCAAATTAAGATCGCAGTGGTTGAGAAGCCAATCAAAATCATCTTGCGGAATAAACGGCATGGCAATGCACTGCAAATGATTTCGGGAGATGGGGTTGGTTAGAGGTTCGCCGAGCCATGATTGGGCCGTTTTGATAGCTGGATCATCGCAAAACATCACATCCAAAGGTAAATTACTGGCCTGCAATTGATCAAGTAAGCGTAATAACTTATCGCCACCATAAGTAAATACACAGATTCGTTTTGTGTCTGAGGCTGGCCTTAGTTGGCGCCAGACTTGTTCGAGAGACCTTGGAATATGGTCTTCTAGATCATCAATAGCCTGAAGTTTGCCCTGTAACAGACCGCCTGAAGTCGGGGTAAATCCTGGGTAATAAAAATATCTTAGTAAGTCATCTGACTGACTGGGAGGTGATGGGAGTTGATGCGCTTCTAGCGTCCATGGTTCTGCACTAAGATATTCCACATTAATGATGAGAGGCGTATGGATATTTTTTAACTCAGTCAGGTATTCTTGAGGTGGTTCACAGGAAAACGTTTCGATCACCACATCTGGGTATATTTCCTTGCTGAGTGATTGAGAAGCAGATTCCCAAGGCAGAACTTCTACGCCATTTGTAATTAACTCGCGAAGAACATCCTCACCAGCCAATTTTTTGATTAATTCAGGCTGATCACAAAAGAGTCGGAAGGAGTCTTTGTCAGAAGACGTAAAATGATCACCAGAAGTAAAGTGGGTCAAAGAAAGACGCCTGACTAAACGTAAACTAACACCAGCATCACCCAAATGATCAACAATATGGCAGAAAACATCAAAGCGCATGTCTGAAAATACCTTTGAAATACTACAGAAAAAAGTCAAGGAACTCACGGAGCTTCCTGGGGTATATCGATTTTTTGATCAACATAAAAATATATTATATGTAGGAAAAGCGAAAAATCTCAAAAAGCGCGTTACCAGCTATTTTCAGAAGACACAGTTATCGCCACGAATCGAGCGAATGGTGAGCAAAATTGAAGATTTTGAAACTACTATTACCCGAACTGAAACTGAGGCCTTGATTCTAGAGAACAATTTAATCAAAGCATTAGCGCCACCATTTAATATTTTGTTTCGGGATGATAAGTCTTATCCGTATCTCATGATCACCGGACATGCATTTCCAAGGATTACCTCTTATCGCGGGAAAACGGATAAAAAAAATACTTACTTTGGGCCATTTCCGAATTCGTGGGCGGTACGTAATAGCGTGCAAATTTTACAAAAAGTATTTTTATTAAGAACCTGTGAAGACACCGTATTTAAAAATCGTAGTAGACCTTGTTTATTGCATCAAATTCATCGCTGCAGTGCACCATGCGTTGGTTTAATTCCAACTTCAGAATATGCCCAAGATGTTGCTAAGGCAGTATCTTTTTTAGAAGGTAATCACTCCAGTGTGATGCAGGATTTAGAAGAACAAATGTTAGTGCATAGTGATAGCTTGGAATTTGAGCAGGCTGCCTCGATTCGTGATCGAATTGCCGATTTATCCAGCGTATTACAACAACAATCGATGGATGTTGCAGCAGACGGTCAAACTAATATTGATATCTTGGCTGTAGTCGAAAAAATGGGTCAGGTGTGCGTCAATTTAGCAATGGTGCGAGGTGGACGGCATTTGGGTGATCATGCCTATTTTCCGAGTGTTGTGAAGGTACAGGGTGATGCCGAGTCTGAATTAAAGGATTATTTAATTTCGTTTATGGCGCAGCGCTATTTGGATGAAAGTATTTTAGAAACAGAATCTGCAATCAAAATGTTGCCAAATACCTTTGTCATGAATCTCGACCTGGGAGAAGAGGGGCAAGTTTTGCTTGAATCGATTTCAGAGCGGATTCGAAAAAGAGTTCAGTTCATTACACAACCACAAGAACAGCGCAGGCATTGGCTTAAACTTGCGCAAGATAATGCAGAGCTATCGTTGCTCAAACGCATGAGTGAGAATAGTGGACAGAGTAAGCGAACGAGGGAGCTCATAGAAACCTTACATCTTGGTCTAGAGGATACTGAGCAACTCCGAATTGAATGTTTTGATATTAGCCATACTTCGGGAGAAGCAACACAAGCATCATGTGTGGTCTATCAAAATCATGCGATGCAAAATAAAGAATATCGGCGATTTAATATTGAAGGGATTACACCTGGAGATGACTATGCGGCGATGAGGCAAGTTCTAGGAAGACGCTACGCGGCTTTTCAAGAGTTAACAGCTGATAAGGTACCGCATATTATTTTAGTGGATGGTGGTAAGGGTCAGGTTGAAGTTGCGCGGCAAGTACTCACTGAATTAGGTATTGATATACGGCTGATTGTAGGTGTTGCTAAAGGTGAAGGTCGTAAGGTTGGCTTAGAGACCTTGATATTTGCTGACGACAGGCTGCCTTTAGAGTTAGGGGTTGAAAATGCCTCTTTAATGTTAATTGCGCAAATCCGTGATGAGGCGCATCGTTTTGCGATTACTGGCATGCGAGCCAAGCGTCAAAAGACGCGAAATGTATCTCGCTTAGAGGAAATCGAAGGCATAGGAGCAAAGCGTCGTCAGAGGTTGTTAGCGCGCTTTGGGGGGATTAAAGGAGTTGCTGGAGCAACGATTGAAGAGTTATCTCAAGTAGAGGGTATTTCTACAAGCCTAGCCCAGCAAATTTATAAACAATTACACTAATGGTATGCTTTCGTATTATTTAATCAAAATAAATTTGCATGCCATTTAACTTTCCTATATTTCTAACGTGGTTACGCATTGCAGTCATCCCACTGTTAGTGTGGATGTACTACATTCCAGATACAGTAGTTAGTTTGGCTGATAAAAACCTATTAGCAACCCTTTTATTTATTGCAGCAGCAGCGACCGATTGGTTAGATGGTTACCTAGCAAGGAAATGGGGGCAATCATCTAGTTTTGGGGCATTTTTAGATCCGGTTGCGGATAAACTAATTGTTGCTGCTGCATTACTCGTTTTACTCAACTTTGATCGCGTGCAGATTTGGGTTGCTATTATTATTATTGGGCGTGAGATTACGATTTCTGCGCTGAGAGAGTGGATGGCGTTGATGGGAGCTTCGGCAAGTGTTGCTGTCCATTTTTTAGGAAAAATCAAAACCACGATGCAACTCATTGCGATTAGTTTTTTACTTTATGATGGTCCTTTGTTTGGCATTAATTGTGGTCAAGTAGGCAAGTGGTTGATTATGGTTGCATCCATATTAACTCTATGGTCCATGTTTTATTATTTACAAAAAGCTAAACAAGTCATCATTGAAAAAGGTTAAAACTAGATTTTTATAATAAAGTTTGGTAGAATATAAAACTTATTTGAATTCGTAGTATTAGAAATCAAAAAATATGCGGGAGTAGCTCAGTTGGTAGAGCGCAACCTTGCCAAGGTTGAGGTCGCGAGTTCGAGCCTCGTCTCCCGCTCCAGAATATGTGGGGAAGCCAAAAGCTTCCCTTTTTATTCCGCACAAATGGCGCGATGGCCGAGTGGTTAGGCAGAAGCCTGCAAAGCTTTGAACGGGGGTTCGATTCCCTCTCGCGCCTCCAATAATGCTTTTATCACTTTTGACTTGTTAAGTGGTATAAAAATATTTTACCTTTTCTATGTGAAGTTAGTGATTCTGAAGTGTGCTGAAAATGTCGGCTCTTCACCATAATCGGGGGATGAGCATTTATCAAACACGATTAATTACTCCATTCCAACCGCACAAAGCCAAGACTCTCAGTCGGTAGTTTTGGAAATTCCTAAAACCAAACGCTCTTCTAGAA